>CAIYDY010000371.1 GCA_903925015.1 uncultured Acidobacteriia bacterium
ACCACGAGCAACGCCCTGCCCCGGAACGCAGCCGAAGCCTTGATTGTGGTCCCCGACCCGCGAATATCGAGATCATGGGCCTTGGCGGGGAGCAGGATCTCGCGCGAAATTTCGATCTCGCCCGCCGGAAGCGTGACCATCCCGGTCTCAGCCCGCAGCGCCGCCCGCAGCAGCGTTTCGGGCGAGTCCGCAGCCAGCAGCGTCGATAGCGCGAGGCACGTCAAAATCCCCGTCCGCACCAACAACCGTCGTCCCAGGCCGATTTCCAAAACGTGTCCGCCAGAGGGAATCGACTTCGGCACACCGAAATTCACTTCCCAGCGTTCCGCCAGCGGGTCCGTGCGGAAGGTCTCGACGTCCGAAGCATCCACGCCGTCCACGGTGGCCCGGAAGGCGGCAATATCGTCGACTTCCTCAATGGTCGCCTTGATCAGTCCGCTCTCAATATTCTGCGGCGAGAGCAGATTCACGGCGTCCGAGAGCGCCGTCAACCTCGGTACCGCCGGACCAGACATGATCACCCTTACCGCATGCTCAGCACACAGGACCCGCCCCTGGAATTCGACCTGAACCGGAAGCATACCCGTCCGCAAGCCTGGAGGCAAAAACACGTTCACCTGGGTAAACCCGTTGCCGGACCGGGGACCGATGTAGCAAATCTCGCCCGCAACCCCGTCGATCAGCACCTGCAAGCTGTTCAAATCGCAGTCTTCGGGCAGATTTTCAATCGAGAGCGCAGCGCATGCCAGTCTGCCGCTTGCCGGAACGGCCTGCTCACTGGAAAAAGCGTTCGAAATGGCGCGGATCCGGCAAGCAGCCGCCAAAGGCTTCTGCCATGTGGTCCACATGTACTGCGTGCCAACGCCCGTCAAGGACAGCAACCGCACGCCGAGTTCCGCCGCCAGTGCCCGAACCTCATCGGCCTGGATGCGGACGCCCTCCCAAGTGGTGTAAGCCTTCGCCGTGAGGGGCAATCCGTTGATCTGCAGCCTCGCAACACCGCCCGGACGGAGCACCCGTGCCGTTTCACGCAGATACGACAGCACCACCGCGGCACTGGGAATGTGCTGGAAGACCGCGTACGAATAGACGAAATCGAAGTGCCCATCGGGAAATGCCGAAAGGTCGGATCCGCTGGCATGCCTCGGATGGGCATGGGGAATCCCGCGCAGATTTTCCTTGGCACGGGCAATCATCTCGTCGGAGACATCGATCCCATGTATCTCCCCAAACAGTCTGCTCAGCGGGCGCATCAGACGTCCGGGGCCGCAACCGATCTCCAGTGCCCGCCGAGATGCCGCGGGGGCCGGAGGCAGTCGCTTCAACTCGGATTCCAGCTCCCGGGCCAGAGCCGCGCCGGTTTCAAAGAAGCCTTCATCATCCTGGTCCCTGCGGCCGAACGCGACAAAATAGTGTGCGTCCTCCCGGGCCCGCTCGTTCCATTCCGCGCGCATTTGGTCGCGGACAGCTTGATCCACGCTCATTGCGCCGACTTCACCCGGCCAACCCAATAGTCGTCACCTTGGACAAAAACGATGGCGTTGATCTTGCCGCCCACCTTCAACTTGGCGAAATCAGCCTCGTCGCGGACCGTGTACTCCATGGTCATGGCCTTCATGAAGTCCTTGATGTCCTCATGCTTGATCGTCGCCACCTTGTGTTCGGGGTCCAGAAGGGTGATTTCGCCGCGCATGGCATGCTCCACCACGGGCTCCTTTTTGGCACACCCGAAGGCCACCAGGCAAAACAAGGCCAACAATATCCGGAAGGACTTCATTGCGCCCCACCGCCGGAAAGTGGAATGTCGAAGTAGTACAGCTCGCTTCCGGTGACCGCGTTCACCAAGCCGGATATGTAGAGCGACGCCGCATCGCTGGATGTCGGTGTCTGGAAGTAGATGAAACCGCTCACGGTTTCCCCCGGCGGCAGCATTCTTGCAGCGAACGCCCGGCCCTCGATCTCCCACTCCGCGAACGGATTCTTGGACCCCTTGCCAATTTTGATGCCGATCGGCGTGGGCATGGATTTCGGCCGGTTTCCGCCGCCGATGAATTTCAAATCGGACGCCGGTGTATTTTCCACCTTCGACCGGTCCGGCAATTGGTAGATGAACCTGAGCCTGTCCACCCGGATCGCGCTGGTTCCGGTGTTCTTCATGACGACAAGTACGGGCAAGACGCCCAACCGCCACGGATTCACCTTGCCAAAAGCTTCCGAGGCCTGCTCGTCCGTCACATAGGGCTCGGCAGCGATGGTGACCTTCTCACTGGTCAAGCGGTGCTGGTATTGTTCCACCGGCTTGACCTGGAACGCTGGCTTCTCAGCCGCAAAGCATTGGCTGGAGAGGCATTGCAGGGCAAAAACAAGCGCGGCACCGGCCATCACAACAGGGCGCATATGTTCCACAGTATCACGGCTGGCGCGCGTGCCCTGCCGCCGATATACTTGAATGGTCGGCCTTAACTCGTTGAAACGCAAAGCGATCTACCTCACTTACCGGGTCATGCAGGGACTGCTCTTCCCGGCGGTCATCCTGTACCTTCTGGTACGGTGTCTACGGGACCGGACCTACCTCGGCACGCTCCGGGAGCGCTTCGGCGAACTTCCGCCCGTATTTCGAAGGACCACAACCGGTGCCATTTGGTTGCACGCAGTTTCGGTTGGAGAGGTTCTGGTAGCCATCCCGCTCATCCAAGAGTTGCTCATCCGGCGTCCCGAGGCCCACATTTTCCTCAGCACCACCACCCCGGCGGGCCGTGCCATCGCCGACAAGCGCCTGAAGGGCGTTGTCGACGGCATCTTCTACGCTCCGCTCGACCTTGTATGGGTTGTGCGGAAGGTCCTTCGCTGGATCCGCCCCTCGGTTCTGGTCGTACTCGAAACCGAGATCTGGCCGAATATGTTCCGGGAAGCCAAGCGGCTCGGCTGCGGCTTGGCCATCGTCAACGGGCGCATCTCGGACCGGGCGCTGCCGAAGTACCGAAAGCGGGCCGGACTTTTCGGCCAGGTCCTTGGCCTCTGCGATGTGGTTCTGGCGCAGTCGGACCTGATGCGGCAACGCTGGATCGCGGCCGGCACGCCGCCCGACCGCTGCCGCAATGGTGGCAACCTCAAATATGACTTCACGCCGGGGACTGTCGCCGCCGACTCCCCCGCCCTCCGGTTCCTGGGTGCTGCGGATGCGAATGTGTGGATCGCCGCCAGCACTTGCTCCGACGGACAAATTGACGAGGAGGACCACGTACTGGCAGCACAGCGGTTGCTGCCCGGATGGAGGCTTATTCTGGCCCCAAGGCACCCGGACCGCTTCGAATCGGTTGCGCGCAAACTGGAGGCGTCCGGTCTCCGCTGGACGCGCCGCAGCAACCCCCACGACGACGGGGCTGACATCCTCCTGCTCGACTCCATCGGCGAGCTGGGTGGCCTCTTCGCCCATGCCGACGCCGTTTTCATGGGGGGAACGCTGGCTCAAAAAGGTGGCCACAACGTTCTCGAACCCGCAGTCTTCGCCAAGCCGATTGTGTGCGGCCCGCACCTCGAAAACTTCCCCGACATCGAAATCCAATTCAGAGCCAACAATGCACTGCTCAGGATTGGTTCCGGGGATCAGCTTGCTGGAGCCATCGCAAGTGCCGCCGCCGACACCGCCCTCGGCCTGCGCGCCCTCGAATCGGCAAATGCCCAACGCGGCGCGGCGGCAACAGCGGCCAGCGCCGTGATGGATCTCTACGACACCTGCTATCCACAGGAACGGCCCCCCCAGCCCGGATACGCGTTTCTCTGGCTTTTCGAACGCCTCTGGATCTTCTTCAGCGCCAGGGACCGCCGAAAGAAACAAGCGCGCGTCCGAAAGCTGCCCATTCCGGTATTGAGCGTGGGCAACCTGACTGCGGGCGGCACCGGCAAAACCCCCGTTTCCATCGAGCTGCTGCGGTATCTCCGCCACGACGGAGCAGCGATGCTCACCCGTGGACACGGACGCGGCACCGGCGGCACGGTGCTGCTTCCCAGAGGCGATGAGTCTGTGCCCCTAGCCCTTACCGGCGACGAAGCGCAACTCTACCTCCGCACCTTCGCGCGCAACACGCCAGTGCCCATGGGCATCGCTTCCGAACGTTATGAGGCGGGCATCGCACTCCTCGCACAGGCCAACCCGCGCATGTTCCTGTTGGACGATGGTTTCCAGCATCTCCAGCTGGCCCGCGATTTTGATCTGGTTCTGGTCGACGGTCTCCACCCCTTCGGCGGCGGTCGACTGCTGCCCATGGGTCGGCTTCGCGAACCTCTTTCCGGCTTGGCACGTGCCTCGGCCATTCTCATCACGCGAGAAAACGAGGCTCCGAACATACCGGCCATCGAGTACCAGATCCGCCGCTGGAACCAGCGTGCGCCAATCTTCCACTGCCGGACAGTAGTGGATCGCTGGACCAACCTGTCCGGGTCCGCGCTGCCGATCCCCAAGGTTGCGCGCCTGCGCTCCGTCGCAATCTGCGGGCTGGGGAATCCGGCGGCGTTTTGGAAATCGCTGGACCAGGTAGGGGTGAAACCGATGGAGCGGTACGAATTCGGCGACCACCACAGGTACAAGCCCGTCGAGATCCGCCGTTTGGCCCGACGCACGCTCGACCTTGGGGCGGAGGTGATCCTCACCACCGCAAAGGACGCCGTGAACATGCCCGCGGAGGTGGAATCAATCATAGCCCCTTTGAAGCTTTGCTGGCTGGAGATCAAGGTCGAAATTGACCGGACCGACGAGTTGCTCGTGTTGATCCGCGCCGCACTTTTCCCTGGGGCCGATTCACCTCCAACCAGCGATTACAATACGGTATAGGTCCGTTTTCCTCCCCTAAATTTCATGCGCAGATCATCCTTGTTTCTCACCTCCTTGTTTGTGTTGGCAGCTGCCGGGACGCGCTTCGTCTCCGCCCAGAGCGACGCCCAGCCGATCCATCCGGACCGGGGTACCGCGGGCTTGGCCCGGATGCTGCGGGAGATCCGCACCCGCGCCAGTTTGGCCCTCGTGGTGGCGCACCCGGACGATGAGGACGGCGGAATGTTGGTATGGGAATCGCGCGGTGTGGGGGCCCGGGCCATCCAGCTCACCCTGAACCGGGGCGAGGGCGGCCAGAACGAGATGTCGGCCGACACCTACGACGCCATGGGCCTCGTACGCACGCAGGAATTGCTGCAAGCTGGCCGCTACTACGGGGTGGAGCAGTATTGGACCCGCGCCATCGATTACGGCTTTTCCAAGACCCGCGAGGAGGCACTCGACAAATGGGGACATGACCGTGTCCTGGCCGACGTGGTCCGTGTCATCCGCATGCGCCGCCCACTCGTGATCACCTCGGTGTTTATTGGAAACGCAACCGACGGCCACGGCAACCACCAGGTGGCTGGGCAGTTGGCTCAGGAAGCCTACGTGGCTGCCGGCGATCCAACCAAATTCCCCGAACAGGTCCAGGAAGGCCTCCGCCCCTGGACGCCGCTCAAGGTGTATGGCCGATCCCCGTTTGCCGAGATCACCAAGGACGGAATGTACGACTATGCCATCGACAAATACGTCCCGGTGCGGTTCTTCGACTATGTTGCGCAGAAGTGGACCACCGAAAGGCCGTCGGTCAATCTGACCATCGACGAGGGAAAACTCATCGCCGGGACAGGCTTGACCGCGACACAGATCGCCCGCGAAGGCTGGGGCTTGCAGAAATCGCAGAATGGCGGTGGGACCCTGCCGCAACCGGCGCCGGCGTCGGCCAGCTACCACCGCTACGGCTCGCGCGTTCCAACTGCCGACCAGGAACAGAACTTTTTTGACGGGATCGATGTCAGCTTGGGCGGCATTGCAGGTCTTGCCACCGGCGATACCGCCTTCCTGAAGACTGGACTGGCTGGAATCGCCGCCAAGGCCGACGCGGCATTCTCACAGTTCTCCGCTGAGAAGCCCTCCGGGATCGCCCCTTTCCTCGCGGATGGCCTGAAGGCCACGCGCGAACTTTCCACGGCGGTAAAGGCCAGCAAGTTGGCCGAACCGGGCAAAAGCGACGTGCTATTCGAGCTTGGAATCAAGGAACAGCAGTTCCAGAAGGCACTCGCAGCGTCGCTCGAACTCTCCTTCGGCACGGCAGTTTCGGCGCAATTGAAGATGCCGGAACCAAATGCCGGTGGTCGGGGCGGTCGGGGTGGATTCGGCATGATGCGCAGCGCGGCATTTACGATGGCGATTCCGGGACAGGCGTTCGCGGTAGAAACGACATCTTTGAACCTCGGCACGGAGCAGGTCGGATTGGACAAGGTCACCTTGGTGGCCGCCGACGGCAAGAACTGGAATGTGGAAGTGCAGGGCAAGCCCTCGAACACATTGGCACCCGGCAAACAGGAACTGTGGCGGATGACGGTCCAAGTGCCCGCCGACGCAACCATCACGCGCCCCTATTACAAGCGGGATTCGCTGGAGCAACCCTATTACGACGTGATCGACGCACGCTACCGCAATCTTTCCACCGCAGCATATCCGTTGACGGCGCGTGCCACGTTCAGCTACCACGGAATTCCGTTCGACGTCGATCAGGTCGTGCAGACCAGCGAACGGGTGGCTGGAATCGGCCAAGTACAGAATCCGCTAATGGTGGCACCGGCAATTTCGGTCAGCCTGGGCCTGCCCGGCGGCGCACTGCCATTGACGGCGAAATCTTTATCCCTCACCGCAACGGTCCACAGCAATGTGAAGGGCCCGGCGCAGGGAGTCTTGCGGCTTTCGCTGCCGACCGGTTGGCGGTCGGAGCCGGCCGAAGCCCCGTTTTCCATGGCGCGCGATGGCGAGGACCGGGTTCTTGCGTTCAACGTGGTTCCAGCCGGGGTGAAGGCCGAGACCTACACAATTTCGGCGGTGGCGGAGTACGCGGGGAAGAAGTATTCCGAAGGCTACCGGATGGCCGGCTATTTGGGTGTCCGCAACTATCCGTTCTATACTGCGGCGACCTACAAGGCCGTCGGGGTGGATGTGAAGACGGTTTCAGGACTCCGGCTTGGCTACTTGCCGGGCACGGGCGATGAAGTTCCCAAGGCGATTGAAAACTTGGGCCACGAGGTGCGTGTCCTTGCAACTTCCGACCTCACCCAGGGCGATCTCGGCGGCTATGACGCGATCGTGCTGGGTGTGCGCGCTTACGCCGTCCGTGCGGATTTGAAGTCGGCCAACGGTCGGTTGCTGGATTACGTGAAGAACGGCGGCGTGCTCGTGGTGCAGTACAACCTGCAAGACTTCGACCACAACTACGGCCCGTATCCTTTCGAACTGGGCTCGAATCCGCAAAAGGTGGTGGACGAGGCCTCGACGGTGAGGTTCCTGGAGCCCGGACACCCCATGTTCACTTGGCCGAACAAGATTTCACCATCCGATTTCAACGGGTGGGAGGAAGAGCGCGGCCACGGCTTCATGAAGACCTGGGACAAGCAGTACACCGCTCTTGTGGAGACCCACGATCCGGAGCAGGACGAGCAAAAGGGCGGACTCTTGATCGCCCGGTACGGCAAGGGCTTCTATATTTATGATGCCTTCGCAATCTACCGCCAACTGCCGTCGGGTGTGCCTGGGGCATACCGGTTGCTGGGCAACATGATCAGCCTGAAGAAGAATCCGGCCTACCAGTAGGTCACAACTTTTTTCAGCCGCTATTTCGCGTATTTTCAGGTACTTGCAGAATGAATGGTTCGAATTGTCACGTTCGGTCGTCTAGGATCGTTGTCGGAGGAGACCCTCATGACGACTTCGATCCAGCTCGAAGCCCTGTTCATCCGTGAAATCGACCGCTGCTACCGGCGGATTGGCGAGTGCGAGGAGAGGGAAGCGGACATGGGTCCGAACTTTGACCCCAAAGTCCGGGCGGCCAATGACCGCGACCGTGACCGGGCCTTCATCGCTCTATGGCGCGCCTTGAAGGCGCTCAAGGAACTGCGGTCCCAGCGGGTGGAAACGCCGGAACCCAAGCAGCCGCCAGTTGCTCGCAACGCCCAGTGCCCCTGCAGTTCAGGCACCAAGTACAAGCGCTGCTGCGGACGCCACGCACCACCCCTTCCCGGCAATTTCGGTCACGGAATCCGGACCATAATTGCCCCTACAGGTAGTTGAAATACAGCCAAGCAATCAGGGTCTTGGCGTCCTGAATTTTCTTCTGCTGGATCATTTTGGTCACTTCCGCCCGGGTGAACCACTTCGTCTCGATTTGTTCGTCGCCCATGGGATGGGCCTTGCCCGCAGTCAAACCGGTGGCGAGGAAGATGCTCATCCGTTCGTCCATGCAACCGGGGCTGGGATAAAATGTGCCAATCTTCTTCCAGTGCTTGGCTCGGTAGCCGGTTTCCTCCACCAATTCGCGGCGCGCCGTTTTGGCCGGAGTCTCGCCGGGATCGATCGTGCCGGCCGGGAGTTCCCAAATGTAGCTGTCCAGTGCCAGACGGTATTGGCGGATCAAAAGGATGCGGTCGGCGTCATCGACCGCCAGCATCACAGCTGCCCCGGGGTGCCGGACAATGCTGCGGCGGATTTCGAAACCCGTGCCATCTGCAGCAACATCTTCCGTAATGCCGAAAACGCGGCAACGGTAGACCTCTTTGGATTCGACGATTTTCATGCGTGCTGTCTCACGGATTTCATGAATTGATCGAGGGGCCGGGTGTTCATCACATCGTCGGCGGTCAGTCCTCCGCGACGGGCCGTGGCAACACCGTAGGGCATGTTCAGAAGGCTCTTGGGGTGGTGGGCGTCGGTTGATATCACGAATTTCGCTCCTTTGGATTTTGCCGTGCGAACCAGATTCGCGCCAAGGTCCAGGCGTTCGGGACTGGCGTTGATTTCCATCCAGACGCCCCGGCGCACAGCCTCGGTAACAACGCGGTCAAAATCAAACGGGAACGGGTCCCGGTGCAGAAGCAGGCGCCCTGTCGGGTGTCCGAAGGCAGTAAGCCACGGACATTCTAAAGCCTTCAGCAGCCGGTCGGTCATGGCTTCCGGCTCCATGTTCATGTTGTTGTGGACGCTTCCGATCACGATGTCCAACTCGGCAAGGGCATCCCACGCGATGTCCATTTCACCGTCACGAAGGATGTCGCACTCAAGGCCGGACAGAATGCGGATGCCCAAGTCGCCGGTCTCGTTGATCCGCCGAACGGTGTTGGCGAACTCGACCACTCGCCGTTCGTCCAAGCCCATGGCCATGGCGAGGGCCTTGGAATGGTCCGTGATCGCGATATACTCATAGCCCTGTTCGCGGGCGGCGATGGCCATTTCCTCCAGCGTGGCCCGACCGTCGGTCGCGGTGGTGTGCATGTGTAGGTCGCCACGGATTTGGGACCGCTCAACAAGGACCGGCAGGGTCCGCGACTCGGCCATTTCGATTTCGCCCAGATTTTCGCGAAGTTCGGGGGGAATCCACGCGAGGCCGAGAGCCTCGTAGATCCCTTCCTCGGTGGCGCCGGCGACGCGGACATCGTCGGCAGCGCGGAAGAGGCCGTATTCGCTGAGCTTGAAGCCCATTCGGACCGCGCGCTGGCGGAGGGCGACATTGTGCTCCTTGCTGCCGGTGAAGTACTGCAGGGCAGCACCGTAGGTATCGGAATCCAGTGCCCGGACATCCACTTGGAGTCCTTCGCGGCCCATTTTGACGCTGGTTTTGTTCGCACCCTTCACGAGGACTTCGCGGACATGGGGGTGGGAAGCGACCCGGTCCAGGACTGCGGCCGCGTTGGCTCCGGTGGCTCCGGGGCCGGTGACCAGAATATCGAGGTCGCCGATGGTTTCCTTGCCCCGACGAAGACTTCCAGCGGGGGTGATGGCCTCGATGCCGGGCAGCCCCGCGAGGTGCTGCTCGATTTCGCGCGCGGTCTCGGCGGCGACGGAGAGAAGGAAACGCCCCGTGCGCTGTTTGAACTGGGCGATGCCGCGAAGCACTTTTTCCTCCAGCTTGGCACCCATGCGCGGGAGGGTGCGGAGTTTTTCCTCGCAGCAGAGTGTTTCGAGCGCATCGATGGAATCGAGCGCGGGGAACCTCTCGAAAAGCAGGGCGATGCCCTTGGGACCGAGACCCTGGATTTGCAGAAAGTCGAGGGCAGCGGGCGGAAAGCGTTGGAGGAGGGCGTCACGCATTTCGCAGCTGCCCCGGGAACCGATTTCACCGAGGACGAAGGCGAGGCCTTTGCCGATTCCTGGAATCTCGGTCACCTTGCGGTCGGGATTCGCAAGAATGTCCGCGAGACGCTCCGGGTGGCCCTCGATGGCGACCGCCCCGTTGCGGTAGCTACGGATGCGGAAGCCGTCCTCGCCGGCAATCTCCATCAGGTCGGCGGTTTCGTTCAGGATGCGGGCGAAATCGATGTTTTCCAAAGGACCAGTTTAGCGGATTTGGCTGACGGCGAGGAGTTCCTCGAGGTACTTCCCCCAGACTTCGGGGCGGGAGTGGGTTCCGTGGCCGTGGGTGTCGGGACCGGTGGGGATCAGGATGTAGCGGCCATGCTTGACGCGCTTGATTTCCCGCTCCATGATGCCCAGTTCGGGTGGATTCACCTCGTCGTCGGCGGAATTCACCGCGTAGACATGAGCTTGGATCTTTTCGAGATCGGGCGATGGATTGTAATCGCGCGAAGATTCGAACGCATACAGCATGTCGTTGGCATCCACAACGCGGCGCTCGCGGGCCATCCAGGAATCCATGGACTGGTCGGCCTCGTCCCGCGTCGGTGCGTCCTGATGCTCGTGCAGCGGCGAACTCGTCATGATGAAGAGCATTTCCAAAGCACCGTCGAGGCCTCGCGGGGGCTTGGTGTATTCGCCGTTGTTCCACTCCGGGTCATTGCGGATGGAGGTCGAAATCAGACGGCGCATCATGCGGTTTCGCCCGGCGATTTGTACCGGGGCCGACGCCAACGGCATCAGCGCGTCGACCATCCCGGGCCAGCGTTCACCCCACATCCACGCGTGCATGGCTCCCATCGAGGTACCCAGCACAAGGCGCAGGTGGTTTACCTTGAGCCCCTCGGTGACCAGACGGTGTTGCGCCTCCACCATGTCGCCGTAGGTGTAGGCGGGAAATTTGGCGTGGAGGCCGTCGGAAGGTTTCGAGCTCTGGCCGTGGCCGATTCCGTCGGGCAGGATCAAGAAATACTTTTCGGAATCGAGAGCTTGGCCGGCATCGAACAGTTGGTTGCCGAAGCGGGAGCCGAGGAAGGCTCCACCGGTGCCCGTGGTGCCGTGGAGGATCAGAACGGCGTTGGTGGCATTGCCCTTCGCGTCGCGCTGGAGTTTTCCGACAGTCCGGTAATGCAGGTTGAGCTGCGGGAGGGTTTCGCCGGATGCGAACCGGAAATTTGGGATCTTGAAATCGCCCTGCACTGGCGTCGCGTAGGCCAGTTGCAGGGCAAGTATGGCTATCGGCGAAATCAAGCTCAGGTCCCCCTTAATAAGTCCGGGGCCGGTAGCCGGGACGAGATTGGATACGGTATTTCTTGCCCGTATCACCGGCGACGGCGATGTTGATCTTGCGGAAACCCTCGTTGGGGTTCGGGGCCGGGTAATAAGTGACGGTGTAGGAGTTGCCAAGATCCTCGCGGATCTGGTCGAAGGCTTCCACCTGTTTCTGCCATGTTTTCGCCCAATAGGCCTTGCCGCCGGTGCGGGTCGCGAGGCGCTTGAAAACGCTGGAGGAGATCGGGTCCTTGTTCACATCGTTGGTGGAGATGACGTAAATCGGGATGCCTTCGTCTTCGGCGACAGCGCGGACGTCGTCGGGAGCAACCATGCTGGCGTTGTCGGGACCGTTGGAGAACACGATTACGACCTTGCGGCCCGGAACCTTGGCTGCATCGCGGAGCGAGAGCAGTAGGCCATTGTAGAGCGCGGTATCGTCACCGGCAACGGCTTTGCGGAGGCCGACAATTGCCTCGTTGCGATCGGCGGTGAGGTTGGCCGCGCGGGAGAGGTTCCGGCTGAAGGTGTAGACGGCGACCGAGTCGGCCTTGTCGAGACCCCGGACGAAGTCGGCGATGGCGTCCTCGGCATAGACGAAACCGCGGTACATGAAGTTGCTGGTGTCGAACAGGACGAAAACGTTGGTGCCGACAAAGGCGTCCGCGCGGAGGTCGGAGGTACCCTGCTTCTGGGCCTCGGGGGAGCCGGGCAGGAGGGGGCGCATACTGCCGTCCGCCATGATTTGCATCGGAGGCTTGCTGCCCTCGGCGAACGTGGCGAGTTTTTGGGAGATGCCGTCCTCGGTAATCTTGAAGTCCGAAGGTTTCAGACCGTTGACGTATTTGCCCTTGTTGTCAGTGACGGTGAAACTGAGGACGACCAAATCCACCTTGGATTTGAAAATCGGCGTGGGACCTTCCTGGGCCCACAGCCAGACACCGGCACCAGTTGCGGCCAGCAGCGCCGAGCCGCAGATTGTACGAATAATCGTCTTCCAAACCATGAAATTGTGTTCTCCCCAATCCTCTAAATCAGGCTAAGTACGTTACTCGGTGCCGGCTTTGGCCGGGGTTTGTGAACTCCGGGTGCGGATTTCCTCACCCACGGCGCGGAGGCTCTTGAGCAGTGCCGGCCAGTCCTCCAAGTGGGACGCGAAAATGCGTTCAACCACCTTGCGGGTCCAATCGGGAACAAGCACGTTCAACTGGGCGGGACCGATCCCGGATTCGTCGGCGACCTCGGCCCAATAGAGCAAATTGGATTCCCAGCTTTCGGCCATAATGCGGCTGGAGTAACCCATCAGCGTCGGGAAGGTGCGGATATTCAGCAGCTCGGACCGGTAGGAGTTTGCGAGAGTCGGCTTGGGGGTGCCCCAGGCGCGTGAGATTTCGGAATTGCTGACGTCCTCTGCGGAGATCGCCTTGTAGTGGGCGACTTCCCGGCCAACGGGCGTATCGGCCCCGACCTTTTGGGTGGAGAGGATGCGGGCGATGTTCCAGAGTTCGGAGGGTGTCAGTGTTTCCACCGCCAGGCGGGCGTCGCCATCGGTGACGGCCTTGCGGACGAGCGCGGCGCGCCAAGGGCTGGAAACGGTTTCGAGGGCGGCGAAGACGGCCTCGCGTTCGGCAGGGTTGACGGAGGCCTCGGCCAATTCCGATTCCGCGAAGCGCATGTTGAGCGCCACCCAGTGCATCTGGGTCGGCTTGACGTTCCAGAAGCGGGGAGCCTTGGCG
>CAIYDY010000372.1 GCA_903925015.1 uncultured Acidobacteriia bacterium
GACGCAGGAGCGGTGGTGGCCGCCACCGTATCGGTTATCGAAAGCAACTTGTTGGGGTCCGCACCCTGGTCCCCGTTGGCGCTCACCGTCGAAGTGACGGCGTAGACGGTGACCGTTCCATCCCCGTTGACCTTGCCCGTGATGTTGCGCAGACCGCCGGTGGCGGGGTTGAGCGCGGCCGGGTAGTTCTGGATCGAGTACGGCTGGCCCAGACTCAGGCCATTTTGCAGGACATACGCCATCTTCCAAATGCCGCCCGACAGAACCCACTTCTGCAGACCGGCCATCTTGCTGCCGGCAGCGTCGGCAAGTACGCCGTCGCCTTCATCTGCGACATATAGCGTGTTGGCGTTGGCGAACCAGATCCCGAAAGGATAGATGTCGTTGGGGCCCACCACTCGTGCAGACACCGTGGGAAAGCCCGGCAGCACGGTGACGGGCGCAGTCGCCGCATTGGCAAGGTTCGGCAGTGTACCCGCGTTGCCTACCTGATAAACGGTATCGATCCCGTTGCTGCCGCTTCCCTTGGTGACGTACAGCGTATTGTTGAAAATTGTCAGCCCCCGGAAGTTGCTGTCCTTGCCCGGTTTGTCTTTGGTATCAACGGCGTAGGGCTGCCCCGTAAGCGGGTTGATCTGGTTGATCGAAAAATTACCCACCTCCATAGGAACCGTGTTGGCTGGTTGCCCGGGCGTGGCGATCTCGACACCGGTCGAAGACACGAGGTTGGCGGCCGTACCCGTTCCGTTATTGGAATTGCCCACCATATAGTACAGTCCGTTGGCCAGAATCGCCGCACGCCCGTTGTTGCCGCTGTAGGCGTTGGTCGGCGTGACCTGGATGCCTCCGTTGGCATTCACCTGGGCTACGGCCCGGAAATAGCTGCCGCCAGCCGGATTGGTCGGATCATAGACGCCGGGCGTATTGGAATTCGACACGTCCACAGTGTTCGGCGCAGCGACGTACCCCATGAAAGTAACCACGCTGCCGTCCGTTGACAGATTCAGCCCCAACTCGGACTTGGAACTGAAGCTCGTCACGAGCATGTTGCTGGGGACCGGGAAACTGTTGAGCGTGGTGCCCGCGGGAGTCAAGTGGTCCAAGAAGATCGGCGTGGTGATACCGAAGCTGCTGTCCGCCTTGTTGTTGTTGAAAACGTTGTTGGTGGTGGCCGTTGAAGGATACAGGCCGCTGTCGGTGGCCTTGACCGCGCAGGCTCCGGGCGTGGCTGCACTGGCGCTGGCCGGGCACACCGGCGGCAATGACTGGCCGACTGCGATGGAGCCCGCATCGCCGCCATAAACGGTGCGAGAGAGGATCAGATTTCCGGGAGTAAACCCGTTGAAAGTATTCTGCCCGGAGATTACCACATTGTCGAAGCGCCAGTTGCCCGAGTTGTTGTTCAACGCTGTTCCCGAAGCGCTGATGCAATCGTCGCCCGTCGAGGCGTTTACCATTTCGATGGCGAACTTGGGATTATTGGCGGCTTGGGGATCGTTGATGTTCGCGGTCAGCCCGGTGAACCAGTTCTGTCCGCCCCCGGTCATCATGACGTACGCACCGTTTACCGTGTTGGGCGAGCTGTTGTTGGTCAGTGACACCAGATAGTCGTCCGAACCGGCGAGGTTGATCGGCACATTTTTCCAAGTGGTGCCGTCCGTGGTGTAGGCAAGTTGCAGCTTCGCCTCACCCTGGTTGGTCGCAAACCAATCGAACGTGACCTTGATGTTGGTGTAGCCCACCGTGCTGGCTGCGAACACGGCGCCTTGAGTCCCGATGGGAGCAGTGCTCGACCATCCGTTCGCCGCCAGCCCGCTGGGACCCGCCTGCGCACGCACCCGCCAGACCTGGCTGGTATTGGCATTGCCGTTCAAGCCCGTGTCGCCCACCACACCCGACAGCACATCGTTGGTGGTGACGCCGACATTGGGGGTCGGATAAACGTCCATGCCGACCGACCGGGCAGTGCCTGCGCCGATCAAAGGAACGGGGCTGTTATTCAACGCGATTCCGTTGTTTTCGAAGGTCCAAGCGGTGATAACCTCGGCTTGGACAACCTGCAGGGAGGCGGCAATGAAGGCCGCAATCGATAGGATCTTTTTCATATTTGGCCGGATCTTCCTTTGGCTGCGAACCACACAAAAGGATAGGCAAGCCAACTGTAACATGACAAGCTTGAAAATGCCTGTAAAATTCGTTACATTTCCATAACAATCAGATTGCAGTACGATGCGGGCGGCCCGGCATCCGTCGACCCCGCTCCAAAAGATTCAGGCAACAAAAAAGCCCTCCTTACGGAGGGCAATTGTTATGGATATTTGGTGCGGATGAGAGGACTTGAACCTCCACTGAGTTGCCCCAACTAGAACCTGAATCTAGCGCGTCTGCCAATTCCGCCACATCCGCAGGAGGTGGGAAACTCCCAGTATCTCCCCGGCAACCCCTATTTGTCAAGCGCCAAACACAAACAGCGCCGCCAAAACCGCTACTCCCTGGGAGCGATCCCCAGCGTCCGCATCTTCCGGTAAAGATTGCTGCGCTCCAACCCCAGCATCTCCGCCGCGCGCGTCACGTTGCCGTTCGATTCATCCAGCTTCTTCTGGATGTAATCCCGTTCAGCGGCCTCGCGCACCTCCTGCAAGCTGCCATAGCGTTCCGAAGCCAATTCCGACGCCGGTTTCCGCGTCAACTGCAATGGGATGTGCCTCGCCTCCACACGGCCCTGGGGATGCAAAATCACGATCCGCTCGATCAAATTCCGCAGCTCCCGGATGTTCCCCGGCCAGTGGTAGTCCTGCAACAACTGCAGCGCCTGGTGCGTCAATTCTTTGGGACGGCGGCCATATCCGCGCGCGAAATCCTCCAGAAAATGAAGCACCAGCGCCGGGATGTCCTCTTTCCGCTCCCGCAGCGGCGGCACGTGGAACGGAATCACGTTGAGGCGGTAAAAAAGATCCTCACGGAAATTCCCCTTGGAGATCTCGTCCTCCAAATTCTTGTTCGTCGCCGCCACCACGCGCACATCCACCCGGATCGATTCATGCGCGCCCACGGGCTCGAACCGCTGTTCCTCCAACGCCCGCAGCACCTTGGCCTGGGTGCGCAGGCTCATATCGCCCACCTCGTCCAGAAACAGCGTACCCGTATCCGCCTTCTGGAACTTGCCGATTTTCCGCTCATGCGCCGACGTGAAACTGCCCTTCATGTGCCCGAAGAGCTCGCTCTCGATCAGATCCTCGGGAATTGCCGCGCAGTTCACTTCCACGAACGGATTGCCGGCCCTCGGACTCATCGCATGCAGGGCGTGCGCGATCAACTCCTTGCCGGTTCCACTCTCGCCGTAGATCAAGACGCGCCCGTTTGTCCCCGCCATTAACCCCAACTGCTGCCGCAACGCCTTCATCGGGACGCTGTCGCCGACAATTTTCGAATCGCCGCCAGCCGATTCACGCAGCCGCTCGTTCTCGAGCCGCAACCGCCGGTGGTCCATTCCGTGCTTGACCACCAGCAGGACCCGCTCAATTGACAGCGGCTTTTCCAGGAAGTCGTAGGCCCCCAGCTTGGTCGCTTTCACAGCGGTTTCGATCGTACCGTGGCCAGAAATCATCACCACAACCGGGCGGTCCGCCGCCGGAATAGCCTGAATCCGGTCTAACGTTTCCAAGCCGTCGATGCCCGGAAGCCAGATATCCAGCAGCACAATGTCAAAAACAGACCGGGCCAGCGCTTCCAGACACTCCTCGCCGGACGCCACCGCCACAGCTTCAAAGCCTTCGTCGCGCAGCACTCCCCCCAGTGAGAGGCGAATGCCGGGCTCGTCGTCAGCGATAAGGATTCGGGGAGGAGTCATGCGGTTGTCAGTGCGGAAACAGGTTGGAATTGGCCCTCGGGGGCAGCGTCAACGGCGACCGGAACCTCAACCGTGAACCGGGCCCCACAAGGTCTATTGTCCTCGACTCGAATGCTTGCATCGTGTTCGGCGAGGATGTGGCTCACGATCGCCAAACCCAGACCGGTCCCCCGGCTCTTGGTGGAAAAATAGGGTAGAAACAGCTTGTCCTTCTGGTCGGCCGTGATGCCGCAGCCGGAGTCGGCAAATACGATTTCAACGCCGTCCGTTCCGCCCGGCCTCGTGCTGACGTGGAGCACGCGCACCGGCGAATCCTGCATCGCCTCGCCCGCGTTGTCCACCAAATTCACCACCACGCGCTTGAACTGTTCCGGGTCTACCGAAACAGGGGGCAGGCCCGGCGCAAGATCCACCACCAACTCAATGCCTTCCAGACGGCCTTCGAAAACACCCAGGCCCGTCATCACGACCTCGTTGATATCGCAGATCACCGGCTTGGCGGAAGGCAGCCGTGAAAACTGGGAGAATTCGTCCACCAAGCGCTTCACGGACGCCGTCTCCTCCAGAATCGTACCGGCACATTCAGTCAAAAGCTGATCGAGCGCAGGAGGCAGCGCCACACGATGAACTTGGCGCAGGATGCGTTCGGCCGACAACGTGATCGGCGTCAGCGGATTCTTGATTTCGTGGGCAACCCTGCGCGCAACCTCGCTCCAAGCAGCGGTTTTTTGGGCGCGGAGCAGGTCGCTGGTGTCTTCCAACACCACCACAAAGCTGGAATTCCGACCGCGCTCGACCGCCGCCACGGTGACGGCCAAGTGGAGGGTCTTCAGCGGCGTCTGGACCTCCAACTGCAGCGAAGCCAAGCCCGTGCGCCGTGCGCGGTTCATCAGATAGCGGATTTCAGCCGCATCCTCGCGGGAAAACAGATCGTCCAATTTCTTGGCCGCTCCCGGACCAACGTGCGGCAGCATTTGGACCAAGGCATTGTTCACACTCTGCACACCACCGGAGGGGTCCAGCGCGATAATCCCGGACGGAATACTTTGCAGGATAGCCTCGGTCAGGCGGCGGCGGGATTCCAATTCCGTCCGGTTCGCCTCCAAATCCTTGGTCATACGGTTGAACCCGTCCACCAACTGATTCAGCTCGTCCATCGCCGCCACGTTGACCCGATAGGCCAGATTGCCGCGGCTTACCTCTTCGGCGGCCCGCACCAGCGCTGAAATCGGCCCGCTGATCTGCCGGGCAAGGAACTGCGCCAGCCATCCGGCCACAAAAAGCACAAACAAGGCGATCAGGACAATCACCTGCACGTAGTTGCGGCGCACGCGGCGGCGCTGTTCGGCAAGCTGCTGGAAATCCTTGACGTCGGACCCGATGTCCTTCACCAGCTTGGCCGCATTCACAGGGAGCGTCTCGTTGACGACCACCGAGCCGATCGCCGCACCGTACTTCAGGATCGGTGCCATGGCCGATACATTCGGCGTCTCAACCGATCCGGGGAAGCGGCCGAAAGTTGCCGCGGGCTGCATCGATTCGGCCGGCAGGATGCGCACCGCCGTAATCCCGTGCGATGCGCAAAATGCTGCCAGCCACGGGGCTTCCCTGCCCGGATTTTCGATCTGTTCCTGCGTTTCCGACAATGCAGCGATCAGTTGGGCCTCGGCGAGCGCCTTTCCACGTGTCTGTTGTTCGATGGCAGCCAGAATCTTTTGAAAATCGGCAACAACGTGCTCCTGTGGACCGGTGAACCACCGCTGGAGCGTACGGTTCATGACCTCGTAGTTGAACAAGACCATGAACAGAACGGGCATGATGCTGAGCGCCAGTGCGCCGGATATCAGCTTCGTGCGAATACGGGAGCCGGGGCGGCCGCTCTGCCGGTCGAACCACATGCGCAGCACGATCCGCACCAGCATGAAGCCGAGCGTTACCGTGAGCAGGAAAATGACGAGCGAAACGACGAAAAAGAGGAAGGTCTGCTCGGAATCGGCGGGACGGAAGCCGCCCACGTCGAAGGAGCCCTGCCAGATGACCAGCGTCGCCGAAACAATCAGCAGGATGGTTGCGGCGATGTTGAGCAGGCGCTTGGACATCGAATTCCCAGTATAGCGGCCAAAGAAAATGGGCGGGTTCCGGAAATACCCGAAACCCGCCCAGCGATTCCCGCGCTGGCTCCTTAGAACCGGAAGCGGGCCAGCAACTGCACGTTGCGCGAGTTGCTGCTGTAGAACTGGTCGAACCGGCCGAACAGGTTGTTGCTCGGGATCAGTTCATTCCGGCTCGACAGGTTCACGTTCGACGACACGTCGCTCACGTAGCCCCCCGTGTATTGCGCGTGGTTGAACAGGTTGAAGAACTGGCCGCTGAACTCCATCTTCAACCGCTCGCCGATGCTGAAACGCTTCGAGAGCGACATGTCGACGTTGTTGATCGGGTGGAGCGGGAAGGTGTTCCTTCCACCGTTGGCATAAGCGCCGGATTGGGCGATCACGTAACGGGCGTTCGGATTGACCGCGACGTACGCGACAATTCCCGCATTGCCAGTCGACACAACCTGCCCGGCCGCATTGTAGGCACGCACATTGGAACCGGTATTGGCGTCACCCGCCGGGTTGACCACGGTGCGGTCGCCGGCGCTGTCGTTATTCAGGTTCGAATCGACACCGCTTTGGACGGTGGCGTATTCCGGAGTCTCGTACGTATAGGTGCCGGAGACGCTCCAGTTGCCAACCGCATTCTTCAGAAACCAGTTGCCGTTCTGGAATGGCTTGTAGTCGTAGATCGCCGTGTAGGTCAACCGTTGCCGACGGTCCAGCGCCGACGAGGACTTTTCGGCGGCCAGATTCAGATAGTCCTGCGCCCGGCGCGGCGTCAGGTACGTGGAGAAGTTCGTCGCCGTGGCGTCATCGATGTTGTGGCTCCAAGTGTAAGCCGCGATGAAGCTCAGATTGTTCGTCATCCGGCGGTTCAACTGGACTGCCAGACCTTCGTAGTGCGAGTAGGCCTGCGGGGCATAGCCGACAATGTTGGCCTGGGAACCGGCAGCTGCGAGGGTGTTGAACGGAAGCGCGGCGGTTGCGCCGGGCAGAATGACTGACTTCAATTGTCCCAGCGTCAACGGAAGCGCGGCAAGCGTCGCCGCCGACGGCGTGCTGAAGAACGTGGGAATGTTCTGTGTGGCCGTGACGCGCGGTTGGATGTTCAACCGCGATTGGTTCCACAGGTGGACGCCCTTGGTGCCCACGTAACGCACTTCCAAAGTGTAGTTTTTCGCGATGATCCGCTGCACTCCCATGTTCCAAGTAAGCCCGTAGGGGCGCTTGCCGCCGAAGGTGTAGGAGCCGATTACGGCCAGCGCGCCCTTGGGGTCCTTGGGCAAAGGTACCAGAGCCCCGGAAAGCGCGCCGTTCTTCAGGAAGTTCGGGGCGTTGGAGTTCAGATCCACATCGTTGGTCTGTTGGAAGTATGGCGGCGACGCGTTCGACGTCAGGTTCGCGTAGGTAAGGTCGAAGGAGCGGGAAAATCCGCCGCGAATCGACCAGACACCAGCCTTGCCCGGCGAATATGCAAATCCGAGCCGTGGCGACCACTCGTTCGGATTCGGCTTGGGCTCGCCAAACGTGATACCACCCGCGACATTGGCAGGCGAGCTGTAGGATTGGTAGCGCGACGCCACCGGAATTGTCACGTACTCATACCGCAGGCCCAAATTGAGGGTCAGGTTCGGACGGACGCGGAAATCGTCATTCACGAAGGCCTCGTGCTGCAGGAAACCGGCCGGATAGCTGGTTGCGCCGGCGCTGCGTTCACCCAGGACGTCCGGCGTCAGGTCGAGCAGGTACTGCTCCAAGCTGTTGTATTCGTAGTTCCCAGTCACGCGCTGGATGAAGTAGTTGGTCAGAATCACGTCCGTGAAGTGGTACCCGGCCTTGATCGTGTGTTTGCCCCACACCTTGCTCACATTGTCCTGGAGCTGGAAGAGGTTTTGGATCGAACCCGAGGGACCGTCGGGACCCAGCGTAAGTCCATTTAACTCGTCAAGCGTAATTTGCGGGAAGACATTAAGCCCGGGGAACTTGGTGTCCGGCAGACCCAGCGAATTCACATTGCGGCTGAAGGAGCCGCGGAACTCATTCTGCAGGGTCGGCGTGAAGTTGTGGAATTCCGATACCGAGAGAAGGTAGTTGTTGTTGGGGGAGTTCACCGCGAAAATCGGCAGGTTCGGGCCGGGCGATTCCAAGCCTTGGCTCTTGTTGTAGACCCAACGGCCGCGAAGCTGGTCCTTCTCGCTCAGGTTGTAGTCGATCGACGTGAGGGCGTTGTAGCTGTTGGTGTAGGTCGGATTGACGAAGGAAATATCGCCGATGGCGACCTTTTTGCCCGCGACGATCAGCGGATCCTCGTTGGCCACCGGAGCCGCCGGAACGTACTGCTGCAAAACGCCAAGGTTCGTTTTGCTCAGGGCGGAGATTCCCGCCAGGGTGGAGTAGCCCGCAGCGGTCGGCGCATACAACGGCGCGCCGGGCACGGCCGACTGGCCGAGGGGGTTGTACTCCATGTTGCCGAAGTAGAAAAGCTTGTTCTTCAAGATCGGGCCGCCGATGGACATGCCCAACCGATTGTTGTCAAACCGGGGATTCGAGGTCAGCCCCTGGGTCCAACTGGTGGAATCGACCGCGTTCAGCTTACGGTTCTGGAGGTAGTTGTAAACCGTCCCGTGGATCGCGTTGCCGCCGGAGGCCACAACCGCGTTGAACACGCCGCCCGACGCGCCGCCGAACTCCGCACTGAACTGGTTCTGCAGCACCGAAACCTCGCCGATGGCCTCATTGGAAACGTAGACCAGCGGGCCCGTGGAGTAGTGGTTGTTGTTGCTCACGCCATCGAGGAAGAAGGTGTTGTCCTCGGGGCGCTGTCCGGCAACCGCGGGACCGGTGCCTTGGCCAACGCCACCCTGCGACGAAACACCCGCACCCAGCAGGCTGAGGTTCCAGATTCCGGCACCGTTGATGGTCTTCGAGAAGCTCGCCGTTGGCAGGTCCTGCACCTGGCGCGCATCGAACGACGTCTGCAATTGCGCCGTCGTGGTGTCGATTGGCGGTGGAGCGTCGGTCACATCCACCGTTGTGGCGGTTGCCCCGACCTGCAGAGTGATGTTTTGCGTCACCACATTGCTCAACGTAATCCGCACGCCTTTCACGCCGCCACCGCTAAAACCCTTGGCGGCTGCGGTGACGGTGTAGATTCCGATTGGCAGGTTGCCGATGCGGTAAACGCCGTCGGTCCCAGCAGTTGCGGAGGTCTTCACGCTTGTCGCTTCATTCCGGGCTTCGACTGCAGCCGACGGGATGGTGGAGCCGCTGGCATCCAAAACCCGACCTGTCAAGTCGCCACTAATTGCCTGTCCGGGCAGCTGGCCCGGAGAAAGGATGAATAGCGCGGCGACTACGCAGGCGTAGGCAGCGCGCAGGATGCTCTTGGTCATGGCACAACATATGCATTTGCAGTGCCAATGGACGAATTGTCATCCCATTGAAAACAAGCTGTGATCCAGATGCTTCGCAAGATGTTTTCCCATTCGTGGAACCGACATGCGGGAACCGGCCTGAAGCAATCCCAAAAACAGTAGCCCTGTCAAGTCCTATGGGGCAAAACCGCTCAGGCCAGGCACTTCTCCATCCCGGAGCCAATCGAGAGGATCGACCCTTCCCCAAAAGGCTTCCCGACAATCTGCAACCCGATCGGCAACCCTTGTGTCGGCAGCGGAATGGAGACGGCGGGCAGACCGAGGACATTGATCGCCCTCACGAACCTCGTCGATGCCAGACGCACATCCTCCATCGCACCCGCCACCTCAATCTGCAACACGCCGATCGGCGGGGCCAAAATTGGTGCGGTCGGGGTGAAAAGGCAATCGATTCCGGTCCAGATCTTCGACCACTCCCGCTGGTACATCCGCCGCAGCCGCTGGGCATTGATGTAATCGGTCGCCGAAATGAAGCGTCCTTGGTCGAGCAGCGCCATCACGTCCACTCCAAATTCATCCCGACGGTGCACGTACGGCGCAAGCGCGGCAGACGCTTCCGCCAGTAGGATCACCCGGCTGATCGTATTGATCTCCAGCGGATCCGGCACAGTCACCGGCACCAGGATCGCGCCCGCGGATTCCGCCGCAACAAGAGCCGACCGGTAGGCCGATTCCACCACCGGGTCCAGCCGCTCCGTGTAGAAATTCAACGGCACACCGACCCGTACACCGGCCAGGCTCCCCGAACCCGCCGCGTAATCCTCCACCGGCTGCGACGAAGACGTGTCGTCCAGCGGATCCGCCCCTGCCAGCGCATTCAACACCAACCCGGCATCCTTCGCCGACCGCGTCAGCGGCCCCATATGGTCCAGGCTGAAATCCAGCGGCAGCACCCCGCGCCGACTCACCCGGCCCGACGTCGGCTTCAACCCCACACACCCGCAATACGCCGCCGGAATCCGGATCGAGCCTCCGGTATCGCTCCCCATCGCGAAAAATACCGCACCGGCCGCAACCGTCACACCCGAACCTCCGCTCGACCCGCCCGGAATCCGCGACGGATCATGCGGATTGCGGATCGGCCCGAAATGCGGGTTGTCGCAGGTCACACCGTAGGCGAATTCCTGCATGCCGGCCTTGCCAGCCAACACCGCGCCAGCGTTCCGCAGAAGTTCGTAGACTGCGCTGTCGGAATCCGGGATGTGATCGGTGAAAATCTTCGAGCCCACAGTCGTGCGAATGCCCTTCGTCTGGAAAACGTCCTTCAGCGCGTAGGGGATGCCGTGCAGCGGACCGCGGTCCAAGCCGGACGCCAGCTCGGCATCCGCTTGGGCGGCCTGTTCGAGCGCCAAATCGGCCGTCACCGTGACGTAGGCATTGAATTTCGGCTGCTGCGCATCGATTTCGGCCAAGGCGGCCCGTGTCAATTCCATTGATGACACTTCGCGCGCGCGAAGCTTTGCCGCGGCTTGTTCGATGGTCATCATTTTCCGCTCACCGCCGCTTCGGAAAGGGTTATCGCCGGTTCCACATCCAGCCTCAGCTTCGCCAGCAGAGGCGCGAACGACTCCTCCAGTCCGCTCAATGCCGGAGCGATTCGGGCCACGGCCTCCTCCGGAATATCCAACGCCCTCGCGCGGGCCAGCGATTGCCAATCGGTCATCACGCATTACTATAAGCCAATGGCTGGTTTGGCGGGTGGAAACCGATTGTTCGTCTACGGGACGCTCCGCTCCGAGTTCGAAAATCCTTACGCCCGGCGGCTGCGAAGCGCGGCATTGTTGCTGGGAACCGCCACTGTTTCCGGGGCCATCTTCGATCTTGGACGCTATCCAGGCTACCGTTCCGATCTTCCCGGCCAAGTCACCGGCGAGCTCTACGAAATGCGCGAACGCGACGGTCTACTGGCTGTTCTCGACGATTACGAGGGCCCGGAGTACCGCCGTATCCTTATACATACCGCCGAATTCGGCCCGGCATGGATCTACGAACTGGTGGTGGTGCCGTCCAACGCGCCCCAAATCCTCTCCGGCGACTACCTGACCCAATGAAACTGTCCCACCGCGTCCAATATGGCGCAGAAACCAACCGGCTCTCGCAGATCCTTGCCGCCAAGCGCCGCGACGGCATTCCAGTGCTCGATCTGACGGAATCGAATCCCACCCGCGCCGGAATCGTCTATCCCGAAGGCTTTCTCCCGGCGCTTTCAGACCCCGCCGTGCTGCGCTACGAGCCCGAGCCCTTCGGCCTCCCCGCAGCCCGCGAGCGCATCGCCGCCGAATACGGCATGCCCTTCGACCAAGTGGTGATGACGGCGAGTACCAGCGAGGCCTACGCCTGGATCTTCAAGCTCCTGTGCGATCCAGGTGACGAAATTCTCGTCCCGCGCCCATCCTACCCGCTGTTCGAGTACCTCGCCGCACTCGAAAACGTGGCGGTCCGCCCCTACCCCCTGTTTTACGACCACGGTTGGTTTATTGACTTCCATGCGTTGGAGCAGGCGCTCACGCCCCGGACCCGCGCCATCGTCCTCGTCAATCCCAACAATCCCACCGGCCACTTCATCCGCCGCCACGAACTCGACCAACTGGTGGAACTGCGCGACCGCCACGACATCGCCATCATTTCGGACGAAGTCTTCGCCGGATACCAACTCGATCCGGCCCCCGACAGCGTCCTCACTCTGCGCGGTACGGCCGACTTCGCGCTCGACGGCCTGTCGAAACTGGCAGGCCTCCCACAGATGAAACTGGCATGGATGCTGCTCCGCCAGCCGGTGCCTGAGCTGGAGATCATCGCCGACACATATCTCTCCGCTGGAACGCCGGTTCAAACCGCGCTCGGGGCGCTCTTGGAACTCCGCGAGCCCATCCGGCGGCAGATTCTGGACCGGGCGCGGGTGAATCTGGCCGCCTTGGACCGGAAGCTTGTTGTCGAAGCCGGCTGGTACGCCGTCGTCCCTGTTTTGGATGAGGAGGAAACCGCCGAAAGGCTCCTGGTGGAGCACAATGTCCTTGTCCAACCGGGCTATTTCTACGATTTTGAAAAGAGCGGGTACCTGGTACTCAGCCTGCTCACGCCGCCCGATGTCTTCGCCCAAGGGGTCGACGCGATCCGGCGTGCCCGCTAAACTGGAATTTGGCTTTCCCGCAACAATTTCAGATCGGTGACGTGAAAATCGCTCCCGCCACGGTGCTCGCGCCGATGGCCGGCGTCACCGACACGGTCTTCCGTCGTTTCATCCGCAATTTGGGGGGCTGCGGTCTCATCATGACCGAGTTCACCAGTTCCCACGGGGTCAGCGCGCACCTCCGCTCGGAGGGGAAATCCGCCAAGAACCCCAATCGGACTCTGGCGCGGTACCTCGCGTTCTCGCCCGATGAGCACCCCATTTCCGCCCAGCTGTTCGGAGCGGACCCCGAAGTGATGGCCGACGCCGCCCGCGTCTGCCAGGACCTCGGTTTCGACATCCTCGACATCAATTTCGGCTGTCCCGTCAACAAAGTGGTGAAGTGCAATGGCGGCTCGGGACTCCTGCGCGACCTCCAGCTGGTGGAAAGAATCCTAAAAGCCGTGCGCAAGGCGATTTCCATCCCGTTCACGTGCAAATTCCGGGCGGGCTGGAACGACTACGAACTGGTAATGGTCCAGATGGCGAAGCTTGCCGAGGATTGCGGACTGCAGGCTGTGGCGCTCCACCCCCGCACCCGCGAACAGGGCTATTCCGGCAAGGCGGATTGGACCCGGATCGCAGCGATCAAGGACGCCGTGAAAATCCCGGTCATTGGTAACGGCGACATCGTTACGCCGCAGGATGCGGTGCGGATGATCCAAGAAACCGGCTGCGATGCGGTGATGATTGGCCGCGCCGCCTCGTCGAACCCATGGATCTTCCGGCAGATTGAGCAGTATCTCGCCACCGGAACCTATACCGAGCCGACCCACCGGGACCGCTACGACATGATGCGGACCTATTATTCGATGCTGCTGTCGCGCCGCGAGAACGATTCGGTCGGCAAAATGAAGCAGTTCGCCACCTACTTCACCCACGGCATCCGCGGCGGGGCGAGTCTGCGGACCAGCATTTACCAGACCAAGGATGCGGTTGAAATCCTGGGACTGGTGGATGAGTTCTTCAGCGAGGAACGCCACTACGAGCCGGCATCGCTGGTGGAACCCAGCCCGGAATACGCCTGCGCCTAGGGACGCAAATTGCCGGTCACGCGCGGCGAAAAACTATATTTCCTTTGCTGTCAACGTTTCCAGACCTTTTGAGGACTGGATGCGGGGACGCCCGTACTAACCTCGGTGCGGGAGCGAACCTCATGCAAAACGAAATTCTGGAACTCCGGCGTCAACTGGTCCACGAGATCCAACCCCAAGGTGTGATCGAACAAGCGTTGTTCGACGAGATTCTTGCGGCTTTGGTCCGACTGCGCCGTTGCGCGCAACGGGAACTGGCGCTCGACCCGGATACGGACGAAGCCGCACAAGCACAGAAGGACATTGACCGGCAGCGCACCCTCGCGCATGCCCTGTTGCTGCGGTCGAACGCGGAACTTCGGCGACTGCGCAAGGACCGTCCGGAAACTGCAATCGATCCCGCTGAACAGCCGGAAGCCGCCCCGGTGCCCGACCCCAACACTCCGCGCGGAGCCCAGTGCCCATGCGGATCCGGCCTCAAATACAAACGCTGCCACGGCTGGAACGCCCCGGCGGCGCAAGTCACCAAGCCATCGCCGAATCTACGAAATAATATCCTTGATCACTTCGCCCCGAATCTCCGTTAGACGCTCCTTGCGCCCCAGGTGCATGAAGCTCAGCGCATCCTGGTTCAGGCCCAGCTGGTAGAGCAGGGTGGTGTGGAGGTCCCGGAAGTGCACCGGATTCACGGTCGCCTTCAGCCCGATATCGTCGGTGGCACCGTAAACCGTGCCGCCCTTGAAACCGCCGCCCGCCACCCACATCGAGAATCCGGTGTTGTGGTGGTCGCGCCCCTTGCTTTTTTCCGATTCCGGCGAACGCCCGAATTCCCCGCCCCAGAGCACGATGGTCGAATCCAGCAGTCCGCGGCGCTTCAAATCCTTGATCAGCGCCGCAACGGGCTTGTCGGTCCAGCTCGCCATCCGCAGGTGGTTGTCCTCGATGTCGTTGTGGGCGTCCCATTCCGCCTCCGGACCGCCTCCACCGGACACCACGGTCACGAAACGCACGCCGTTTTCCACCATCCGCCGAGCCATCAGGCAACGGCGGCCGTAATCGTCGGTGAGCGGGTTGCCGACCCCGTACAGATCCAGCGTCTCCTTCGGCTCATTTGAAAGGTCGAAAACCTTCGGAGCCTCGGTCTGCATTTTGAACGCCGTGTCGTAGGCCGACATGCGTGCTGCAAATTCCAGATCCTCGCCCGGCATGCCCGCTTCATTCAAATCGCGCAGCAACCTGATCGAACGCCGCCGCTCGTCCAACGACACGCCCTTCGGCAAGTCCAGATTCAGCACCGGCTTCGTGCCCGGCCGGAACATCGTCGGCTGGTACACCGAGGGCAGGAATCCATTGGTGTACATCGGCACACCGGCCTCCTGCGCGCCATGCGAATCCGGCATCACCACATACGCCGGCAGATTTTCCGCCTCCGACCCCAACCCGTACACCACCCAGCTCCCCATCGCCGGAAATCCGGGAATTACGCGTCCCGTCATCATCTGGTACTGCGCCGCCGAGTGCACCACCATGTCGCCATGCATCGACCGGATCATGCACAGCTCGTCGGCCACCTCCGCCTGATACGGGAACAGGTCCGAAATCTCAATCCCCGACTTGCCGTACTTCTGGAACGTGCGCTTCGTGCCCAAGATTCGCGACGCCGTGTTCACATTCTGGTATTGGACGTCGCCGAATTCCGCCGGACGCTTCTGTCCGTCCAGCTTGTTCAACAGGGGTTTGGGATCGAACGTCTCCAAATGGGACGGCCCACCCGCCATGAATAGGAAAATCACCGATTTCGCCTTCGCGTGCGCGGGTTCGTGCGGCGGCTTGGGGGCCAAAGGATTGAACTTCGCCGCGCGCAGCTGCTCCTGTGCAGTCATTGCCGCAAACGCGACCGAGCCCATGCCGCAGAAGCAATCGGTCAAAAACTCACGGCGGTTGCGGTTGTATCGGGTATGCATTCTAGTTCACGTAGAGGA
Source organism: uncultured Acidobacteriia bacterium (assembly GCA_903925015.1). GTDB lineage: Bacteria > Acidobacteriota > Terriglobia > Bryobacterales > Bryobacteraceae > BOG-234. The sequence continues at coordinate 15,569 of CAIYDY010000372.1, forward strand.
AAGCGTTCAGATTGAAAACGTCCAGCGCCATTTCCTTCAGACGAAGCGGGTCCGACGGCTTCTCGTCCAAATACGATGCCGCCAGGCGCTTTTCCTTATCGGTCGGTGCGCGACCCACCGCCAGCCGCCAAGCCAGATCAATCCGCTCGGCATCGGTCTTGGCTTCCTTCATCAGGCGCGACGCGAAGGACTGCGCCAAATCATTCGACAGCTGGCCATTCAGCAACTCCAGCGCCTGCGGGGCATGGGTCGATTGCTCCCGGCGCGAGCACGAGAGCTGCATGTCCGGGGCGTCGAACACGCCCATGAACGGCAGTTGCAGGTTCCGCTTGTAGATCATATACAAGGTGCGGCGGTCGTACTGGGACTTGTCCTTCGTCGCCACCCAGTATTGCGGTCGCTTCAGCATCTTCACCAAATCCTGGTCGATTGGAATCAGGACACTGGGCCCGCCAATGTCTCCCTTCAGACGTCCGGAAACCGCCAGCATTGAATCGCGGATCTCCTCGGCCTCCAGCCGGCGACGGGGGAACTTCCACAGCAGCGAAACTTCGGCATCCTTTTCCATGCCGATCTTTTCCGCCGGAGACTGGCTCGCCTGGCGGTACGCGCTCGACATCAGGATCATCCGGTGGATCGGCTTCATCCTCCAACCCGATTCAACGAACTTGTTCGCGAGGAAATCCAGCAGCTCCGGATGCGTGGGCTTGGCGCCCATGCGCCCGAAATCATTGGCCGTGGAAACGATGCCCCTGCCGAAATGGTACTGCCAAACACGGTTGACCATCACGCGTGCGGTGAGCGGATTCGCCGGGTCTGCAACCCAGCTGGCCAAACGGGTCCGGGGCTTTTCGGCGTCCAAAGGCGTTTCCGGGGTGTTTTCCGGCAGCAGAATCCCCAGTGGACGGGCACCGACGGCCTCAACCGGCTGCAGGTAGTCGCCCTTGAACAAGGTGTGGACCGGGCTGAGTTTTTTCGGATCGTTCTTGACCGCGTAGATGGCCGTCATCGGTGGCGGCATCTTTTCATCGATCGCGTCCAACTGGGTTTGAATTTTCCCCTTCTCCTCCTCCGTGGCTTTGCGCATGCTGAATTGGAGACGGCGCAGTTCGGTGGTGAGGGGGTCGACGACGGCCTTCCACGCGGCCTGCTCCTCGGCTGACGCCCGGATCAGGTCGTTTTCATTGGTCTGTGCGAAAAAGCCCTGCAGGCGGTAGTAGTCGGATTGGCGGAAGGGGTCGAATTTGTGGTCGTGGCATCGGGAACAGCCCACGGTAACGCCAAGAAATCCCGCACCGACGACGTTGGTCATTTCGGTGAGCACCTCATTGCGGGACGACGCAACGTTCTGGTTGCCGGCGTTCTTGCGCAGCGGGCCGAGGCGGTTGAAACCGCTGGCGACCATCAGGGTTTCGTTGTTTGGATCGATCTCGTCGCCCGCCAGCTGTTCCTTGATGAATTGGTCGTAAGGCTTGTCGTCGTTGAAGCTGTTCACCACATAGTCGCGGAAGCGGTAGGCGTCCGGACGGTGCATGTCGTATTCATAACCGTCGGATTCGGCGAAACGGACGACGTCCAGCCAGTGCCGTCCCCACTGTTCGCCGTAGCGCGGCGAGGCAAGCAGGCGTTCGACCAAATTCTCCCAGGCCTTGGGCGATTCGTCCTTGAGGAAGGCATCCAGTTCTTCGGGCGTGGGGGGGAGACCGGTCAGATCGTAGGTCACCCGCCGGATCAGGGTGGCCTTCGAGGCTGGAGGGGCGGGGAGGAGTCCGGCCTTCTTCAGGCCGTCGAGCACAAAAGCGTCGATAGGGGTCTTGACCCAAGCCTTGTCGATAGCGGTGGCAAACACCGGCGGAGCCGCATTGTTGCGGGGCTGGAACGCCCAATACGCGCGTTCGGCGAGCTTGTAGACGCCGAGCGGGGCGATTTTCTCAGGCGCGCCGTTCTCGGCCGCGAACAGAAGGGTCGCGACTGCCAGAAGTGCGAAGAGCTTTTGCATCTTACTAATACAGTTTGGAGGCTATCACAATCGGGCGGAAAAATCGCCCCACCAAGGTTTGGGATTTGACAGTGGATAGCATGCGCGGCAGCTAACCCCTACATAGCTTCGTCAGGGTGTCATCCCAATGTAACGGGCACCCGCTAGCATTGGCAGGACACCCTTATGTACAAACATCTTCAGGCCCGGGTGGGCATCGTTTTCGCGATGTCCGCCGCTCTCGCATTCTCCCAATCCCAAGGCACCGGCTCCATCGCCGGCAAGATTCGCGATGCCGCCGGACTTGCCGTTGCCAACGCCGACGTCGTCGCCACCAATTCCGGCACCGGCCAGGAGCGCAAGGCCAACACCGATTCGCTCGGAACCTTCACCATTCCCGTTCTCCCCACCGGCGTTTACAACGTCGTGGTGAAAGCCAACGGCTTCGCCCCGATGGAAACGCGCGGCGTAGTGGTCAACGTGGGCGGCAGCGCCAATGTTTCCGGCCAGTTGGCCGTTGGCGGCGTTTCGCAGTCGGTCACGGTGGAGGATTCCAATCTCCAGGTGGAGCAGACCCGCACCGAGGAAACCAGCTTGGTTTCCCGCCTGCAGATCAACGACCTACCTATCAATGGCCGCCGCGCCGACCAGTTCGCGCTCCTCGTCCCCGGCGTCGCCCGCAGTGGCACATTCGGATTGCTCAGCTTCCGGGGCATGTCCTCGTCCTTCAACAACTACATGATTGAAGGCAACGACGACAACCAGGCCTATTTCGGCGAAGCCCGCGGCCGGACCCGCGCCGCCAGCAGCATCAGTTCCAACGCCATCCAGGAATTCCAAGTGGGCAAGTCCAACTTCCTGGCCGAGTTCGGCCGGGCGGCTGGCGGCAGCATCAACACCGTGGTGCGGTCCGGCGGCAACGATTTCCACGCCGACGGTTTCTACTACTTCCGCAACGCCGGCTTCAACGCGATGGACCCCTACATCAAGTCCACCAACCCGATCAAACCCGATGAAACCCGCCAGCAGTTCGGCGGCTCCATCGGCGGGGCCGCGAAGAAGAACAAGCTGTTTTATTTCGTCAACTATGATGCGCAGTACCGCGACTTCCCGATTGTGATCCTGGACGGTGGCGCGCTCGCCGCCGGCAAGCCCACAGTCACCACCTCGCCCACCTACGCCTCGGATCTGGCCGCATACAACGCCGGTGTCAAGTGGCTCACCGACCACATGCCCGGCGGCGCACCCGGCAACACCAACCCCCGTACCGGCAACCAGCACCTCGGCCTCGTCAAAGTGGATTGGCTGGTGAACAACAACAACACCTTGGCAGTCAGCTACAACAAGCTCTACTGGTACGGTACGCGCAACATCCAGAGCCCGATCTTCCAGACCACCAACGGCAGCAACGGCAGCGACGACGTCCGCATCGACACCATCAACGCCCGCCTCACCACCACCCTTTCGCCCCGCACTGTGAACGAACTTCGCGGCCAGTGGGGTCGCGATCTCGAATTCGAAATTTCCGACACGCCTCCGCCAAACGTCGCGGTAAACGGTTTCGCCTACGGGCGCGCCACCTATTTGGAGCGCTACCAGTACCCCAACGAGCACCACGACCAAATCGCCGACAACATCTCGCTGATCCGCGGCACGCACGCCTTCAAGTTCGGCATCGACTACAACCGCCCATGGGACCGCCTCGACGCCACCGGCAACTTCGGCGGCGCCTACTCCTACACCAACGCCCTGAACTTCGGCAAGGACCTGCTCAACCCCGGCACCGCCCGCAACTACTCCAGCTACACGCAGGCGTTCGGCTTGACGGGCCAGACCTTCTACACGCAGAACTACTCGTTCTTCGCCCAGGACCAATGGCATGTCAGCCGTCGGTTGACGATGAACTACGGCATCCGGTATGAGATCCAGCTGCTGCCGACCCCGTTCGCGCCGAACCCGGCGGTTGCGGAAACACAAAAGTTCAACACGGACAAGACCGCCTTCGGCCCGCGCGCCGGTCTCGCCTATGACGTTTTCGGAAACTCCAAGATGGTTGTCCGCGGCGGCTACGGCATGTTCAACGCGATCATCCAGAACGGCATGATCGACAACGCGATGCGGCAGACGGGCTTGGCCGATCCGACCAAGAACACCATCTCCCTGAGCTTCACGCCCACAAGCGGCGGCGCGCCCACCTTCCCGAATATCCTGACGGCGATTCCGACCGGCACCTCGGTGCCCACCCCGAGCGTCTTCCGCATTGATTCGGCCTTCAAGCGGCCACGTGCGCAGGAACTCAATTTCGGCATTGACCGACAGTTGACGAAGAACATCGCACTGTCGGCCAGCTACATCTATACCTACGGCGACCAGATTTACACGCAGATCGACTCCAACCTGCCGGCCGCTCAGTTCACCCGGACCTACTCGCTGCCGAACGGGAGCACGTTCCAAGTCCCGTTCTCGGCCGGTCCCAATGCAAACCCGAACTCGGCCCGCCCAAATCCGGCGCTGGGTGCGGTGATCCTGAACACCAGCAACGGCCAAAGCTGGTACAACGCGATGTATGTGGAGTTGAAACACCGGTACTCCGACGGTCTTCTCCTGAACGTGATTTATACGCTCTCTAAAGCCGAGAACACCACGGGCACCGGCGGCGGCGACGGCAGCAGCGTGGAGGGATCGTTCAACGGTGGCCGGTTCCTCGACCAGTTCAGCAAGGTGTCCAACCGGGGCATCTCGCCGACGGATCAACGCCAGAAGCTGGGTGCCAACTGGGTGTGGAACATGCCATTCGGCAAGGGCAAGTCCGACATGGCGGCGCAAATCGTAAAAGGCTGGAGCCTGAGCGGCATTTTCAGCGCCGAATCAGGCCGTCCCTACGCGACGGGGCTGTCAATTCCTTCCATTCCGTTCACCAACACGGACGGGACACTGTGGAATGGCTACGGCGGCGTACTCGGCCAAGGCGGTATCAACGTGTTGCCGACAGTGGCCCGCAACAACAACATCGGACGGCCGAACTACCGACTCGACATGCGTTTCGGTCGCGATTTCAAGGTGGGCGAAAAGGTGACGGTGCAAATTGTGGCCGAGGGCTTCAACGTCTTCAACCACGCCAACTGGACCAACTACAACACCACGGCGTATATTGCGACGGCCCCGGCGTCCACCAGTTCGGTCAGCACCCCGATCCAGCTGGTGGCCAACGGACCCTTCGCGACACCGACAGGTGACGGGTCCCAGCCCGACGGGACCAATGCCCGCCGCTTCCAATTGGCACTGCGTTTCCGGTACTAAACACCGGTCACCCGGTACCCGTTGGTCGCAACGGGTACCGGGTTCGAGTTTTTACACGAAATCACTGGGCGGGTTTTGTCCATCGGGGAATAGATGGGGCCAATCAGCTCAGCCCACATGAAGAAATCAGCTATCCCGCATTCCCGGTTGTCCTTATCCTCCTTGGATTCGTCGCCCTCGCCCAGAATCCCCAAGGTCCACCCATAAGGAGGGGCGACTGGGTCAAATTCAATCCCGTCACCGTGGTTACGGCCCGAAACCTTTGCGCATCGGCCCGCAACCGATCTGCCTTGGGTCCGGATGAACATGCCTGCGACGACGGATCCCGCTGAACTTGCCGCAGAGCTCCGTGCGATGCGGGGAACGGCATCGCGGGTGTGGAAGTTGGACAGGTCGCTTTTCCGAACAACGACCACGCGCGGAAGACGCTAGTGGTCGGCAAGGCGATTGTGAACGCTGGTTCGACGCGTTTCAGGCGGTGAGGTGATCGGCTAGTTGTTGGTACGTGTAAAGATCACGCGTCCAGCCCGAATTGTAGCTAGGACTTGGGCGAAGGCCGTTACGTCCAAGGCCGGATCGGAGTCCAGAATAGTCAGGTCCGCCAGTTTGCCTGCTTCCACTGTTCCTTTTTCGTTGTCCACGTGGAACCGTTTGGCCGGGGCCAGTGTCAGCGTCCTGAGTATTTCCATTGGTGAGAGCCCACATTGCGCCAGCGCCCGGAATTCGTCCGCGGTGCGGTAATCCTCCATGTAACCGACATCGGTGCCGAAGAGGAGTTCACCTCCCAGCGCGCGGAACCTTGAAACCAAGGTATGGATGGGCTGGATGTAGGCCGGGTTGTCAGTGACCGTGGTTTCGAACATCTTGAGGGTCGGGATCATTGCCATGTGGTGGTTTACGATGCTCCGCAACAACGCGTCGTCGATTCCTTGAGTGGAATCCGGTGCGTGGGCCAGGATGTCAACACCGGCTGCAATCCCCACTTTCGTTCCCGACAAATCCGACGGATGGCTGTAGACCAGCTGGCCAAGGCGGTGTGCCTCATCCACAGCGGCCTTTGCGACTTCGGGCCGCATGGCCAGGACGCGCCCCCGCGCAACATAGGAGCCGGTGAAGAGCTTGGTGAGGTCGGCACCGGCGCTGGCGTTTTGACGGACGACTTGAACGGCATCCCCTGCCGTGGCGGGTTGCGGCATCAGCGAGCGGATCCAAATCGGGACGGATTCCCTTACATAGTAGGGAATCCCCGCGGGTGGGTAAATGGAGCGTCCTGCCAAATAGATATTGGGACCGCGAATCTCGCCGGATTCTATGCGCCTGCGGAGCGACACGCTCACACGGGGGTCGGAACCGGCATCGACTACGGTCGTAAAACCGCGCCGGGTCAACATGTCCTCCAGATCGGTCTCGACCGAGAATGCGTGTCCCCAAATTGCGTCGTTGAACTTGGGCTCGGAAAAGTGCACGTGGGCATTCCAAAATCCTGCCGTCACGACACAACGGTCACAGGGGAGAGGGGGGACGCCTGGAGGTGCGGCGACTCCCGTTCCGACGTCCGCGATGCGCCCGTTGCGGACTACGATTGTGGCTCCGTCAAGGGGCGGCAGGTCGGGGGAAATGTAGACCGTGGCATTGGGGATCGCGAAGTTGCCGCCACCCGGGCGGGCCGGAGGATGCGGGTCTCGCAATGGCCAAAACATCACCAAGTAGACAACTACGCCGGTTACGCACAAGCCAATCAGCAGTCGGCGCACTTGAATTACTCCTCCAGAACAATCCGCATCTCATTGGTTGGGGCGAAGCCAAGCGCTGCGTATAAGGACCGCCCCTCGTTGCTCGCGTGCAGAATCACAACCCGAATCCCGCTGGATCGGCACCAGTCCAGCAACTCCGCCATCAACTCACGGGCAAGGCCCTTGCGGCGATGGGTGGGTTCGGTGTAGACATTGATGAGATTCGCCCTTGGCTGGCCTGGTGCGATCATGTGCGGAGCCCAGTCCATGAGCCAGATTCCCGCACCGGCAACGATCTCGCCATCGGGGTTGTATGCAAACCATGCGCGGTATTCGCCGGACGCGAGCCTTTGTTCCACCCAGGGGCGGAAGGCCGCCACCATGGATTCCATGACGGCATCATCCGGATGGCCCATGTCCCGGAACATCGCCCTGCGGTGGTGGCAAATGATCTCGGCGTCGGTGTTGGCGGTTTCCGGATGTGAAGGCCGGATACTGGAAGTGGACATCGGAAACTATGATTTTGACACCTCCGGCAAAGTGGGGCTTGGCAGTGGGCTCTGCGGTCATTGCGCTGGCAGCCGCCGCCGCTGAGTCTCCGCTTCCAATCCGGTTCCGCGAAGTGGCCGCAGAGGCGGGGGTGGGGTTTGTGCTTGAAAACAATCCGACCGCGCGGAAGCACATGATCGAAACCATGCCGGGTGGCATCGCCGTTTTCGACTACGACGGCGACGGGAGGCCCGATATCTTCTTCACGAACGGAGCCGAGATTCCGTCGCTGGAAAAATCATCGCCCAAGTTCCTCAACCGCCTCTACCGCAACGAGGGCGGGATGAAATTCCGGGATGTTACGGCGGAGGCCGGAGTCGGGGGTGCGGGCTACTCGATGGGGGCGGCAGCGGCGGATTTCGACAACGACGGAAGGGCCGACCTATTTGTGGCCGGAGTGAATCGCAATATTCTCTACCGCAATCTCGGTGGCGGGAAGTTTGAGGACGTAACCGCGAAGGCCGGGATCAAGAGCGGCGAATGGTCGGTTGCAGCCGGGTGGTTCGACTACGACCGCGACGGACTGCTGGATCTTTGGGTGGTCCACTACGCCAAATGGACGCCGGCTTTCGACCGCTTTTGTGGGGACCAAGCGCGCGGCGTGCGGATCTACTGCCACCCCAAATATTTCGACGGATTGGCCAGTACCCTGTACAGGAACAAGGGTGATGGCACTTTCGAGGACGTGACGGATCGCGCAGGCCTGAGGCCCCACGCCGGGAGGGGCATGGGTGTCGGGTTCGCGGACTACGACGGCGACGGATTCCCGGACGTCTTCGTGACCAATGACAACATGCCGAATTTTCTGTTCCATAACAAAGGCGACGGGACGTTCGAGGAGGTCGGGCTTCTGGCTGGGGTAGCACTCAGGGATCACGGAAAGCCGGTGGCCAGCATGGGCGTCGAGTTCAAGGACTATGACAACGACGGCCGGCCCGACGCCATCGTGACGGCACTGGCGGGCGAGACGTATCCCGTTTTTCGAAACGTTGGCGGTGGAGTTTTTGTGGATGCCACCTACGCTTCCAAGGTGGGGGCCGGGTCGGTGAAGCACAGCGGCTGGGGGCTGGGGTTGGCGGACTTTAACAATGACGGCTGGAAGGACTTGTTCACGGCGAATTCGCATGTGAACGATTTGGTGGAGCAGTTCGAGCCATCGGTATACCGGGAGAGGAATTCTGCTTTCGTCAATATCGGCGGGGTCTTCCGGGATGTGTCGGACGAGGCCGGATTGACCTCGGTGGCAGCCCATCGGGGGGCTGTATTCGCGGACCTGAACGGGGATGGACGGGTGGACGGTGTCGTGTCCGCGCTGGGGAGTCCGGCGGAGATTTGGGAAAACACGAGTTCGGGCGGGGTGCACTGGATCGATTTTCGATTGCACGGAACGAAGTCGAACCGCGACGGCATCGGGGCCCGGATCACGATTGGGAACCAGATGGCGGAAATGACAACGACGGCGGGATATGCTTCCTCGGTGGATGCGGGTGTGCATTTCGGGCTGGGCTCTGCAAATACGGCGACGAGCGTGGTGATTCTCTGGCCGAGCGGTCGGCGTCAAGTACTGGCGGATCTGAAGGCGGATCGGGTCGTGGATGTGGAGGAGCCAAGGTGAGCGAGATTTCCGATGAATTTGTAAGAGCCGCGATTGAGGATCCTGCGGCGGCGAGGGCGATGATGAAAGCCGTTCCCGAAGCAGCCGAAGGTTACTGGGCGGCGTTGGTGATGGGCGACGTGCGGACGGTGGAGGAAGTGGTTTCCGCAAACTCGGCGTTGGCGGTTGAGGCGGGGGGGCCCGAACAGGTGGCTCCGCTGGTATACGTATGCTTTTCGGGGCTGCGAATGGGCGATGTCGCTGGGACCGCGCGGGTGCTGTTGCGGCACGGTGCCTCGCCGGACACAACATGCATCGCGGACGGATTCCCGGACAATCCGCTCTCATGCCTCTATGCCGCAACGGGGCGGAGCAACAATCCAGTGTTGGCGCGGGCGTTGCTGGAGGCGGGGGCGAATCCGGATGACGGGGAATCGCTGTACCATGCGGCGGAGCACCCGGATTTGACGTGCGTCCGGCTGCTTTTGGAATTCGGGGCAAAGGTGGAGGGCTCGAACGCGCTGAAGCATGTGCTGGACCGCGAGGATTCGGCCGCGGTGCGGATTCTGCTGGGTGCCGGGGCCGATCCGAACGAGCGGAATGAGCAGGGAGAGACGGCGCTGCACTGGGCGGTGCGGCGGCAGCGGAGTGCGGAGATTCTAGGAATTCTGGTTTCCGGCGGTGCGACTCTGGACACTCGGACAGGGGATGGCCGCACTGCATACGCGATGGCGGTCCTGCGTGGGGATTCGAAAGCTGCGGCGGCGCTGGCGGATTGGGGGGCCTCGACGGAATTGTCGCCGCTCGAGCGGCTGGTGGGGGGGCAGCCGGTCGAGTTGGAGTCGGTGACTTGGGGGCCGGAGGACGAGCGGCTGGTCCCGGACCTGGCCGATACGCATTCCACTGAGGCGGTGCGGCGATTGTTGGACGCGGGTCTGCCGGTGAACGCTCCGGGCCAGGCGGGCGCGACGGCGTTGCACTGGGCGTGCTGGCGGGGATTTGCGGATGTGGCGGAGTTGTTGGTTTCCCGCGGGGCATCCTTGGAGGCACTGGATGCGGAGTTCGGCGGGACTCCGGCGGGCTGGATGGAGCATGGACTGGAGAATTGTCCAGAGCGGATGTTCGGGGACTATGACGGGGTAGCCGAGGCGCTGGGGATCGTCGAAGGGCGGGAATAGCGAGGACGGCAGGAAATCTGCATCGGGAGCTTGGCGGGAAGGGGGGTAATGGTGTATTCTAAGAGAAACGCGCTGAAACGCGCGACACTGCTCCTCAGTAGCTCAATGGCAGAGCATTCGGCTGTTAACCGAAGGGTTGTAGGTTCGAATCCTACCTGAGGAGCCAAAATTTTCAAGCACTTACGAGTGCTACACTCCTCAAAAAATCAGTCGATCGGTCCCACTTTGGGGAAATTGTGGGGACGCTCCCAGAATCTCACGGGCGGGGCCTTGCCTTTTTGTATGGAGTTCTCTGGGGACCGGCCTCCGTCTGTGGCGAGTCTAGGTCGGTTTGGCAAGGATCGATTCGAGTGCCGTTCGTCTCAACATCTGCTGTGAGACATGGCCCGCACGCATTGGCCAGTTGCCTTTGATTGCCTTGCGCCGCAATATCCGGGTTGTCGTAAGGATCCCCGGATATCCTTGGGTTGGATGACGACGGCGGGCTATTCCCCGCTGTTCGAGCTGCCGAGCGGCGGGGACACCAGCTATCCCGGTTTCGCGTGGCAGGACGGATTTCTCTGGACCCTCTACTATCCGTCGCACGAGGGGAAAACCGCTATCTACTTGGCAAAACTGCTGATAACGCGCGACTAGACTAGTGCCCTACAGCGTTTCGCCGAACCGCTTGAGCAGTTTTGGCGTGTACTCCGTCCGCACACGTTCGGGCGCGACTGAATCCACGCCGGTCAGCGCCAGTATTTCGCCCTTCCACGGTGCCGCTTTCAGCCCCATTGCGCTCACCGCATTCAACGCATGAATCGCGGCGTAGGCATTGGATTTGGTGGCGTCCGCCAGTTGCACCAGGACCGCCATGGAAGTCTTGAAATCCTGGTCGGTTCCGTACAATCCGAGAGCCTCGGCGGCGGCGATGCGGACGTGGAGTGATTCGTCCGTCAACGCCGCGCGCAATTCCGGCTGGTGCTTGGCCACCTCGTCCTTGCCCCGCATCAGGACACCCATGGCACCCCAGTAGCGGACGGCGTTGTCGGTGTCCTTCAGGAAAGTCTCCAACCGAGCGGTTGCCCCGGGCTGCATCGAACTCGCCACGTCGGCCGCAGCCAAAATACGCTCCACTGGGAACAGCTTGGGGTCCCGTCCCATGTCGTAGGGTGCGGACTTCCCGGCACGCGCGTGGATTTCACCCTCTGGAAGTAGTCCCAAGTCCCTCACCGCGAGTTCGTGCTCGTGGTGTGCCTTGCGGAAGCGCTCCAGCGTGGCCTTGTGTTGCGGAGAGTTGGCAAGATTGACGGTTTCATCCGGATCCGCCTGCAGGTCGTAGAGTTCCTCGACCGGCTTGGTTTCCCAGAAATGGGTTTGCGGAGCTTTCAGCTTGCCTTCCTGGTAGAGCTTCTCCCAAGCCGGGGTTGAGGGCAGGCTCCACATGTAGTCCACGTGCTGGCCGTAAATCTTGTGCGGATTGTAGTTGCGGATGTACATGTAGCGCTTGTCGCGGGTGGACCGCATCATGTCGTAGCGCTCATCCATGCGACCACGGAAGCCGAAGTTGTAGGCGCGGGGCGGGGCCTCGTAGGGACCGGCGAAGGCTTGGCCTTGGTGGAAATCCTTGGGCTTGATCCCGGCCAGGCTGAGCATGGTGGGGCCCAGGTCCATCGTGTTGATCAACCGGTCGCTCTTTCCTCCCGCCACGTAGTCCTTCGGCGCAAGGTGCCGGAATTTTTCGGGGAAAACCACGATCAGCGGGACGTGCAGGCCGGAATCATACGGGAAGCGCTTGTAACGGGGCATCCCGCAGCCGTGGTCGCTGGTGACGATGATGATGGTGTCATCGACGAGCCCATCGGCAGCCAGTTCGTCGAGCCGGGCCTCGTGCTGGGTGTCCTCCGCGGTGAGTAGGTCGTGATACTGCGCCCAGTCGCGGCGTACTTCGGGGATGTCGGGCTGGAACGCGGGGACGCGGGCCTTGGCCGGATCGTGGATGATGTTTTTGTTGGAGGCGCTCTTGAAAATCTGGCTCTCGTGGGTCGTCATGTTGTTGAAGACCGCGAAGAAGGGCTGGCCTGGTTTGCGGTTGCGCCAGTGGCCGTGGACGGGCGAGTATCCCCCTGCCGCTCCGCCGTTGCCGCCCTGCGAGGCATCCCAAGTGCCTGCGGGCTTTTCGAGGTTGTAATCCTCTTTGCCGTTGTTGGTGCAATAGTAGCCGGCATCGCGCAGGTATCCGGGGAACATTTTCCAGCCTTCGGGCATGCGGGTCATGGAGCGCATGTGTTCCGCACCGGTGGCAGTGGGGGATACGCCGGTAATGATGGCCGTCCGGGCCGGAGCGCAGACCGGGGCGCTGCACCAAGTGTTGGAATATACGCAGCCGCGCTTGGCGAGACGGTCAAAATTCGGCGTATTCGAGTAATTGTCGCCGAAGCAATGCAGGTGGGGACCGATGTCCTCCCACGTAAGCCATAGGATATTGGGGACGGGGGCTGCCGCTGCTGCGAGCAGTGGAGCGGTGGCCACGGTGGCGGCAGTTCCGAGAAAGGTGCGGCGGCTGGGATTTTGGGGCACGGTGCTGGGTATCCTCAATTGACTCTACAACGCTAGCGCAGGACCTCTGGACGAACGCCTTTCGTGTGTGTGCCGAATCCGAATGGCGTCGGACTGTAGTTCCCGACCAGCCCGACATCGAGCTTGGTGCTGATTTGCCGATCCAGCCCGACTGCCCAGTAGGTGGCATTCACGAATAGTCTCCGGTTGGCCTCCGTCAGCAAATCCTCCGAAGTACCCAGAGTGGTGGTGAAGACACGGCCTAGCTTCCCGGTTGATCCGGTGTAGCTCTTGACCCAAGCGATTGGCATCATCGGCTCATTGACAGACCCGGGCTCCGGCGGATCGGCCTGACCCATCCCAGAAAGTACCTGCCCGAACACCAGTACCCGGCTGTCTCCAGGCAACGGCAAACGGGCTTCATAAACATCCGTACGGCTCCACAGCGCGCCGTTGCCGATACCCGTCAGGACCGGATGGCGCGCCTCGGTCGGGTTGAGAACGCCGCTCGAACTCTGCTTCCCATGTTTTCCGTGGTGCTTGATCCATGTTTCCCCCAGAATCGAGCGTCCGAATCCGCCGTCCGGGTTGTTCCAGTTGTACCGGGCATAGGTTGGGCTGGACTTCAGCTGGAAGGCGTGGGTGGCCGTCCGCAGGCCAATGATCGGTTTGCCGGAATCAATGTAGTCCGCGATGTGCTTCATCTGGGCATCCGGCAGATCCCGAAAACGCGTCAGGATCACCAACAGGTCGGCGGAATCGAGCGCCTCCAAGCCCGGGATATTGTCAACCTGCTCCGGGTTGATCGTGCCGTCTTTCTTGTCGATGGCGAACAGGACGGTACAACGGAAGCCATGGCGGCTCGATAGGATCTTGGCCAGCTGCGGCAGCGACTCCTCCGAACGGTACTCCTCGTCACCGCTGATCAGGACGATGTTCCTGCCTTTGGGTGCACCTTGTGGCTCAAAGACCAAATAGGGATCAGCCCCGCAGGCGGATGGTGCCGGGATTAGAAGTGCAGCCAAGAGGAAAACGGGGAGAGCGTTGCGCATTTTGGTGCCGATGTCTGCCCATTCTATAGTGAATGCATCATGTCCGCCACGCCCCACAGCTCGCGATTCCGCGCATGCATGCTGATTCTTTCGCTCACGCTGCCCGCCACCTCGCAAACGCCCTTCGCCACCCGCTGCTCCGGTTGCCACGGCGAGGACGCGACCGGCAGTGCCAAAGGCCCTGGACTGGCCAATAATCCGCGCGTGGCGGAGAAATCGGTCGACCAGCTGGCAGCCTACCTGCAACGGGGAAATCCCGCAGCCGGAATGCCCGCGTTCAACGATGTCGCGCTGGATGAGCGGACAGTCCTGGCCCGCTACCTGCGCAGAATCAACAACGAGACGATTGTCGGCCCCGTGACAGTGCTCGAACCCGCCAGCCGTATCACGTGGAGCGCGCCGCGCGAGGGCGACTGGCCCACCTACAACGGAAATGATTCCGGCAACCGCTACAGCCGGCTAAAAGAGATCAACAGGTCCAACGTGGCGCACCTCGGCGTCAAGTGGATCTTCCCCATGGCCAGCTTCGGCTTGGAGATGACGCCGATCGCCGCCGACGGCATTTTGTACGTGACGGGCCCGAACCAAGTCTACGCGTTGGACGCCCTGACAGGTTCCCCGCGCTGGCACTTCTCGCGTCCGGCCACTCCCGGCATCGTCGACGATGCCAAACTCGGCACCAACCGAGGTGTGGCGATCCTGGGCGACAAGGTCTTCTACGTCACGGACAATGCGCATCTGCTGGCCCTCGACCGTGGGGACGGACATGTGGTCTGGGAATCGGCCATGGTTCCCGAGATTCCGGGCAGCACATCGAAAAACTATGGCGGTACGGTGTCACCTCTGGTTGTGCACGACACGGTGGTGGTGGGCGTGGCGGGGGCCGACGCGGGCATCCGTGGCTTCATCGCGGCCTTCAAGGCCGACACCGGGGCTCTGGCGTGGCGGCTCTGGACTGTCCCGAGGGCCGGTGAACCCGGAATCGAGACTTGGGGCGGCAAGGAGCCCCTCACGGGAGGCGGCTCCAGCTGGCTGACCGGCTCTTTCGACGCCGCTTCCGACACCCTTTACTGGGCCACCGGCAACCCTTGGCCGGACGGGAACGACCGCGACCGCCAAGGCGACAACCTTTACACCGACTGCGTGCTCGCCCTGAATCCGCACACGGGCGAGATCAAATGGCACTACCAGTTCACGCCCCGGGATGTGAAGGACCGCGACGCGACAGAGCCCAATGTGCTGGTCGATACCACTTGGCGCGGCAAGCCCTCAAAGCTTCTCCTGCATGCCGACCGGAACGGCTTCTTCTATGTTCTCGACCGCACCAACGGACACGTGCTGCTCGGCAAACCATTCATCCGCCGCAACGACTGGGCGGAGAAAATCGGTGACGACGGCAAGCCGGTCATCAAGGATCCGCGCGGCTGCCCTGCAGACGCTGCCAACTGGGATGCAACCGCCTGGTCGCCAACAACCCGGCTTTACTATGTGCTGGCGCTGGAGGAATGCACCGGAAAGCCCACAGGCTACCCCGACCAGACCGGCGAGCGCTTCCTGCGGGCGTTGAACATCGAGACGGGCGAGATCGCGTGGGAAGTCCCCCAGCCCGGTCCTCCACGCGCAAAGACTTGGTCGGGCGTGCTGGGCACGGCAGGAGGACTACTGTTCTATGGCCAGCCCAATGGAGGCTTCACGGCCGTGGACGAGCGCAACGGGAAGACCCTGTGGACTTTCCCCACAAACGTGCGCATGAAGGCGGGCCCAATGACATTTACTGTGGGCAAGGAACAGTATGTGGCGGTCGCAGCCGGGTCTGTGCTCCTGTGTTTCGGCCTGCCGCAATAGGATTAAATATGATGTGGAATCGATTTCTAATCTGTGTGGCGCTGGCGGCGTTCGAAATTGTGATCGCGCGCGCCGCCGAACCCATTCTGCGGAACACGTTCGCGACTGACACGGAAGGTTGGATGACCCTCGGCAAACCCGGTGCCACCTTGGCGGCGGAAGGTGGAGCCTTGGCTTTCGGTTACACCGCCGATCCAAAATCGATGAGCGTCGCCGTCCACCCGGTTGGAAACCTAGCGCTGCAAGATCTCAAGAGCATCCGCTTCGAGGTGAAAACCGACTCGGCCTTCGCGGTCGGCTTGGTCCTGAGCGAAAAGAAGCCGGGCGGCGGCAACTACACGGCGACCTTCTGGTCTTCCGGGAGCACTTGGCAGCCGGTGGTTCTCGGCCTAGCAGATTTTCTGGAAGGCGAGGGTCCGAACGAGCCGATCGATGCCAACGGAAAACTCGACCCCGAACAACTGGAAGGTGTCGGGATCATTGATGTCTCCCAGATTTTCAGCCGAGTTGGCGGTGCGATTTTTGCGACACCGCACGATGGTCACCATATGATTTCGATCCGGAATTTCACGCTGTCGCGGGATCCGGCACCGGCTATCCCAGTCATGACCGTGGAGGATTTCTCCAGCTCCCAGCCCATGTGGATCGCCCCGGGTGCCGCCTCCCTCTTCCAACAGGACGGGAGTCTCCAAATCACGTACCGGCAGCAGCCCGAACAAGCCGTCGTGTTTCTGCGTCCACTCGCCCGCTGGGACTTCCGCGGCGCCACCCACCTGGCGTTCGATATTTCATCCAAGCAAGCCGGACAATTCGTATGGGCTCTGTCAGAGGACCGCCGCCACGGCCCGGAGGGGGCGCGTTACAACTGCGATTTCCTGATCCTGGAGGCCGACAAACTAGAGCGCCGCGAGATCGATCTTTCCGCTTTCGCTGTGGACGCGAACGGTCCACAAGATGCAAACGGAAAGCTCGATCTCGACCGAATCCGCACCCTCACGCTGATCGATTTCAGCCAGCAGGATGGCCCCAACACGGTCACCCTTTCCAATATCCGCTTTGTGACGAAGTAGCTACTTCACATCGCCCGCGGGTTTCGCAAACCGGGCGTTGTCGATTGTGGCATTGTTCTTCACGGTCGCGATCTGGATCGTGAAGCGTCCGTTGGGGCGCGACAGCGTCCACTTGAACGGTGCCTTCACGCCGTCGTTTTCCCGGTAGTCGCTGTAGTCGATTTGGGTGGGCATGCGACCGAGCGGCGTGTCCGCAAAACGCACCATGCGGACCAGCAACCCGGAATCCTTCGCGAAATAGAGCCGTACCATCGGCTTGCCGGGCGCGGTTCCGTTCAGAACCTCGCAATCGACGCCCGCAACCGCTTCCGGGCGGCCGCGACGTAACTGGGGGTAGAGTTCCTTCACCGTCAGCGCCAAATGGAACTGGGCGTCAAGCGAGGACGCGGCTGACTCGGATTCCGACATCGACCGCGCGGGCTTGCCGGCCGTTCCCATCCATCCACCCTTGCCGTCAAACGCAGTGAAGCTGTCGGCGGTTGAATGCGTGATCGTCACCCGCATGTTCGGAGCCTTAGTGAGCACTTCGATGGGAGTCTCGGAGCCGCCTGCAAGAATCTTGCCCAACATCTGGCGCGAGGCAACCTTCTTCAGGGCATCGGCTCCGCCCAGGGCGGAAACGTATTTTTCAAGAACCTGGTCGGCGGTCGGCGCGGCCCCTGGTGCGGCTGGTGCCGCGGCGGGCTTCGGCATCGCATCTGTCTCAAGCACCGCGGGAACGGCAACCGGACGCGCGGCACCCCGGTGGCAGGAGTTGCAGGTGATCTGCGGACGTCCGCCAAAATGTTCCTTGTTGATGGCCGCCGTCATGGTGATCATTTCCCGGGCCGTCTTTTTGGCACCCTTGTCGTCGGCTTCCATCTTTCCGGCAACATGGCAGAAGGCGCAATCGACGCCGAGTGACGAGGAAATGAACTGCATCGCGGGTCCGATTTGGTCCGCAGGCGCGTCCTTGAGGACGGTCAAGTTCTTGTAGGCGGGTGCCGCCGGGGCAACGTCATGCTGGGCGTTCAGAGGTTGGATTGCGAGAGGCAATGCGAGGAGGGTGGCGAACAGGATTTTAGTTGTCATTGGCTTTCGTCAAGAAGATGGGTCCATGCAAGCAGATTGCATGTTACACCGAATTCTAACGCAGCTTCCTCGGCAACGGCTACTCTCACGTACCCGGGACATCGAAGGGACACAGTAAACTGAACACTTATGCCATTCCCCGGCGTTGACTATCTGCTGATCGATTCCCAGTTCTCCGAACAGGAGATCCTCGTCCGCCAAACCGCCCGCCGATTCACGGACGAGCAGGTCCTTCCCGTCATTCGCCAGTCCTTCCGCGACGGCACTTTTCCCATGGCAATCGTCCCCGAAATGGCCGAGCTTGGCTTCTTTGGTGCCAATCTGGAGGGTTACGGGTGCGCCGGAATGTCGAATGTGGAGTACGGGCTCCTGATGCAGGAACTGGAACGGGGTGATTCCGGGCTGCGTTCGTTCGTCTCCGTCCAAGGTGCGCTGGTGATGTACCCGATCCACACCTACGGATCGGAGGAACAGAAGCAGCGCTGGCTACCGGAACTGGCCGCGGGCCGCAAGATCGGCTGTTTCGGCCTGACGGAGCCCGATTTTGGCTCCAACCCCGCCGGAATGCGCTCAACCGCAGTGCGGGATGGCGACTCCTGGGTCCTCAACGGTGAAAAGACTTGGATCACCAACGGCTCCATCGCCGACGTGGCGATCTTCTGGGCGCGCACCGAGGAGGGAATCCGTGGTTTCCTCGTCGAACGGGGTACCCCCGGCTTCACGTCATCCGAAATACACGGGAAATGGTCGATGCGCGCGTCCGTCACGGCATCGCTTTCGATGTCAGACTGCCGGGTGCCGCACTCGGCGATGCTACCGGGTGCGCGGGGGCTGAAAGGGCCGCTATCGTGCTTGTCGCAAGCGCGCTTCGGAATCGGTTGGGGCGTAATCGGGGCCGCCATGGACTGCTATGAAACAGCCCGGTCCTACACGGTTTTCCGCAAGCAGTTCGACGGCAAGCCGATCGCCAGCCATCAGCTCGTCCAGGAAAAACTGGCGGTGATGATCACCGAGATCACCAAGGCACAGCTTCTGGCGCTGCACTGCGGGCGGCTGAAAGACAAAGGCAAACTCGACCCGGTCCACATCTCGATGCTGAAGCGGAACAACGTGGCCATCGCCCTCGACGTGGCCCGCGCGTCGCGCGACCTCCTGGGTGCCAACGGCATCGTGGACGAGTATCCTATAATGCGACATCTGTGCAATTTGGAAACCGTGAAGACGTACGAGGGGACCGACCATATCCATGCCCTCGTGATCGGCGAACGGGTGACCGGAATCGCAGCCTACAAATAGACCCGAAACCTTGAACATGCCACCCACTGAACCCGGCCGCCCCCGCGTCCCCGCCTTTCTTTTCGCCGCCACCATCCTGCTGAGCGCATTCCTGCTGTTCCAGGTCCAGCCACTGATCGCCAAGCTTATCCTTCCATGGTTTGGCGGCTCGGCAGCCGTTTGGACGAGCTGCATGCTCTTTTTCCAAATGGCGCTGTTGGGGGGCTATGGCTATGCCCACTGGCTCAATGGACGGAAGGGCAGCAGCCAGACCGCAGTGCACCTGGGCCTGCTCGCAATCAGCCTGCTGATTCTGCCGATTCTCCCGTCCCCATGGTGGAAGCCCGCGCCCGGTGCCGACCCCCTGCTCCGCATCTTCGGCCTCCTGACCGCCACCGTCGGACTGCCTTATTTCCTGCACTCGTCCACCAGTCCGCTGCTGCAAAGCTGGTACTCCCGCGCCAACGGCGGCGTGATGCCCTACCGCTTCTTCGCGCTTTCGAATTTCGGTTCCATGGTGGGACTGCTGGCCTATCCGGTGCTCGTGGAGCCCTATCTGACTGCAGGGCAGCAGGCGTGGATGTGGTCGATCGCCTACGGACTGTTCGTCGTCGTGTGCGGTACCGTGGCATTCCGTTCGCGGACGGGACACGCCGAGGAGTCGGCGGCACCGGTTCCTGCTGGACCGGCCCCGACGTGGGGTGACCGCGCACTGTGGATCGCGCTTGCGGCGTGCGCATCCGCCCTGCTGCTGGCGGTGACGAACCACCTCACCCAGAACGTGGCCGCCATTCCGTTTCTTTGGGTGGTACCGCTCAGCTTGTATTTGGTCAGCTTCATCCTGTGTTTTGACAGCGACCGTTGGTACCACCGGTGGATCTTCGCCCGTCTGGCTGCCGTGGCACTGCCCGGCTTGGCCCTGGCGACCTCGGACGAGGGCGGCATTTCGGACCTGAAACTAGCCGTCGGTTTCTTCTCGGCTGCCATTTTCATCCTGTTTATGGTCTGCCATGGCGAACTCGCCAAACGCCGTCCGGCCCCGGCCTATCTGACGTCGTTCTATTTGATGGTGTCTGTCGGCGGTGCCATCGGCGGCTTGCTGATCGGTTTCGCGGCCCCGTACCTGTTCAACGCGCTCTACGATTTGTCCGTGGTGATCTCGCTAACCGGGTTTGTTTTCCTCTACCTGCTATGGCGCGACCGCTCGAAGGAAAAGGACAGCGACCTGGTGGAGTCGGATTTCCTGAAAGAGCCTTATGACAAGCCGATTGTTCTGGTCTTGGTGGCACTGCTGTTCGGGTTTGTCGCTTGGAGGCTGGTGGATGGCAATTACCTCGGCCACGGACTGAAGTTCCTTTCCGGCACGAACGACACGACGATCCTGCTTTCGCTCACTGGAGCCTTGGCGCTGTATCTGCTTTGGCGGAGTCGCGGGTCCATCGAATCCAGCTGGGTAATGTTGGCGATCGCGGCAGGCCTGGCGGTCGGAATCACAGGCTTCATGATCCGGGATTCTTGGAAGTCGCTGCGCAATTCCCGCGTGCTGGTGAGAAATTTCTACGGTGCGTTGGTCGTTTATGATCAGGACACCGACGGCGACATGGGCCCCGTACGGATTTTGCGGCACGGCACCATCGACCACGGCGAGCAGTTCCTGTGGCCACAGTTCCGGCGCTTCCACACAACGTATTATTCCCGCAGATCCGGCATTGGCATGGCGCTGGAACTTCTGGACAACACGGGCCCGCTCAACGTGGGGGTGATCGGACTTGGTTCCGGCAGCTTGGCAGCCTATGGCCGTCCGGTGGACAACTATACGCTCTACGACATCAATCCTTTGGTGAAGAAGATCGCGGAGACGGAATTCACCTATGTGCGCGATTGCATGGCTCCGCACCAAATCGAGATGGGCGACGCCCGCTTGGTTTTGGAAAACGAGCCGAACAAGAAGTTCGATTTGCTGGCTGTGGATGCGTTCTCCGGCGACGCGATTCCGGTCCACCTGCTGACTCGGGAGGCGTACAAGCTCTACTGGCGGCACTTGAAGCCGGATGGCGTGCTCGCAGTCCATGTGTCGAACCGCTACCTGACGCTGGCACCCGTGGTCGACATGGGAGCGAAGGAGAGCGGCAAGCGCGCGCGTATGGTCAGTTTCGAGGCTGACGACCGGCATGGCACCGAGGAAACCGACTCCGACTGGGTGCTGGTAACTTCGCGACCGGGCTTTTTCGACAACCCGGAGCTGAAGTCCGCCGAGGACATCAAGCCGATTCCCGGGCTGCGTATGTGGACCGACGACTACAGCAACCTCTACCGCATTCTGCGGTAGAGGTTGAGGCCGTGCGGATATAATGAGATTGGAGGGGACTATGCCAGCGAAGGCCGCGTCCATCAGTAGCTGTAGACGAGCCAAGGATGCCTGCGAATCTCCTCTCGCTAGTCCTGATGGCTGGTTACTGGTTTACTTATATCTGCGATAGCTATAAGTACCGGGCGCGGATGCTCGACGGTTTCCGGCTACTCATTGAATGTTCTACGTTTGGCGTCGTACTACTCATGCTTTCCCGGACGCTGATTTGCCTCGGGAAGTTCCTTCCTCAATACGCCGATGCCAAAACGTATTGGAGCCAAATATCGGATGTACCGTATTTGGGCACGTTTTTCCTCTGCCTGCCCTTAGCCATTCTGGTTGCCAATTTGTGGAACTTGTTCGTGGACTCCGGCCAAGAGCGCGAACGTGCAGTCAGGGAGCATGGCGACGCTTTGGTCGTCCTGATGCAGGAATCCTTCACCCGGGAGCGGCTGCTATCGATTACCATGGACAGTCGGAAATGGTACGTTGGCTACGTTGTCGGGGAGCAAACACTAAAACCGAGCGAAAAGTATTTTCAACTACTGCTGGTCTTGAGTGGATACCGGGACAAGGACACCATGGAAGTCCATAGGTCTGTAACATATCCCACTCTCGATGACGAGGAGGATGGGCATGCGACTGTCCGTGCTGACGACTTTATCATTACGCTCCCCATACAATTGGTTCGAAGCGCCAGTTTCTTTGATCCCGACGTTTACGAGGACAGCTTCCAAGGTCTTGAAACTACCGCCACTTCACAGCCCTGAAACTATTTGAAAATCGGTTCCGGCAACGCCGCCCCGTCGGTCCTGGGATCGGTGGCACCGAAGTTGATCCCCGTGGCGCTGTCATGCAGAATTGCCTGCCCCCGTCCCATTTCCTGGGTGTAGGCCCGGCGTATCGCCAGCTGGTGGCCCATCTGAGAAAGGCGCTCCAAGGTCTCGGCACCCATGCGCGATTCGATGGACAAATCGCAACCGGCGGCCTCGGCTTTTGTGAACCGGGGTGCTTCGAGCGCAGCTTGGATGTCCATGCCGTAGTCGACGATATTCGAGACGAACTGCGCGTGCGCCAACGGCTGGTTGGCACCGCCCATGATGCCGAAGCCGATCCGTTGGGTACCCTTCTCCATGAACGCCGGAATGATGGTGTGGAAGGGGCGCTTTCCGCCAGCTAGAACGTCCGGGTCCGAAGGATCGAGCGTAAAACCCCAGCCGCGGTTGTGGAGCAGGAAACCCATGCCTTCCACCGTGATGCCGGAGCCGAACGCGTGCGCAACGCTCTCGATCCAACTGGCCATGTTGCCATCTCGGTCCACAACCGTCAGATAGGTGGTGTCGCCCTGTTTGATCTTGCCCGCCGCAACGCCGCAATTCGCGGTATTGGGTTCGATCAGCGCCGCTCGCTGCCGGGCCCACTCGGGCGAAAGCAGCTGGTTCACGGGCACGTCGTAGGAATGGGGGTCGGCATCGTACTTGCGAAGGTCGGCGTAGGCTAGCTTCATCGATTCGATGCGCTTGTGGACCTCGGCCGGACTGCGCGGACCAAGCAAGGACGCCGGCTGCAAGGCCATGATGTTCAGCATCTCCAGCGCGGCAATTCCCTGGGTGGAGGGCGGCAGTTCCAAGACCCGCCATCCACGGTAGTCGGTGGAGATCGGCCTCACCCATTCGGCACTTGTGGCTGCGAGGTCCGCTGCGGTCATGGTGCCGCCTAGCTTCTTGGAAGTAGCGAGGATCGCATCCGCGATTTCCCCCTTGTAGAAGGCATCGCGGCCGCCTACAGCAATCAACCTGTAGGCATGCCCAAGATCTGGATTGCGAAATAGCTCGCCGACGGCGGGGGCACGGCCTCCGGGGAGATAAACCCGCGTCGATTCCGAGTGGGGCTTCAGCTTCGAGACCGATGTCGGCAGCGCCCATACTTCCCGGATGACTTCGGTCACGGGGAAACCCTGCTCGGCGTAGTGAATGGCGTCCGAAAAGAGGTCCTTCCATGGAAGCTTGCCGTACCGCGCATGCATTTTGGCCCAACCGTCCACAGCACCGGGAACCGTCACGGAGTCGATGCCAACGGTCGGCATGGTCTTAACGCCCTTGGAGGCGAGGTGTGCCGGGGTCAATCCTTTCGGCGACAAGCCGGCACCGTTCAAGCCGATGTATTCCTTGGCCTTGGCGTCCCAGTAGAGGACGAAAAGATCTCCGCCAATCCCATCCATGGTCGGTTCCACCAGGCCAAGGACGGCGTTCGCCGCGATGGAGGCATCCACGGCGGAGCCCCCGCGCGCGAGAATCCCGGTGGCTGTCTGCGAGGCCAGAATGTGGCTGGTGGCGGCGATACCTCGCTGGGTGATCGTCATGGAGCGCCCCTGTTCCCGACCTACCCTTTCAAATTGGGCATCGGCAATCTGGGCGGCAAGCAAGAGCGCGCAAACGGCTCCAGCAATTTTCATGGAACTAGCGCCTCCGGGGAATATTCATCACGGCATCGGTTTGGAGCAGGGACTCCATCATGCCAACCATTTCGAGTTCCATGTCGGTGCAGAATTTCAACGAGGACTCGACCGACTTGCGTCGATCCAGCAGCGTTTTGATGGATTCCGCATCGGACCGCGAAATGAAGGAACTGATCGCCATGGTGGCCGATGCACCGCCGACGGAGCGCTTGCGGGCGGCCAGAATGTCGTCCACCCGTTTCCAAGGAGCATTGGCCGGAAGCGAGTTGAGAGCATCGTAATATTGGTCGATCGCGGACCTCGGTCGCGAGGACGAAGTGGCAGGTGCGGCGAGCTTCGATTGCCCTGACGCCTTGCGGGCCCGGTCCCAGAGGGCCTTTCCCACCAAGTAAAATTCGCCGAACGGGACCGCGACAATTGCCAAGGTCTTGTGGTGCTCGAATTCCTTCGCCTCCAATTTGAGGGCGAGAATAATTTCGGCCCGGATATGGTCCTGGTCGCGACGCAGGGAAGCGATTTCGGCAACCAGGGCTTCCACGGACTCCTGGAGTTCGATTACGGCCCGAAGCTGATCGTTGAGGGCGAGGCTGCAGATGGCGATGTCGCGGGCAAGCAGGGTTGAAACGATGGGTTCGGGCGATTTGGCCAGGATCTTGGACAGACCCTGCCTTGCGACCAAAAAGTCGTTGCGCACGTCGGAGGGATGGCGGTTCGGCAGCGCAGCTTGGTCGAGAATCGACAGAACAACGTCAATTTCATTCTTTCTTAGGGGCGAGAGAATGCTTTTCAGGGTGCCGGCAAGGCCCAAGGAGGCCGATTGCGTGCGGCGCGTGACAAGGAGGGCGTCCGCTAGTGCCGGAGCGCCATGGTATGCGTCGGTTGCGAGGAACCGGGCAACGGCGGTTGAGAGAACACCCATGATCCGTTTTCGTCAGAGTAGCATTGCCGAATTGCTGCACAGTCCAAAGCGGGGAACAGGGAGGAAATCTGGCTTGGGGCCGGGATGACTACTTAAGCAGGGTCCAGAGACGGGGAATGGTTTTGTCGACGAATGCGGCAACCTCCGGCACCCCGAGTCGTTCACTGGCTGTCAACTGTTCGAACTCTCGCTTGTGGCCGTTGAGTTCGAACCAGATTGGAGTCGTGAAATCGCGGAAGCCGGTGTTCAGTCTGAAAGCTTGGCGGGTAATGGAAGTGACAGAGGCTCCATAATCCGGAGTTATGCCTGGAGCCGTCCCGGGAGCTGCGGCAACCCGTGCACGGGCCGAAATTCGAGCGAGAATGGTCGCGTCGGGTGGATTTGGCGTCAGGTTGGATTCAAAAAACGCGAGCATCAGGATCCGGAACCGCGCTTCCTCGCCAACCGCCACCGCTGCATCGGCCAGTGATTCCGAAAGCTCGGGCGTGGCAAGACGATAGGAATTCAGGAAATAGAATAAGAGGTCCGCAAGGCGTTGGGACTGGCATTCCGCAGCGAGCCACTCGCACGCATTGGCAAAAGACTCGGCAATGATCGCCTCAAGCACGAAAGACCCCGTTTGGCCTACCACCGAATGCGCGACGCAGTGGGCTGATTCGTGGAACGCGTGGTTTCGACGGACGCCGTTCATCAGGAAAGAAGCTGGGACGGCAGCCTTCGGATTGGTCTCGATCAAACGCCGCAGGGTTGACGCTGTATCGGAATAGGGAATGGTGCGCCCGGCCAGGATTGATGGGAGCGTCATCAGTGGAAACGACTGGTAGTCGCGAAACAAGGTTGAATCGGCACTGGAAAAGCGGTATCCAAACTGGAGTGCCGCCCTGCGGACGGCGGCATAAATGCGGTTGTTGGCGCAAAGGTAGGAATCCCCGAAGGCATCGGGCAAAGAAAGCTCGGATGGGGGACCGTCCAAGCCGCAGAGCCATTTCAACGGAACGGCAAGCCTCGTCCATGCTGCTTGATCCAAGGTTTCGGTTGGGGAGGCACTGGGAATTTGCACCGCTGGTTCCATCCTCGCACGGCGTGCAACAAATCGCGGAGATGTGACACGGTCTGCATATGCGGACCCTACAGATTTCATTCCTCGCGGGCCTGATTGCGGCCTCCAGTTCCCAGGCGGGCATCATTCCAGGCGCGAGCGTGTACGTGGCGGTGAACAACAACTATCCGTTTTCGGCGGATACGACGAACTCGGTGTTTACCAGCATCCCGGGTACGTCGGTGAGCTTGGACCTAAATATCGGCAGCGACGCCGTATCCCATGGCACGGCCAGTATGGGGGTTCTCCATATGACGGAGTCGGCCCATGCCCATTCGGATGGCACGACAACGCAGCAATCCACCAGCTTGGTCGTAACGGAATGGCAGGACATTCTGACCTTTGTTCCCAGCGACTTGACCTCGGATTTCCGCTTCCGTACCGGTTTCTGGATCCACGGCAGCCCCAGTACAACGGCAGGAATGTACAACCTTTCCACAACCAATTTCCGCTGGCAGGTGGACGCCTTCGACGACAGCTCGATCAACCGCACGACCTACCAGGGCCAGCGGGTGACCCGCTCCAACGGCTTCAACGAGGGTACCGACTACTACGACACCAGTGATCCTCGTGGGACCTATGTGTCGTTCGATCTCCCGGTCTACAACTACGGCGGAACCTACAGGACGAACATCGCGGTGACATTCGGCGCGGGCGCTTCGGCGAGCACCACATTTCCTGGAGTTGCAGATGACGCAAGTTCTTTCCTCGACCTTGGGGACACGGTGCTGTGGGGCGGCATCCAGGTGCTGGACAGCAACAACAATCCGGTGGCGGGTGCCCTGAGCAGCGCTACCGGTTTCGATTGGAGCGTGGAGCAGACGGAAGCCCCCGAGCCCGGAACCTGGATGATCGCGGGGTTGGGGCTGGCTGGATTGGGAATCCTGAGGCGTCGATAAGGCGAGGTGGCGCGTTCCGGCCTGCCGGTACACTTGTCGGTGGTGGGCAATTCGAACTCCGTTCCGATTGAGACGCGAATCCGTCGTCTGCTGCCCTATCTGGCGGCGGTGGCCATCCTCGCGTACCATGCGTTTTTCACGTGGCGCGGGTTGGCGATGTATTTCGACAACGACGACATGATGA
>CAIYDY010000373.1 GCA_903925015.1 uncultured Acidobacteriia bacterium
ATGCATTTGCAGGGATTGGGGGGGGGCGGGTGGTCACCGGCGGCGGCGTGACAGGTGCTTTGTTTACGTGGAGTATCTGGCGGTGTCGAGCGAGGGGACAGTGCGGGTGTCCGGTAGCGTCGTGGGTTGCGGAGGTTGTCCGGCCCGATCCAAGCGATGCTGGCGGTTCGGCGCTGGGCTCGGGGGCGTCGGCACGGGGTTGGGACGCGAGGGATTCTAGACGGATAACGGCTGGCGGGGCGCAGTTGCTGCGGGCAACCCATTTATCCGGCTTGGAGGCTCAGGTGCGTTGTGGGGGTCTGGCGGCCTGGCTGGCGCGGAAAGCGATGGGCGGGTCGCATTTTTGAATGGTGGCCGTTTGTGTCTAGGTGTCTGATACTGGTTCGGACGTAAAAGCTGTTAACAGTAGCGGAGACGATGACCAACGTCGCGACCCAGACTCTAAGGGGCTCAGCCGCTCCGCTCGTCAGCGTTAATGGCGGCAATTACCGAAGCTATTCCGGCACTGGAGATTCCAGTTGAAGCGTGCCGACGGCGATTTCTTTCTCGCCACGACAAAAAGACTGCTACGCAGAGCATGGCCAGTGGGCCCGCTGCGACCAGAAGGCCCCAACGCCAGCCAAACTTCATGCCAGCCCAACAAATACCGTACACCGTACTGGCAGCTCGGAGAAATCCACCGAAAGGGGTGTCTCTTCTATATGACATATTGCTGCGCAAAGGTGAAGAATTGCCCGAAACGAGGCGCTGCGACCGCAAACTTTTCGGGGCAGGTTTCAAGCTCGGCCACGAAAGCCCAGCTGCCTCTTCGAAATACTTCGATCAGCCCTGTGACGTCAAGCTTGAGGGCGGCCCTAGGCGTGTTCGCCCTCAGATTTATCATGCTAACTCCGTTAAAGCTGTACCAGAGCTCGCAAGCAATGCCGTCGGCGCTTTTTTGGGACGCTGGGCTCGCGGTGTGGAGAATGCCACATCTTGCACCCCAGAGGTCCTGTTCACTCACACCGCTGATCTTCAAATACCGATTACACCAACGCCTGAACTCAATCCCGTCGGAATACCTCTTTTCGGTGGGAGCGTCTAAGAACGCTAGCGTGTCGATTGCGGAGTACGCAAGTGCGAGCGCAGCTTCTGGAAGATCGGCGTCTAGACACAGGTCAATTGCTTTGAAGCGCCTATTTAACCATCCAGTCATGCTTGGAAAACCCGGTTGGCAGTGCATCTATTCCTGATTGAATCTTCCCATAACGACCGAGACCATACCATTTCGGGCATTGCCCGTTACCCCAAACGGCGCGCCCCGGAGCTACTCGGCCAGCTTCCGATATAGGGCGTTTACGTGAATTCTTCGGTAATCCCGCAGCCCTTGAGTGCCGAACGTCGGAGCCAGATTCCCTCGCGTGCTTAATCCCTGATCCCCATCCGGTCTTCAATCCGGATCAACCGGTTGTCGATCTCAATCACCTTGCTCATCAACATGTCGAAGCGCTCGTCGATGCGCTCGAACCGGGCCTCCACGCGCTCGACCGCGCTTCCATTCGTTCAAAACGTGCATTCATCGTTGTGCTCAGATGAATGCACAAACCCGCATTGGCCAGAATCCCACAAGTGGAATCCCGGCCAACACACAAAACCGCACGTCCGTCATTTCAGCCCCTTAATACCCAGCCCGCTTATCCACCACATTCTTCAACTCCTCGCCCCGCCGCCAGCGTCCCAGCTGCTCCTTGAAGAACACCACGGCATCGTTCAACCACGTAAAAGTATGGTCCGACGTATGGGCTGAGATAAACACGTTCTCCATCGCCCACAGCGGGCTCGATTCCGGCAGGGGCTCCACCTCGAACACGTCGAGCGCTGCGCCGCGCACAGTCCCGTCCGTCAGCGCGACCGCCAGTGCGGCTTCATCGACCACCGGTCCGCGGCCCACGTTGATCACCACGGCGGACCGCTTCATCTTCGCGAATTCCGGCGCGCCCAGCATGTGTTTCGTCTCCGGGGTCAGCGGGGCGGCGGCCACCACGTAATCGCATTCGGGCAGCATCTCGTGCAAATCGGCGGTGGCGTAGACCTTGTCCACATCCTCGTCGCCCGCGCGCCAAGCCGTGCTCCGGCGCAAGGCCAGCACGCGCATCCCGAACGCCTTCGCGCGCTTGGCCGCCGCACGTCCGATGTCGCCATGGCCCACGATTCCCATCGTCTGCGTGCTCAACTCCGCCAGTTCGAACACATCCCAGCGCCGCTCCGCCTTCGACTTCAACATCCGGGGCATATCCTTGGCGAAATACAGCGCACCGGCAATCACGAATTCACCCAGCGACTGGCTGAACACACCGCTGCCATTGGTGAGCGGCAACGGGCTCTCCACCAATTCCGGGAACAGCATCGAATCGAGGCCGGCCGACCGCGAATGGATCCACTCCAGCTTCGGCGCACCCTCCAGAACCTTCTTCACTTCGGCCCTGCTGCCACCCCAACTGAACAGGACGCGGGCTCCCGCGAGGGCGTCGCCCAGGCCGTCCGCCGTCTTGGAAATCGCGATTGTCGCGCCTTCCAAATCATGCAATTGCGCCAGCACGAGTTCGGCCGGATCGCCCAGAACAACGATGTTGATATTTTCCATCCTTTGAGCAAGCTACCATGTCAACATTGGGGCGAACAAGCAGGGCCCGCTATTCGTAGGGAAGGGAAGGAGAAAGTCATCATGGAGTCATCCAATCAGCCACGTAACCCCCGTCGCGGGGGCATCCTCGGGACGCTGCTGGCGATTGTGGGGACCGTCGTAGTTCTCTGCGTCGTAGGTTCCGTCCTCACGGGCCTTTACATCGCACGGAACGTCCACGTATCCTCGACCGACCGGGAGAAGGGCGCGGACGTGAACATCCAGACGCCGGTGGGCTCGATGCATCTCCGCGCCCGCGAGGACGTGGATCCGGGCAAGCTGGGAGTGCCGGTGTACCCGGGCGCTCGCCGGGACAAGGATTCGGCCTCGGCTTCCTTTGAGTGGAATCCCAACGAGGGCGAGGGGAAGAATGTTTCAGTGGTCGGCGGGTCCTATTTCTCGGAAGACCGGCCTTCGAAAGTCCTCGAGTACTACAAGGGTCAGCTCCCCAGCTGGATTGTGGTGACGGAGAAACACGGCGAGACCCGTCTTGAACTCAAAGAAGGCGGCTACAAGCGAATCGTCGCCATTGCTGAAAAAGATGGAGGCTCCCGCATCGGGATTGCCGCCGTGGGCGAGCCTGGTTCAAACTAAGGATAGTGCCACAGGCTGAACTGAACGAACGTTGTACGTGCGGAACCCTTCTGGTGGAGGGCGCGAGTTTCTGCCACCGGTGCGGGCGGCCCGTCGGGGGCGAGCCGGTATTCGACTTTACGGCCCCTGTGCCGCCGGTTGCTCCGCCTCAGCCCACGCTGCAGGAGGCGTTCGCCAAAATCCCGGTCGGGTTCTCGAATCCCATCGCGCTGCGGGTGGCGTTCCTGATGTCGCTGGGGATCATGCTGATGCAGATGATCCCGGGCCTCAGTCTGCTGTTCGTGATCTGGTGGGTGGCGGCCGGCTGGGGCGGGGTATTGCTCTACCGGCGCATGACGGGGCTGACGCTGAGTGTGTCCTCCGGCGCGAAGTTGGGATCGCTTACCGGCATCATCACCTTTGTGGGGATGGCAGTGGTTTTCTCCATGACGATGCTGTTTGCGGGTAAGCAGGTGCTGGAGGACATGGTCAAGCAGCAGCCCGAAATGTCACAGGTCGTGGGCGACCCGCCGATGCTGGCGGCCCTGTTCCTGATGGTGCTGGCGATTATCTTCCTACTGGTAGTGGGGCTCTGTGCCGCCGGTGGCGCGCTGGGGGCCCGGTTTACGACCCCGAAAGCCGGCGCCTGATAGAGACCACCGCCGGGTTTGGTTCTTCGACCCTGCTGAAGTTCTTTCCGGTGAGTCGCGAATAGGCATCCAGTGCATCGTTCGCGATGGAATCCCAGCCGAGCCGCATTTCCGCAGTTACGCGGGCAGCGGCAGCGATCCGGGTGCGCAGCGCTTCATCCCCCAGAAGACTGGAGACGGCCTCGGCGAATCCCGGTCCGATTTCCCGGACGAGCAGATCCTCGCCGTCCCGCAATCCCAACCCTTGGCATCCGACGCCGGTGCTGACTACGGCGCGTCCGCAGGCCATCGCCTCCATCAATTTGATATTGGTGCCTGCCGAGACGGGCAGCGGGATGACGACGACGTCGCATTCACGGTATGCCGGGCGGACGTCCTCGACAAAGCCTTGGATGACGATTCGCGGGTCGGCGGCCAGGACCGCTTCCTTCTTCGCAGCCTTCACGGCCTTTTCGTGGTGGGGGCCGGCGATGACGTGCAGCTTGGTGTCCGGGAACTGCGCCCACACAGCAGGCATGATTTCGTTGAGCAGGGATTCGAAGGCCAGCAGGTTGGGGAGGTGTCGGAAGGAGCCGACGAACAGGACGGCCTTCTCGCGGTACTGCCGACGAACCGGTTGGAACCGCGCAAGGTCAACGCCGTTGGGCACCACGGTGGTCTGCTTCCACGGGGAACCGCTGTCGAGTGCGAGGTCGCGGTCCTGGTCGGACATGGTCCAGACCGCGTCGACGGCACCCAGGGATTCGCGTTCGAAGCTGTCCCACAGCTTGAACTGGTAGGCGGCGCGAGGGTTGCCGGGAGTTTCCGAAAGCTGTTTGTAGAGCGTGAAGGTGATGTCGTGCTCCACCAGCAGAACCGGGACCGGACCCGCGTACTTGCGGTACTCGGCCATTTGCGTGTATTCGAGCTGCAGCAGGTCCACCTGCTGGTCCACGCAGAGGCGCTGCACGAGCTCGGCCATGGCGGAATTGCGGTACTCGGTTACTTGGTCGGGCAGGGTGGAGTAGGGATACTTTTCGTCGATATCGACTGTATAGACTTGCCGGAACACCTCGTGGAGTTCCTGGTAGCGCACGGTTTCATTGGCTTCGCGGAAGCAGGCGAGGATGAAATCGACATCGCCGGACATCTCGCGGCAGAGGTTGTAGATCCGCACCGCACCGCCGTGCGAGAGCGGGAACGGCAGGTAGGGGGACACGACGAGCACACGGGGTTTGCCGTCGCGGAACGGTTTGGTGTTTGCAGGGGACCACGCGACGTTGCCGCGCTGGCGGTACGGGTGGGCGGGTGCCAGTTTTCGTAGGCTGGGGAAGACGGCTAGGCGAGCGACGAACTCGGCGTCCTCCAGCTCCATGGCGGGCTCCTGGGTGATGGAATCGCCATGTCCCAGGATCAAGTTCTGCAGTCCGGCAGCTGCCGCCTTCCAGTAGAGAATGTTGAGGGCAGCGCCATACGTGACGGCATGAGGGACACCGAACTTCTGGAGGATGTCGCGGCGGATCACCAATACCGGCGACCATGGTCCGAACACCTGTGCCACTTCGTTGGGTTGCAGCTGGCGGAACGGATGACGGTTGACGACCTGCTTGCGCCAGCCCGTATAGGCGGATTGCCATGCCACCGTGAACGCGCCGGTTTCGCGGGCGAGGGCCAGCAGTGGCTCCAAGCGATGGACGGGATCGCGCCTGCGGAGCACGATGAATTCCGCCACGGAATTCTGGGCCGCCTTGGCGATTTTCCTGCGAGGCCAGCCGCGGTTCGGGACCACGATCTCCAACACGCCGGAGCCATGTTCCAGTTGGTTCGCGAATGGCGATGGGCGGCCTCCGGTGATTCCGCGCATGGCAGCGCGGGTGAGACCGGGCGTTGCGCGCGCCATCCAGCCCATAAGCGCGAGAAATAGGTTTCCAGCTAGGGCGAACACATCCCAGACCCGCCGCCCCGTATTGTAGGCGAATGAATAGAGGAGCGGTCCAACGGCCATCGCCCAGTCGCCAAGACGCCGCATGGCCGATACGAACGCGTTGCGGAAACGCCGGATTCCGTGGCTGGCGACCGACGCCGGTGTTGCCGCGAAATAGCCCGAGTCCTCATTGCAGACCACGACCCGGAATGGCAAGACCGTCAGCGGAACCAGTTTGAAGAGATTGGAGCCGTTGCCGTCGCCCGGCCAGTTGACCACCGTCAGTGCCGGCCAGACGGACGTCAAGCGCTTGCGCAGTTGCCAGGAGCCAACACCGCTTTCGAAATGGTCGCAGCCGGACCCGTCGCATCCAGAAAGGTGTTCGGAGGGCTCTTCGCAGAATCCCCAAATCGGGAGTCCGGTGCCGGAGGTGCGTGCGTGGGCCACACTGGCCTCCACCTGCTGGCGGGTGCGGCCGGTAACTGCGATAACTTTTGGCAAATCCGCGCCGACGAGGCGCTTCAAGGTTGTCTTCATCTGAGAAGCTCGATTCCGGTCAATTCTTTGCCGTGCTGGAGGGTAATCCGCACAGGTCGTGGCTTTTGCGCGCCGCCACAGGGCAATGTGGCTTCGCCTTGGTACCCGGCTCCGGCCGTGATTGTGATCAGGGTCGGATTTGGAACAACATAGTTCTGAATTTTCCCAGCCGCATCCTTCACCTGCAGCCGCAATTGCTTGCCTGTGCAATCCGAACGGATCAGCGTGGCGTCGGCGGTTACTTCCCCGCCATGGATTTCATCCCAATCGACGGCCTTGGCGATCTCTTCCTTGGACAGGGCCTTCCCGTTGGCACGGGCCTCGAGCTGTGCCAGTTCCAGCTTGGCCTGGGACTTCAGTCGGTCGATCTCGGCAGCCTTCATCAACGCCGCGCGGCGTCGGATTACATCCTCGTCCTCGACGCGGAGTTGGTCGATTTGTGCGCGTGCGGCGAGGTATTGGTCCCGCATGGCCGGGTTCGGCGCGGATTGGGCGGCGGCGAGCCAGGCGCGTCCGGCCTCGGCGTACTGCTTTTCGTCCTGGCAGAGCTTGGCGTACTGCGCCAGCCAGCCGACGTTCCGGGGGGCCAGTTCGATGGCCTTTTTCCACTCGGCCAGGCGGCGCGGGACGTCGTCGATCCGTTCGCCCAGGGCCCAGTGGCCGGGGGCATATTTCTCGTCGATGCCGAGCGCGTATTTGAGGATTTCCTGCGCCTGTTCGGCGTTGCTCTCGATCCCGGCGTACATGGTCAGGGCGACCACGTTGCGTGTTCCGGCTTGGCGCGCCGATTCCATGTGGCTGCGGGCGGCATTGGCGTCCTTGGCGCGTATCGCCAGGATGCCGAGGCCCTCATGTGCCTCTGTCGAAAGTTTGGCCGATTGCAATAGACCCTGATATAACGCGGCCGAGTTT
This sequence comes from uncultured Acidobacteriia bacterium, assembly GCA_903925015.1. Classification (GTDB taxonomy): domain Bacteria; phylum Acidobacteriota; class Terriglobia; order Bryobacterales; family Bryobacteraceae; genus BOG-234. Next base: position 7,238 of record CAIYDY010000373.1, read on the forward strand.
CGGTTCAGCAGATCGGCACGCGCGAGGCGGCCTTCGTCCGAAGTGAGGTTTGTTGTTGCAAAATCGCGGTCGGGATTCAAGGGGCGGCTCGGACCGGGGCTACTTTCAAACTTTCCGGCGGCGAAATAGCGGTCGATCTCGGCATTGAATTTGGCGGGATCCTCGCTCAGGGAGCGGATTGCGCCGTTGGAATCCATGCCCTGGGCAAGGTTGTGGAGGTAGATGTGGGCTCGGCCGGAAAAATCCGGCTGGACGACCAACCGGTGTCGGAGCGCCCAGTCGCGGGGGCGCTCTGCGGGCGGGGGCGGGGGGCCCCACGTAACGTGGACTCCGGTGGATTGTACGGTTCCGAAGAAGTTTTCGAGGGCGGATTCAGTGGCGGGGGGCAGGCTGGCGAAGTTTTCCTCCAGCAGGCGGCGGGTGAGCTGGTGCACAAGCTCGGGTGCCAGTTGCCCTTCGGCGACGGTACAAGCCATTTGGCGGTCGCGCCCGGGGCGGATGCCGGTGCATTCCTCCGCAGCCATTTCCTTGGCGTTTGCGAAGACGACAATTCGGAGTGGCGGGTCGAGCCGGAGGTCGGATTTCCCCATTGCCGTGCCCAATGCGAAGCGGAATTGTTCGAATTGCCCCAGCGCTTGGATGGCGGATTTCCTTCCGCCCGCCGAGACTGTTTCAAATGAGCCAAGGCGTGCGCGTACCCATTGCGTCTCGGCAATTGCCGAGACGGCGAATAAGAAAAGGATTGAAATTAGGGAGGACGCCCCTCTAAACCCCCTAGGCACGTTGTTTAGTATAGTCGGAACCGGGCACGACAATTCATATTCGCAATCGTTGCCGTTCCGAATTTACACAAGCTTTACAAAATAGCCGAGTCGAGCTAGCCGAATCCGGGTTTCAGCTTGGTTGGAACCGTTACGAAGGGCGGGGCCTACGAAACGCGGGGCGGCAAATCGATTTGGACCAAGCGAGGACCCGGAGCTTCGCCATCCTCGTCGTCGTCCTCGTCGATTCCCTCCTGCTCCTCATAATCCGGGGCCAGGATCGAGTAGATCATGTCGAGTTTGTCCTGGAGGGCGCTGTTCATCGCCTCCAGTTCCCTGATTCGTTCGAGCAGTTGCTTTTCGCGGGACATCGCTACCATTATCCCGCAAGACCGGCTACAGGAGTGCCGGGAGAATCTCTGCTGATGGGCCCTTCAGCATGAAGTCGACTTCGGACGAGAAGTCGGTGACCTCGGGATTGATTTCGATCACCTTCACCTTGGCGGCTATCGCTATTGGAATCAGGCCGGCGGCGGGGAACACGCGGGCGGAGGTTCCAACCACTAGAAACACGTCTGCACGGGCCACGGCTCCGGTGGCGCGTTCGATGGAACCCTCGGGCAGCATTTCGCCAAACCAGACGACGGCCGGACGCAGCATGCCTCCGCACTCGCACTTTGGGGGGAGTATTTCAAATTTGGTGCGGTCTTCGCGTTCCTTGCCGCAGTCCAGGCAGCGGACAATCCAGATGTCGCCGTGCAGTTTGTTCACGTTGCGGGAACCTGCGGCGTCGTGTAGGCCGTCGATGTTCTGCGTGACCAGCGTGAATGTTCGCACACGCTTTTCCAGTTCCACCAGGGCAAGGTGTCCGGCATTGGGCTTTGCGGCGGCCATGGCGCGGCGGCGTTCCTCGTAGAATTCCCAGACCAATTTGGGGTTCCGTGCGAAACCCTCGGGTGTGGCGAGGTCCTCAAAGCGATGGGTTTGCCAATAGCCCCCATTGGTGCGGAAGGTGGGAATGCCGCTCTCCGCGGAGACTCCCGCACCGGTAAGGACCGCGATGGACCGGGCGTGCAGCAAGACTTTCCGGGCCTGCTGGATCTGCGTCGTCACCAGCATAGGTCGTCAGTAGAGAACGACGAAGTCCCCGTTGGGGCGGGCGAAGGCGGCCACCAAGCCCCACACCGGGAAGTCTGGTGCGCTGCCGTTTTCCGGCGACATCACGCTGCCCGATTTGTCGAAGATGCGCCATGCCACGGTGCCGCCACGCTTCCATGCCGTGCCCTCGGTCCATGCCAGCAGTGTTGCGCCGTTGCGGTTCACGGCCAAGGCGGGATATTTGCGGTTGTTCGGAGTCCCCGGTGCGGCCATGGGCGCTGGCACGCCGCCGGTTTTCGGGTCCACCTTGCCGAAAAATACTTGCTTTTCGCTTTCCCATGCCGCGAGTTGGCCGTCTTGGGTATCTGTGAACGCTTCGGAACTCATGACGCAAGCCCCGATCTTCCATGCGGAGATGTCGGCTGCGGTGAAAGTGTTGCCGTGGTCCTTCGATGTGAGCATCCAGATATCGCGGTTCACCACTTGATCGGCAGCACGGAACATCACATGGATGGCGCCGGTCGAATCCACGGACGCCTTCAGGCCGCAACAACCGCAAGCTCCGATGGGACTGTCGAAGGCGATGCGCTCCTTTTCGAAGGTCGCGCCGTCGTCCGCCGATTTCGCCATCCAGACGCGCCGGTTTTCCTCGCCCTTCGTACCCGGTTTCGGAGCGTGCCAGAAGACGAATACGCTGCCGGACTCGTCGGTGGCCAGCGACCCACCGCCATCCACGCCATAGGCGTCGTGGATGAGGTTGCGCTCGGGCTCGAATGCGGTCGTGCCTGGTGCCAGGCGCGCGTACTGCATGGGCGGCTGGCCAGCAGGACTTTTCGGCAAGGCCAGACTGGAGCCGTTCCAAGCCACGTGGACGCTGCCGTTGCGTCCCACGGCCAAGTGGGCACCCCGGATGTTGCCGACGGCGATTGCCGATCCCGGCGTCGAATTGACGCGGAGCGCGGGGCTGAAGCTCTTGCCGTAGTCCGTCGACCGGACGTAAAACAGATCGCCCTTGTCGGATTCTCCCGCGTAGTAGACCAAGTGCAGAGTGCCGTCCTTCAGCACTGTTTGCGGCTGGATGCCACCGTTCGGGGTGCGCATCGCTTCGACGCGCGGGCCCGCTTGGAGCAGACCGCACGCAAGCAGGATACAGGCAGCACTGCGCATTAGAACAACCTTTCGCTTGGCGGTTTCAATCCCAAGATCCGGAAGTAGACCGCAGTTTGGCCCCGGTGGTGGGCATGGTGCTCCAGTGCCTTTGAAAAGACCAAATGCCGGGGCATGGTCCATTTGAAAAACTGGACTTGCTCGTCCAGCGCGGCGGCGTCGATATTGCGCAGCGCGCCGATGATGAAGTCGTACCCGGCGGTGGCGAAATCGAGCACAGCCTGTTTCGACTGGAGTTCCGGCTTTTCCTCGGATTTCTGGCCTTGATTCGGATTCGGAATCCCGCAGGCTGCGGACGCGAACATGTAGTTGGCGTCCGCAATGTGGAGGAACTGTCCCGCGAACGAGAGCACATTCGGAACGGGTCGGAATCCAAATTGTTCCTCGGGCAGAGCCTCGATGAACTCCCGTGCGCCGAGTTTGGCGCGCTCCCACTCTTCAATCATGATCTCGATGCCGGTTGCCATACCTTCGATCCTACAGCAAGCGGCGTCTGCGATGGATCAAAGGACCTCGCGTTCGGGCGAGGGCCGGCGGTCCTCGGCAACCTCCACGTTCAACGTCATTTCCTTGTGGTTGCGCATCACAGTGAAGGTCACGTTTTTGCGGGAGGCGCGCACCATGCCGGAAATTTCACGGGTGTTGGACACCGGGGTCCCGTTGATTTTGAAGATGATGTCCCCAGCCTTCAGGCCGGCTTTGGAGGCCGGGGTCTTCTCATTGACAGTGCGGACGAGAACGCCTTCCTTTACGCCGAAGAATTCCGCCAGTTGCGGCGTTAGGGACTCGCCCTCGAAGCCGATCTTGGGCGCTTGGCCGGTAAGGGCCCCCCACATGTCATTGACACTGGGCGGGGCATTGGGAGGAGTCGGCGGCGAAATCAGCCAGCCCGAAGGGCTCCCGCCATTCATCGACATCACAACCGCCGGACGCGATTCCAGAGTGGCGGAGAGAACCTGCTTGCCGGCGTTGCGCCAAACGGCTAGGCTTACCTTTGCGCCAGGCCCGGATTCGGAGACGGAAGCGACGAAGGATTCCACGTCCTCCACCTTCTTCTCGTTCATTTCGACAATCACATCGCCTTCCTTGAGGCCTGCCTTGGAGGCTGGACTGTTTTCATCCACCCGTTTCACCTCGACGCCGGAATCGTCGGCGAGTTTGAGAGCTTTGGCGCGCTCCGTCGAGAGATCCGCCACGCCGACCCCAAGATATCCGTGCCGGGTTAGCACCCGTGTTGTCGCGGAACGGCCGTGCAACACCTTTGGGGGAGCAGGCGGGGCGGGTGGCGCTGGGGGCGGCGTCTGCCCCGCGCACTCCAATGCCATGCCTACGGCGGCCACGGCAACCAATACAGCCTTGTTCGAGAACATACAAATCACCTCTTGAAGATTCCTTGTTGTGCGGCTTGGATAACTTCCGGCCACACTGTATACGACGTCCCGGTGCGACTTATGTCACCATTTCCAGTAACTTAGTAAGTACCCACCGAGGCGCCCATTTCCTCCAGAAGCTTCGTGGTGCGCGTGCGGACATAGGCGTTGTCCTCGCGTTGCACCACATGCTGCAGTACTCCGACAATGGAGTCGTCCCGATGCGCGGTCAGGATGTCGATAGCTTGGATGCGGACATCGGGGTTGTCATCGCGCAGCAGGACATCGGCGAGGCTGCGGCGTACCGTCGGATTTCCGGCCCACGCCTTCAATCCCTCCAACGCTTTCAGCCGGACAGCCGGATTCGGGTCGTGGGTCAACGATCCCAGCAGCGCAGTGCGCACCGATTCGAGATCCGCGCCGTTCTTCAGGATCGTGATGGATTCCACACGGACGCCGGGATTGGACTCCTCGCGAGCCGCCGATACCAGCAGTTCCTGGATCTGCGCATCGCGGGGGTTTCCCGTCACCACCCGCCGCCGGACCTCATCCACGGCGATCCGCACGCCGCCGCCGGAGGGGTCGGCCTCCACGGACCGCACGTTCGAAAACATCGCGTCACCCGCCACCCCAGCTTGGACGCCGCCGAATTTCGTTGGCGTAACGCGCGCGGCGAAGAATCCAAGCGCCACCAGCGCGACCGCTCCCACGGGCACTTGGAACGGGATCTGGAATCGCGAGAAGTTCCGCAGGGCATCGCCCCAATTGCCGGTCCATCCGCTGAACAGTCCGGACCGGGACGGCGTTTCGGCCTCCACGGCCATTGCGGCCCGCAGATTGTGCCTGCAAGCCGCCAACATGGCGTCCTCACCGGCCATGGCCGAAGGCAGCGCGCGCGTGTCCATCATCTCCAAAAATGCCTTGTGCCGGGCCAATTCCCCGCGGCATCCGGCGCAATCCGCCAAATGCGACTCGATCCGCTCCTCGGTCTCCGACGAAACCTCGCCGTAGCAGTAGAACGGAATTTCGTCCACAATCTCTGTGCAACTCCCAACGCGACTCATGCGAACGACTCCAAACTTGCCCTCATCTTCTGTGTAGCGCGGAACAGGCAGTTCTTTGCGGCCTCCTCGGTGGTGCCGAGAATGTCGCCGATCGCCCGCAGCCGCAATCCCTCGTAATGCCGCAACTCGAATACTGTCCTCTCACGCGCCGTCAGTTCCTCCAGCGCGTGCGTGATCTTGTCCGAGAGCTGGCGGTTCCAGGTCTGGCGCTCCGGGTCGGAGTGTGGTGCCTTCTCCACGAATTGCGCCATCCGGTCCACGGTGCCCTCGGAAGTCTCGGCGATGGCCGGTTCCTCCCGACGCACCTTGCGTCGCCGCAGGTGGTCGAGGCATATGTTGGTGGCGATCCGGTAGAGCCAAGTGTGGAAGGAACAATCGAACCGGAACGAATGCAGATTCCGATAGACCTTGAGGAAGGTTTCCTGGTAGACATCCCTGGCCTCGTCCGGCGAGCGCAGCAAGTTCATTGCGATCCTGAGCACGCTCTGGTCATAGGAGCGCAGAAGGCGCTCGAAGGCGTCCTGATCGCCCTTTTGGGCCGCCCGGATCAGGCTGGCTTCATCCATGTTTGGCACAGTTGCCACGATTCTTGTGCTCAGCGCCTTTCCGATGGTTTGGCTTCCGTATGTTTGGTCCACGAAGATCTGGTCCGCGTACATCTTGATTCAGTCCGTTACTTCCGATGGACGCACCACCTCCAAAAACGTCACATCACCAACTGATGAGTTTCAGCTCCGTCATTTCCTCCACCGCGTACTTGGGGCCCTCGCGGCCGGTGCCGGAAAGTTTGACGCCGCCATAGGGCATCTGGTCCACCCGCCAAGCCGGAATCTCGTTGATGTGGAATCCACCGACGTGGACGGCGCGGGCCGCGCGGAACGCCTTTTCCAGATCCCGCGTGTACATGCCGGCTTGGAGTCCGTAGTCGGAATCGTTTACCATTGCAATCGCGTCGTCCAAAGTGCGGTAGGAATTGACCGCCACCACGGGCCCGAAAGCTTCCTTTGCGCACAGATTGGCGCTGGGCGGAACATCCGTCAGGATCGCCGGATCGATGGTGGTGCCGCGCCTGCCGCCGCCAGTCATCAATCCGGCCCCGGCCTCGCGCGCCTCGCCGATCCAGCCTTCGATCCGTTTGGCCTCATCCTCGGAAATCAGGGAGCTGATTTCGGTCGCATCCTCCAGCGGGTGGCCGATCCGCATCTTGGATGCAATTTCGCACATCCTTTCCACGACCTCGTCGCGCACCGACTCTTGCGCGAAGATCCGCTGCACCGAAATGCAGACCTGCCCCGAATGCGCGAAAGCCCCGGCCACGCACTTGGGCACGGCCTTGTCCAAATCCGCGTCCCCTTCGATGATTACCGCGGAGTTGGAGCCTAGTTCGAGAGTTACCCGCTTCAAGCCCGCCAGATTGCGGAGGCGGAGCCCGACTTCGGGGCTTCCGGTAAAGGTGACCATGGCGACGCGGGGATCGAGCGTCAGCATGTCGCCAACAATTCCACCCGGTCCCGTGATGACGTTCAGCGCGCCATTCGGCAATCCGGCCTCGGCAAAGATCCGGGCCAGCAGGATGCCGCTGATCGGCGTGGCGGAGGCGGGTTTGTGGACCACTGTATTCCCAGCCGCAAGCGCCGGGCCGATCTTGTGCATGGCCAGATTCAACGGAAAGTTGAACGGCGTGATAGCGACGATGACACCCAGCGGTTCCCGCACCAGCAGACCGGTCTTGCCCTTGCCGCCGGGGTGTGCGTCGAGTGGCACTTCCTCGCCATGGAGCCGGTGCGCCTCCTCGGCGGAGAACATCAGGGTCATGAGGCTGCGGTCGACCTCGACCCGTGCCTCGCGGATGGGTTTTCCCGATTCGCTCGAAATCGCCTGTGCCATTTCCTCCCGGCGTTGGCCGAGGAGTCCGTGAGCTTTCATGAGGATCGAATACCGTTCGTGGCGGCTCAATTCCCGCATTGCAGGTGCGGCCCGTTTGGCGGCGGCGATTGCGGCGTCGACGTGTTCGCGCCCTGCAAGGTAGATTTGGCCCGCGATTGCGCCGTCAAAGGGTACACGGACCGGTCGGGCGTCGTTCGTTCGGACTTCGCCCCCGTCGATCCACATCGGATATTCGGTCATAGACCGTAGCTTATCGAATGGGACCGCTGGGCTCAACGCCAAGCGCTCCAATGTCCGGTTTAAATGGGAGGGCAGGGAAGACAAAACACAGGTGGTGGAACACAACGTGATCGAGTGCAGTGGTCAAGCCCGCAACCGATCTGCCCGTAGGTTTAACCGACAGAAGCTCCAAGTAGCGTTCAATTCGAAGTGTCTCTTCGTGGATTTCGGGCAGGTGCAGAGAGAGGCATTCTACAAAATCCTCAATCGAGGCCAACCCCGCCACCGAAGCCCAACTGCGCTCGGCTACAAGGCTCTCCCAACACGTCCATGATCGAAGTCGGTCCCTAAGTCGCGTTCGCAACTCCGCTTCACGCTGAATGTCCGAACGCACGAATTCGCCTTTTGCCCGTGCGTTTGGCACCTCATAGCGATACAGCATCTCCAAAACGTCCAAGGCGCTTGAATGGATCTTCGATAGATCCCGCAACAACTGGAAGCAGCAGTTTCTGCACTCGTCGGGGCTCGGTTGCGGGAGCGAGATTACCCAGTCCAAAGTTCGCCTGTAGTTTCCTAAGTCAGCATGCAGCCGTTTCAACTGGTCCGTCACTTCAGACCTCCATTTCCTTTTCCCAGTTCACCAGCCAACACTTCCGGGTCCGGTGGATTCCGTGCCGTCCAAGGCTCCGCCCGCCGCCAAACCACCACACCCTTTTCACCCTGCACGGCAACCACTGCCCCGTCGGCGGAAGGAACGATCCGTACCGTCTCCCCGGCTGTGTGTTGGTAAACGCTCCATCGCTCCTGGTTCCGGTAAACGGCCAAGCTATCCGGGCTTCCGGCGAGCGACCACACGGCCTCTTCTCCACCACCCGGCCAGCCCGAAACACGCTCCACATCCGTGCCCAAGGTCCGGACCCGCGTTCCACGGACCACAACGGACGTCAAAACAAAGGCCCGGAATTCCTTGCTCTCCGTGCGGTAGTAGGCCTCGATCCCGCTCCGGTCCGTGCCGGGGACAACGTCCGTGACTTTGGCGTCGAAGGTGTCCACAGGATTTACGGCGCTCGGTCGGATGCGGACCGTTTCGAAGGTGCTCCGGGTCCCAACGGTGAACGGAGCGTAGTCGATAAAGAACCGTTCGCAATCGGGGGAGGGAACCACGCGCGCGATCCACGACAAGTTGGCGATCCCTTTTCCCGTCGGCTCCGGGATGGCGAAGGCCTGTATAGTCGGCTTTTCCGACGGCACGGTCCATCTGCGGTACACCGCTTTCCCTTCCTCCGCACGCCACGACCACGCTTGGGAGGTGCCGGGGCAGAATCCGATCTCCCCTCCTTCGGTCGCCCCTGGCAGAAGATCAAGAGATTCCACGTGGAAGCTGGGTACCCGGAACACGCCCACTTGCATCACGTTGCCGTCATGGAACAGGAGCGCCAGCGTCGTGTCCCAAAGTTGGATCCGCTCCGGCTTGTCGGGGAGCGGGAACACCCTGGGTTCGGGAGCGTTGGCCATGGCCGTCGCCAATTCCTTCCCGCAGACCCAGACCACCACTTGGCCCTGCGTCGCCACCCGTGGGAATTCGCACTTGGCGGCCAGTCCGGACCGCTTCCCGGCGCGGACGAGCGACAGATTCGGTTCAGCCTCGGAATGCAGAACCAAGTAGGGCTCGCCGCCTGCGATATCTGCCGCAACGACGGCTTCCTTGGAATTTTGGGAGATTCGCATCGGGCGCTCCAGTGCCCGGTGTGCGCGGGCAGCCCGATATGCGTCGGCAGTTGCGGGTTTGGCGTCGAGTTTCCAAGCTTGCGCGAGCAAGGTTTCGGCCTCGTCGAATCGGAATGCCGCGCTGGCTGTCTCGGCCCGCTTCAAGAGGTCGGATGTCGCCGTGACCGTACGAATGGTTCGGGCGAGCCACGCAACCACGAGGATCACCAGGATCGCGAGCCCGGCCGCAGTCCATCGGCGCAGAATCGTTTTGCGGATGGCGTCGAACTGCGACGTGAGAGTCCGCAAGAGCCGGGTTTCGTCGCTCGTATCCAGTTGTTGGGGCAGGACTCCCCGGAACTCACCAAGTACCGAGAACCCGTTGGGGATTTCCTTTGGATATCGCGTGTGCAGGAAAACCGGTGCGATCCGCCACTTGGATTTTGGCCGCTCCAGGTAGGCGGCCAATTCGCTCTCCACCCAATCCGATGCCATCGAGTTCGCGCTCACCAGAACCACCAGCATCGTGCTGCGGCGGACTTCGTCAAGTAAACGGTCGAGATGCTCTGCCGTTTTGAGTGCAGTCTCATCGCGGTAGACGCGGTAGCCTCCGCCAATCAGTACCCTTTCAATCCGCTCCGCCTGCTCCCGGTCCTTGGAGGAGTAGGAGATGAAGATATCGTTGCCTCCAAGCAAGAGGCCTGCAAGCAAGGGCCGCATCCTTCCGAATTATGTCATCCCGGGTAGTGCCGTAACTTTCGGTCACAACATTCCGTAATCAATTTTCTTTATGGTTTCAACAACTTCCCGGTTGCCGACGCCGGAATCGCCGCAAGTGCATGGTAAATATGGCGTGGGAATCACTACCAGTGATTCATTCAATCGACATGGCCGTATGCGAAAATGGAATCAAGTCGGCGGAAGAGCCCGTTCCCTGCAAGGTCCTTACCAGTAGTTAGGACTGAACTTGAGCTCCCAGCACCTGCCGAATTTCGTCGGAGTAATTCTCAAAAGCTTTGATTACCCGCGCGGACGGTACCGCGTTGTAATCTGGATTCCATCCAGCGTTTCCATCCAGCGTTTCCATCCAGCGTTTCCATCCAGCAATGTTGCTTGAATGACCTGCGGGCCCGCCGTTTGAGGGTCGCGGAAAACAACTAGCTTGGCCGGAGGTGTGTCCCATCCCTCCCGCCGGCAGACCAACACACAAGGAGGATTGAAACCCCATGCGCACTCTCGTGGCGCTAACGCTATACGTGTCCCTTTCCTCGGCTGCTACCTTGGGAGTCCAGCCGGATTGGAGGATCTTGCGCGAACAAGGACTCGCCCAGATCGACAACAAGGAATATGTTGCGGCCGAAAGCTCGCTGCGCGCAAGTCTCGCCGCTGCCCAAAGCCTCATCCAGACGGCGCTGAGTTCGAGTGATCTTGGCGTTGCATTGCACAATTTGGGCAAGGATCCGGCTGCGCGCATCCAGTTGGAGCGGGCGCTCAAGATTTGGCAGGAATCCGCCGGCCAGCAAGCGCGGCTGGGCCGTACGGCTGAGTCGCTGGGTGTGATCCTGAGGAACGCGGGTGATTACTCTGGTGCGGAAAACCTGCTGCGTCGAACACTGACTGTTGCGGGCATTACCGTCGAGTCGCGCGCCGAACTCTCGAATCTGCTCGGCGACCTATTCCGGGAGGAGGGGCGCATGGCCGAGGCTGGCGCAACATTCCGCTCGGTGCTGGATCTTCCCGGAATTCCCTGGCATGCCGAGGCCGATGCCCACATTGGCGTTGCGGACTTGGCCCGTGAGGCGCGCAACTGGGAGGTCAGCTTCGAGCACTGGAGCAAGGTCATCGAGATTGCCCACGACCACAATGACAGCAATGTTGAAGCGATCGGCCTACGCGGGCTCGGCCTCGCGTGGTCGCAGAATGGAAACAGGGCACGGGGTGAGCCACTACTGCGCAAATCGCTTGCACTTTTTGAGGCCTCGGTGCCCCAAAACCTGCACCAGACGGCGACAACGCTCGGGGGCATGGCCGAATTCTACATCGCGGATGGCAAGCTTGCCATGGCGGAGGAGGTTCTTCTGAAGGCGATCGGGCTGGATGAGCGCGGCTTGGGCGAAAACCATCCGCAGGTCGGAGCGCTGCTCCAGCTGTTGGCCGATGTGCAGGCCAGACACCACGATTTCGAGCATGCCCGCCGCTCCATGGACCGGGCCATGCTGATCATGTCGGCAAAGTTCGGGGAGGATTCCGTAGTCGCCGGATCGGTCTGGGCGGGTCGCGGACGTATCGAGCAGGCGGCTGGAAATGCGTCGGCGGCGGTGGACGATTACCGGAAAGCGCTGGTACTGCTTTCCACGGGAGGCCCTGACTTGGAGGGATTCCGTTCCAGCGTGATCCAAAGTTGTTCCGAGGTATTGAAGCAATTGCACCGCAAGGGTGAGGCCAAGGCGCTTCTTTCCCTGCTCCCGCGGCACGACCGTCCCTAGCTTCCGGACTCGCGATCACGAAAAAGCCCGACCTTGGAGGTCGGGCTTTCTCGTTTTGCACCTGTCGGCTAGTTTTTCTTGATCGTCAAACTACCCCGGTCCGAGTTCATGGTGATCTGCGGCCCGCTTCCGGACCTCCCCTTGAGCTTGCCCGAGCGGCCTTCGCTGTTTGCGTCGATGCCACTGCCGAAATCATTCGTGACATCGCCTTGGCCGGTCCGCCCGTCCAGTACGAATCCCGCACCTGCCGGAACCGCGACGGTGATATCCCCATTTCGCACGTGCAGGTCCATCTTCGCCACCGGGGTTTTGGTCTCGGTCACTTGGATGTCGCCCCGGTCCACCGTCAATTCCACTGAATTGGTCACATCGGTAATCTGGATGTCCCGGCTGCCGGATTGGAACCGCACCGGGCCCACCACGTTGGTCATCTTCAACTCGCTCAGGTCGAGGTTGATGTTGCCCGGGACCGCTTCGGCCCGGAAGTCCGAACGCTGCGATGTGAATCGGAAGGGCTTTGCCAATGCGCGGAATTCCAAGTTACCTGAGAATTCGCCGTTCACCGTGACCTGGCCCGCGACATTCTCGATTTGCACATCGCCGCCGCGCCCCTGTAGTTCTACCTTTCCCTTCACATCAATGGCCCGGATCAGGCCGCCGCGGCTGGAATCAACCTTTACATCCTTGGCGATGCGGTTCAGCCGCACGTCGCCTCGTCCGTTCAGGATTTCCACGGAGCCGCCAATGTCGTCCATGGTGAGGTCCCCGTTGCGACCCCGGGTTTCCACGTCGATACCAGCCGGAATCACAATGTCCAAATCCGTAGAAATACTGAGCATGCGGGACGAGCGGGGCTCGTCGGCGTGCACCATGATGATGTCGCCCTGGCGCTCCACCCGCAGATTGCTCTGCTGGTCGCCACGGTCGGCATCGGCCCGATTGAAAGCCCGAACGTTCTTGTGGCCGGTGATTTTGATGTCGCCGGTCTGCCCCCCTTTGACTGCAAGATTGCCCTTGACGTTGTCGAGGACGATCCGCGTCACACCCTGCGACGGGGTGGAGGAATTCACGTCGTACTCGAAATCCTGCCCCAGCAAATTCACGCCGCCGGAGCTGAACGGCCCAATGTGAATACCACCCTTGTTGCCGCCCCAAGCCACGAAACCGATCAGGACGAAGAGCCAGAACCAGCCACCGCCGGACAACGGACGAGGCGGAACCGCAGTTCCCCTGCTGGCGTAAAACAGCACTTCCACCAACCCGATCACACCCAGGACAATAAGCAAAACCGGCCAGTAGTCGGCCAGCAACTGCCACACGCCGATGTCGCGGCCCAAATTGTTCAAGAGGAAGACCAGACCGATCGAAATCAGGATCAACGGGCCCGTAATGGAGCGCGGCCTCATCGCGCACCTCCGGGGGGGGGCGGGGGATCAATATAGTCGCGTTTGCGGCGGCCACCGCCCAGCAAGCGCAAGGAGCCGATCACGATCAGCAATACCGGCCAGGTCTGGCCGAAGGAGAAGCCCGTGAACCGGTCCACCAGGAACAGTACGCCCACTGTGATCAGAATGATGGGGCCGGTAATGGCCCGGGTCAAATTTTGTGCCTGCTCGTTCATCGTCCCACCTCCACATTGGAGTCTTTCGCGGTCCCCGGATTCAACCGCGCATACAGCATGTAAACACCCACACCGATCAAAAGGGCTGGCCAGAATCGCACAAACCGCTCCAGGCTGATCACGTCCGTGGAGTCCAGCAGCAGAACCGTACCCGCGCCGATCAGCAGGATCGCCCCCATCGGGAACTTTGAATTCGTCTGGACGTCGAACAGGCTGGAAAATTCCTCCACCGCAATTCCCATCTGACGACGCCGTGCCGTATGGAAGGCCTCGAACGCGTTGTAGAACACCCAAACGGCGATCATGATACCGGCAAATGCCGACAAGCTCCCGCTGTGCGAGTTGTTCGCGATCGTGATCAGCAGCCCGAATACCACGGCGTGGATCAAGCCCTTGGCGTACTGGCCGTTGCAGATGGCTCCGACGCCGGGAATGAATCCGAGGATGAAGGCCAGTGCGGGCGGCGTGCCCGGATTGCCCGGGTTGGGGCTCGTTGCGGGAAGACGCCTATGGAGTTCTGTGACCGGCACATCAGGCATGGAATAGGGAGAATCCACGAAACGGTCGCGCGCCGGCGGGGCTTGGGCTGGAACGTGGTCGGAGCAAAACACCGACCCTTGCGCCGGGCATTCACACTCTTTGCACATCGGTTTCCCGCACTCGCGGCAGAACGCCGCGGCTTCTGTTTCGGGATGGTTGGCGCAATTCATAACTGACATCCTCCTGTATTACTTCCTGCCGTCCTGCTGTGGAACGGTCTCCAGCTTGCGGTCGTTGGCTTGGGCCTCGGCCGCAGCAGCTTCCTCGTCCGCCTGTTTCTGTTTCCAGTCGTCGATCTGACCCCGGATCTCATAGACAAGCTTCATGCTTTCGTAGCTCTTCACAGCCCGGTCCCACATCTTGTGGGATCGGTCGTCCAGCGACGACCAGATCCGGATCGGATCCACATCCGCCGCACTCAAGATCTTCTTCGGTGCCCCCGCGCAACGGGTCAGCATTGTCAGCGACATTAGCGTCATCATCGCGCCCATCACCAGCCTGGGTTGCAGGATGGGGGCGAAAGTCCGGTTGATCCAGCCCCGGATACCGCCCGCCCGCAGGTTGAACTCCCTGCCTTCCTGCGTCGCATGCAGAATTTTGGCAACCAGCACCGGCGGCGGTTCCACATCGGCCGCGATGCCGATGAAGGACACCGCGCCCATCACGTCGGCCGCCATCTCGGCACAGGCCGCGCAGCTTGCCTTGTGTTGTTCAAACGCAGCCCTGTCCTCCGCCCTTGCCGGGGCGTTCAACTCGCCGTCGACTGCATCGGCGAGGAGGATCTCGAACTGTTCACAACTCAACATCTATGTAATTCCTGATTCCTTAGGCACCTGGACGGTGCTTTTTCAACAATCGGGCCAGTTCCGCCCGGCCCCGGTTGAGCCGCGACTTCACCGTGCCTTCGGGGATCGATAGTACCACCGCAATCTCCCGGTACTCCATCTCCTGCAAATCCCTTAGGATAATGGTTTCCCGCAGTTCAGGCGACAATTTGGCCAGTGCGCCCTGCAGCAACTCGCTTGCCTCCCGGCCGGCGAGCGCGGCATCGGGACGGTTTACCGATACAAACCCTTCCTCGACGCGCGGCAACTGCTCCTCGATCGAATCCGTCACACGCTCGTTCCGCGTGCGGCGGTAGTGGTCGATCAACAGGTTGCGGGTCAGGCGGGTGAGCCATGTCGCAAATGAACCTTCGGTGGACCGGAAGCCACCCAGCGCCCGGTAGACGCGGAGGAAGACATCCTGGGTCAAATCCTGCGCATCGCTATCCCGGCCGGTGAACCGGTAGCAGATGCTATAGACGCGCCGGGTATGCAAGCGCACCAAACCTTCCCAAGCGGCGGCTTCACCGCTCAGGCAACGTTCCACAAGTGTGCTGTCTTGATCCAAGCCGCTCTTCGCTATTGTCTGCCATCCGGTCGCCTCCGTGGGGTGGAAGCCCCAATTTGACACCGCGATTTGTCCTGCCGCCTGCATGATCTTTCAGCAAACCTTTCAGTTCAAGGAACGATGCACGGCCCCCGGAGGTTCAATTTTTCCACAGGAACAATTCAGTCCCGGTCTGCGACGGGCTTTTCGGCGTGGTCCACCACCAAGTATTCAACCGGGCCCTTCTGTGGCACTAGTTTCAATCCCACTTTCGAAAGTGCCGTAAATATGGATCCGTTGTCCCCCGTGCCATCCGTCCGCGGCGCGGAGGGCGACCAGTCGAGGCTGAAATCGTAAAATCCCGGAAGCCCGGTCTTGTCCAGAACCGGTCGGTCCGTGGGCCCGTTCAGGCCACTGGGTGACAGGTAGTGGGTAAAATCCTCCATGGATAAGTGTCGGAACTCAACGCGCCCGTTTGCGAAGCTGATGCCGGGCTGCCCGGGTTCCGATGGCTTTAGCCTGTTGCCGCCCGAGGCCACCAACGTATAGACCGGTTGCTCCTTCGTCTCCCAGTTAACCTTCAAATGGAATCGTTCCGCGAGGAATATTTGCAGCATCGCCTCGGTCCTGCGGTAGAGCTTCTCCTCGTCGGCTGGCATTCCGGACGGAAGCTTTGCTGCGAAATCCCACTTTTCCTGATGGATCCAATCCGGCCCCTTCAGTTGCGGTGCCCGCAAGTTCGGAAACGCGCTCTCGATCAGCATGGCCAGCGTGTGGGCCGTGCCTGTGAATTGAGCCCGGTCGAGTTTTGAGGTGATTCTGGTGCCCGCGGCCGATGGCTTCAATGACACAACCTCGAATGCCTCGGGTTGCTCAGCCTGGACCGTCACTCCGGCCCATATCAAAATCAGCGCAGCGAGTCTTCGCATTTTTCCGTCCAGCCGGATTATACCTGTTCAAAACGAACTTTATGTGCTCCAGCGCATGCCAGCCAATAGAATTGAATGGAAGGAGCGGCGGACTCACATGACCTGTCCTTACTGCGGACATGCGGAAGACCGCGTAATCGATTCGCGCGAAAGCAAGGAAGGCAATTCCATCCGGCGTCGGCGCGAATGCGCGGCGTGCGAGAAGCGATTTACCACCTACGAGCGGATTGACGAAGTTCCCTACATGGTCGTCAAGAAGGACGGGCGGCGGGAGAAATTTGATAGGGAGAAGGTCCTGAAGGGCCTCATTAAATCCTGCGAAAAGCGACCCATCGGGATGCAGAAGCACTCCGAATTGGTGGATGCCGTGGAGGCTCTGGTCACCGATTCGCCGGACCGTGAAATCAGCACCACCGAAATTGGCGAATTCCTGATGGAGCGTCTCAAGGAGTTGGACAAGATAGCGTACGTGCGTTTTGCCTCCGTGTACCGCGATTTCCAGGACGAGCAGGCGTTCATGGACGAACTGCGTGCGCTCACGGGGCAGACAGGCACGTGGCCGGGCCGCGAACGGGTGAAGCGCAAGCCCGCAAATTCCTGATATTCTGGGTCAGTGAAAAAGCGGGAAGGGTTTGTGGGCAGTGACGTCTTTGTGGCCGGGAACGGCCTGATGGATCGACGCCTTCTCTTGGGTGGCGGCGTTGCTGCCGGGATCGCCGCCGGAGCCGCGGGCTTGGCATTGGGCCAGTCGCCCGATTGGATGAAAACACCGGGCCGTGGTTTTTCAGGCTACGGGATGCCCTCCAAATGGCAGGAAAAGGTGCAGCGTCCGTTCAGTCCCGCTCCGGGTCGACCGGGTACCGGGTCGTCACGGACGCCCCTGCATCTGCTGGAAGGCACGATCACCCCCAACGGACTGCATTTCGAGCGCCACCACAACGGAATTCCAGACATTGATCCGGCCCGGCACGAACTTGCCATCCACGGCATGGTGAAGCGCCCCTTGGCCTTTTCGATGGAAAACCTGATGCGGTATCCCATGGAGACGCACATCCGGTTCATCGAGTGCCCGGGCAATTCCGGCGGCTATGCATCCGTTCAGCCCGCGCAAACCACTGCAGGCGGTATCAACGGCCTCCTGTCCTGTTCCGAATGGACCGGTGTAAGGCTCTCGACGTTGTTGGATGAGGCGGGTGTGCAGCCCGGCGCGAAATGGGTGGTGGCGGAGGGTGCCGACGCGGCCGCCATGAGCCGCAGCGTTCCGCTGGAAAAATGCCTCGACGACGCCGTGATCGCCCTGTACCAGAATGGCGAGGCGATCCGACCCGAACAAGGGTATCCGATGCGGCTCCTGCTGCCCGGCTTCGAGGGGAACATGTGCGTCAAATGGCTGCGCCGCCTGAAGGTTACGGACGCTCCGGTCGATGCGCGCGACGAAACCTCGCACTACACCGAGTTGATGCCCGGAGGCAAGGCCCGCCAATACATGTTTCTGCAGGCGGTGAAATCGGCAATCGTGAAGCCCTCCTTCGGCATGGCGATGCGGGGGCCGGGTCTGTATGAGATTTCGGGACTGGCGTGGACCGGGGCGGGCAAGGTGTCGAAGGTGGAAATCACCGCCGATGGCGGCAGGACGTGGGCTCCGGCGGCGCTTGGCGAGCCTGTCCTCTCCAAGGCCTTGACCCGGTTCCGGCTCGCATGGAAGTGGGACGGTCGTCCCTCCGTCCTCGCCAGCCGCGCCACTGACGAGACTGGCGAAACACAGCCGACCCGTGCCGCATGGGTGGCCCAATACGCCACGGGCCAGTTCTATCACTTCAATGGAATCCAGAGTTGGGCGGTTGCCGCCGACGGGACGGTGTCGAATGTATATCTGTAGGATTTTGCTCCTTTGCCTTGCTCTGAACGTTTCGGCTGCGGCCCAAAATCTGGGACGTGCGCTCGCCCCCGATGAAATCGCAAAGCTGGACCTGACCATCTCCCCGGACGGCACCGGTTTGCCGCCCGGCAGCGGGTCTGTGGCCGCCGGGGCCGAAGTTTACTCGAAAAAATGCCAAGGCTGCCACGGTGCGGACGGGGCGGGGAAGCCCCAGGACCGCCTCACTGGTGGTATCGGCACCCTGGCCTCCGACAAGCCCATCAAGACCGCCGTCAGCTTCTGGCCCCGAGCCACCACCGTGTTCGATTACATCCGCCGCGCCATGCCGCTGCAAGCTCCGCAGTCGCTCAAGGACGACGATGTCTACGCCGTTACTGCCTACCTGCTCTCAATTGACGGAGTGGTTCCCAAGGACGCAGTGCTCGATGCCAAGTCCCTGCCCAAAGTGAAAATGCCGAACCGCGACGGTTTCGTCAACTACTGGAAGCCGAAGAAATAGGCGTTCGCGGTCCGGCTGCAACCCCTACTTTGCAGGGGCCGCGGTAGCCGCCGCCGACGCCATCGCAGCCTGCGCTTTGACGGCGGGTATGATTGCCTTGATGTCTGCGATGAATGCCTCGTCGAGGGCCAGATTGATCCCGCCGGCATTTCCCGCCGCATCTGCGTCCTGCACGGCCTTGATGACCAGGCCGAGCAGGCCGAAACCGATCCGTTCAATATTGGCCGCCTGCGGGCTGACCAATCCAGTAATCGACTCGATGGTGGCCGCGCTCGCGCTCGCCTTTTGCAGTTCCGGCAGCACCTTGCTTTCGACGAACCTCGCAACCTTCACAACGTCGTTCGCCGCCGTGGCGAACGCGTGTCCCAGTGAACTCAATAGAAACATGGAATGTCCTTTCTGAAAATGGATGCGGATCTCTCCGCGGTCCCGATAGTAAGGCCCCGCCGGTCCGAATTCCACGCCGATTTTTCGCATGTCGTTGAAGCCAAAGGGAAGATCGCTGCAAGAAACTTGTGAACGCCTTGGACACCTTCGCCCGTTTGCGACAATCTGGGCAGTGATCCAGTATCGAAGAATCGCCGCGCTCCTGCTCGGCGCATGGTTGGGCGCGGGCGTCTTTGTCGATGTCGCCGTTACCCAGAACTTTCAAACCGTCGACAGATTCCTAGCCAAGCCGGGGGCAATCCAAACCTCGATCGACCTCAACGAGGCCGGCCGCAAGCGGGTGCGCGAGATTCTACGCCGCAACGCGGGCGAAGAGAACAATTTTCTGTTCGACGCTTGGGAGTCCGCCGAGCTCTTGATCATTCCAGGCCTGTTCTGCCTGCTGTTCTTCGGCGGTCGCCCGCAGAAGATTTTGCTGGCGGGCACCGGTGTCCTGATGCTCGTGGTTTGCGTGCAGCATTTCTGGCTTTCCCCCACCATTGCGGAGATGGGCCGGAAGCTTGCTGACCTTGGCCCCAAGGATCCCCTCAACGCCACATTCTGGCAGTTCCACGGTGCATATTCCGGCATTGAGATCGCCAAGCTGCTGGTCGGTTTGGCCATCGCCGTCCGGCTCGCCGTGAAACGCTCAGCGGATCCCGACCATTTTGCCCGTGAATTTGAAAAGAAGGCCGCTGCGGCGACCGCCAGGAAGGCCTAGTGGACAACCGTAGAATGTGCCCGAGCTGCCGGGCTTTCATCACCGCCAATGACCGCATCTGTCCCTATTGCAGCGAGCCCGTGGGCCCGCGCTATGTGGAGCGCACCGAGGGTGCAACCGTACTTGGCGGGCTGATTCCCCAAGCCCACTACACCACCATCCTGATCCTGTTGATCAACGTGGGCCTCTACATCGCCACCTACCTGCTGGAGCAGAAATGGGGCAACCAAGGCGAGGTTCTCTGGGCATTCGGTGCCAAATTCGGGCCCAGCCTGTTCCGCAACCACGAGTGGTGGCGCCTGGTGACCGCAGGCTTCCTCCACGGAGGTCTTTTGCATATCGCCATGAACAGCTGGGTGTTGTACGACTTGGGCGCGCAGGTGGAGCAGATTTACGGCACCCCGCGCTATTTGTCGGTTTACCTGTTTGCCACTGTTGGCGGCTTCGGCATGAGCGCCTATATGAACCCCGGCCTGTCCATAGGGTCGTCGGCCGGTATCACGGGCCTCCTCGGCGCTATGATCGCCTTCGGGGTGATGAACAGAACCTCGGTGGGTAGGGAAATTCGAAACTTTTATCTGCGCTGGGTCGTCCAGATTTTGGCGCTTGGATTATTTCCGGGCTTCCGCATCGACAACTGGGCGCACTTGGGTGGACTGGCCACGGGTTTCGTGGTGGCGTACCTTGCAGGAACGCCCAGCCGGTCCACAAGGACGCAGGATGCGATCTGGCGTGCCGTTGCAACCGGATGCGTCTTGGCGACCGTAGGATGTTTTTTGCAAGTGTACTTGCACTTTCCTACTCCGGATCAGTTAAGATAGGGGCAACATGCGTATCGCTCTCACAATTGCGTTGGCCCTCGGTCTAGCGCTGGTTCCCTCGGCAGCCGAGGCAAAGGTCAAAACCAAGGCCCCGAAGGCCGCCAAAATCCACGCGTCACAGGGCGGTTTTGCCCAGGACAAGTCGTGGAAAGCTGCCGCGAAGAAGCGCAAGGCCCCGAAGAGGAAGCCCACCAAGCGCAAGGGAGCGAACTAGTCCGTCTGGTGGCGGAGGTTTTCGAGGTATTCGGTCGCCGCGTCGATTCCGTGCATTTTCTTGATTTCGTGGAATTTGTCCAGCGCGTTGTCGGCACCCTTGGCACGTAGCGCAACGCCTCCCGCCGGAGCCCTCTTTTTCGCCTTTTCAGCCGGAGGCGGCGTGTTCTTAACGCGTTCGTCGATCTCGCGGTTCTTGGCGATCCGAGCCGCGAGTCGTTCCGCTTGGTTCATCTCGTGGTATGGTTTTGACATTTGCGGCTCCTTGGGCTGTGTATTCACGGCCCTGTTATTTAGTTTAGCTGGCTGGACATGCTAGACTCCGGCCATGATCCGTTCCACGCTTGTTTTCTTTGCGATGGGCCTTGCGGCAGCCGTCCAGCTCCCGGCAGCGTCCAGTATTTTCGATTTCACAATGGACTCGATTGATGGCAAACCTTTGCCCTTGGCGACGTTCAAGGGCAAGGTGACCCTGGTGGTCAACGTTGCCAGCCGCTGCGGGTTCACGCCCCAGTACGAGGGTCTCGAGGCCGTCTACGAAAAATTCCGCGACAAGGGTTTCGTGATCGCCGGCTTCCCCGCCAACAATTTCGGCTTCCAGGAGCCGGGCACCAACGACGAGATCAAGCAGTTCTGCAGTTCCAAATACAGCGTCAAGTTCCCCATGTTCGCCAAGGTTTCGGTGAAGGGCACCGACATGGTGCCGCTATACCAGTTCCTGACGAAATCCATGGGCGGCGATATAGAATGGAACTTCACTAAGTTCCTGATCGGGAAGGATGGCAAGGTCATCGCCCGCTTCGCCTCCGACGTGGAGCCCCAATCGCCGCAATTGCTGGCGGCGATTGAGAAGGCCCTGAAGTAGGCAGGCCGAGGCTACGCCCGCAGCAGGCCCCGGAACTTCTCGGGGCCACCCTTGTAGTTGGGGAATACGGACTGGATGGTCTTTTTCCCCAAGTGGCTGTGTACGGCTTCGCCGAGCACGGCGCGGAAGTCCGTGGTCAGAGCCAAGTCGCGTTTTTCGTATAGCTGTTCGGGTGCGAGTCCGGGCCAATCGCCATAGACCTTTCCGCCTTTCACCGGTCCGCCCATCACGAACATGGCGTTGGCGTGGCCGTGGTCGGTGCCGCGGTTGCCGTTTTCACGCGCGGTCCGGCCGAATTCGGACATTGTGACGACGACAACATCCTCCATGCGGTCTCCCATATCCTGGTAGAACGCCCCCAGTGACGCACCGAATTCGTCCAGCCGGTTGGCCAACTGCCCAACCGACGCCTTCTGGCCGATCTCGTTCACATGGTGGTCCCAGCCGCCGAGGTCCGCGAATGCCACTTCCAACCCCGCATCGGCCTTGATCAGCTGAGCGATTTGCTTCAGGCTCTCGCCAAACCTCCCGCCGGGGTAGTTCGCGCCCGCCGCAGGCTGGTAGGGTGTCTGCTGGATACCCTTCAGCATCGCCACGGCCTCGAAAGTTTCGCGGCCCGTGTTGCCCAGCAACTGGTCCTTCGACCCGCCGTACATCGATTTCAGCACTAGCGCGGCTGCCTCGTCGCGGACGCCAAACGTCGAGATGCTGTCCATGGCCACCACACTGTTGCCACCCCGGAGCGTTCTGGGGGTGGCAGGTCCCAGGCTGACGGCGCGGATCGGCGACGGCTTGCCAACCGCCGGGGGCAGGGCCCGGTTTAGCCAGCCGTCGGATGTGGCCTTCAAGCCCGGCGTACCGGATTCCATATAATCTTGCGCATCAAAATGCGAGCGCGTGGGGTCCGGCGAGCCCGCCGCGTGGACAATGGCCAGCTGGTTCCGGTCCCAGATGGGTTTGAGTGGAGAGAGCGACGGATGCAGGCCGAAGAATCCATCGAGGTCGATGGCGGTGTCCGCCTGTTTGGCCGCATTGGGGCGGGGAACCGCGATGGCCGGACGCAGGGCGTAGTAGTTCGGGTCGCCGTGCGGAACCACGATATTCAGTCCATCGGCTGCGCCGCGCTGGAAGATCGCGACCAGGACTTTCTTGCGTTTGCCGGTGCTTTCCGCCGCACATGCCGCTCGTTCCAGCCAGAGTGGGGCGGTCCCGGAACCGATCATCGAAATTGCCGAACCGCGGAGGAAAATTCTTCTTGAAAGTGCCATGTGGTTGCTCCTGAATGTGGTTACCGGCGTTGGAAATCGGGTGATCCGAGGGTGAGCCCTGCTATCGCTGCACCGACTCGGTCGGGACGCATCTGCTTTTGCGCGTCGAAACCGGCTTGGATGGCCCGTTTGGCGTCCTCGGTCGGCTCCGTGAGCAGGATGGAGCGTTCGATCTGGTCTGCAGCACCGTTGAAGCGGGCCGGGTCCACCTTGATGCCGTTGAGTCGGCCCTGAGCCAAGCCCGAGGCGAAATTCATGCGCGCAACCAGTGACGCCGAGTTCATCCAGTCGGCACCGGTGTTTGAATAACCCGTGGGCTCCGGCTTGCGGTAGAGCGGCTCTCCCAGGGTGTTCATTAGACCGGCGATCTGCTGGGCGCTGTCCATGTCGGCGTCCACGGCGCGCAGTGCGCTGACCACCATTTCGAGGGGAGACTTCACCTTGGAACGGAAATTGTCGGCGGCCCAGAATTCCCCCGATCCCAGCATCGTCTTGAGAACCTCGCGGATGTCACCGTCGGTCGCTGTGAAAGTTTTGGCCATCTTGGCGACCAGGACTTCGGACGGGTTGTCCGACACGAAGCGCGTTGCCAGCTTCTTGGATATGAAGTGGGCGGTGGATGGGTGCTGTACCAGGATGTCGAGGACCTTCATCGCGTCCTCCTTGCCCCCACCTGCCGGAATCGTCACGCCGAGCACGTGTTTCTCGCCCGGATCGTGCATCCGGGCCGCAAATTCAAAGCCACCTCCGCGCTGGGGCTGGACGATGGTCCAGCCTGTGAAGCAGCGGGCTACCTCCGTTACGTCCGCCTGGGTGTAGCCGCCATCCACGCCGAGCGTGTGCAATTCCATTAGTTCGCGACCGTAGTTCTCGTTCAGTCCCTGCTTTTTGCCACCGCGCTTGTTGGCGGGCGATTCCACGCCCATTGATTGCCAGTTGTCCAGATAGAACAGCATGGCCGGACTCTGGGCGGTGGCTAGGAGCAAGTCCTTGAACTTGCCCAGTACATGCGGGCGGATCACGTCACGCTCGTAGGCGGTTGCCTGGAAGCGGTCGGCACCCTTGTCGAGGAAGATGTTGAAGTGGTTGAACCAGAAGTCGGTCAGGACCTCCTCCAGCTGCCGGTTGCTGTAGACGGCGCGGTAGAGCTTGCCTTCGATCAGATCCTGGTTGACCACTTGTTGCGGACTACGGAGGATTTGGAGCTTTCGCCGCACCTCGGGCGAGGCTTGTCCCGCGAGGCGGCCCTTCATGGCGTCCGGAAGGGCGTCGATCACGTCCATAAGCTGGTCGGCGGGCAGGGATGACAGTAAGGCTGCGCGTTCGTCCTTGGACCCGGTGCGCAGGGTCTGTTTTTGCGCGTCGGTGAGCGGGAGCTTCGCGATAAGGGCCTTTTCGTCCTTTGGGGCGCTCGGCTTGGCCTCGTCGCCTAGAATGTTCGCTTTCTGGCTCTTGGCAAAACGGGCCATGGCGAATTTGGCCGCGGCCCTCGCTTGGGGATCTTCGGGGAGCGGGATGCGGCCATCCACCATCCCCTTCAGCATTTGCTGGCTGGGATACCGCTTCAGCATGTCGGCGGTGGACATGCGCAGGGTTTCCAGGGGGGCCAGCTTGGCCTCAAGGGCGGGGTTTTGGGGAATCGATTCCGGATGCAGTTGGCTTTCGATCCAAGCGTCCAAGCCGGATTTTCCGACCGCGTCCACGTCGCCGGGGCGGGCACCAAAGGCGAGTCGATCCAATGCGTGGATGACTCTTTGCTCCGGCGTCATTTCGGCCACCGTCGCCGCCGTCGGCGCGGTGGCGATCTTCTTCTTTGCCGCCCAGCCCGTTGCGGCCAGAAGTACGGTCACGGCGAGGATTGCTGGAAACTTCCGCATCATGATTGTCCGAACACGATTGTACGCCGAAAGTCTCGCTTCCATCGCAATCCGACAGGACAGTGCTATAAGACAGGGATGCCATTGCGACGTCCGCCCTTTTTCGCCGCCGCTTTCTCCCTAGCCTTCGGGTGGGCCTGCCTCGCGCAGCAGCCGCCCGCCGAGACGACCGCCCCATCCCGGACCACCCCTGCTGCCGTGGCCGCAGCACCCGGCCCCCAGAACAACACCAACGACCAAGTTCTGAAGGCGCTCGAAATCGACAAGTGGTATCGGATGCTAGGCGATATCGCGGAAATCGACGAGATCCGCTACACCAGCCTCCCGCCGCACAAACCGGCCAACCCCACGGCGCCGGGCGCGAGGAATCCGTTGATCATCCGGGCCATGACGTTCATCCCGAAGTTCATCGACCGTTCGAAAAAGCAGCCGTTCCTCGTTTTCGCCCACCAGGGAATCCACAGCGATTTCGGACGCGACTACGAGTACCACCAGGTCCGCGAGCTGGTGCAGCAGGGCTATTCGGTAATCGCACCCGATTACCGTGGCAGCACCGGTTACGGGCAGGGGTTCCAAAATGAGATCGACTATGGCGGCTCGGAGGTGGAGGATGTTTTCCGTGCACGGGCCTGGATGCTGGAAACCTACGATTTTCTCGATCCCCAGCGCGCGGGCATGATCGGCTGGAGCCACGGCGGCATGATCACGCTGATGAACATCCTGCTGCACCCCGAAGCCTATGCGGCGGCCTACGCGGGAGTGCCCGTGACCGATCTGATCCTCCGCTTGGGCTACCAGGAGCAGGGTTACATCGCGAATTTCACCGCGCCCACGCACATCGGCAAGACCGTCCACGCCGACATCCAGGAGTACGTCAAGCGCTCGCCGATCACCTACGCGGACAAACTTGCGACGCCCCTGCTGATCCACGCCAACACCAACGACGAGGACGTGAACATCATCGAGGCCGAGCGCTTCATCGCGGCGCTGAAGGCTGCGGGGAAGAAGTTCGAATCCAAGATCTACAAGGACGCCCCCGGCGGCCACGAGTTCGACCGGCTCGACACCAAGCTGGCCCGCGAGGCGCGCCGCGAGATCTACTTGTTTCTGGCAACGTACCTGAAGCCGGAAAAACCGGCGAAGTGATCCTTCGCGAAGTACACTATTGCCATGAACCGGGTCCGCAACCTCACTGCCGTCGCATTTGCCGTCGCCGCCACTGCGCAGGCTGCCTCCTTCTACCCGCCCGCAGGAAAATGGCCCGCAAAGGCACCGAAGGAACTCGGCTTCGACACCGTCAAGCTCCAGGCGGCAGTCGAGTTCGCCCAATTCCATGACAGCGGCTGGGATTTCGCCAAGGACCAAGTCCGGTCGTTCGGCACTCCCCTCGGCCCGGTTCCCGAAAAGCGCGCTCCGACCAACGGCCTCATCATCCGCCATGGCTACATCGTTGCCGAGTTCGGCGATACCTCCGCTGTAGACCCGATGTACAGTGCAGCCAAGAGCTTTCTTTCCACCATCGCGGGCTTGGCCGTCTCCCGTGGGCTGATCAAGAACGTGGACGATTCGGTCGCCAACTACATCCACGACGGCGGTTACGATTCCCCGCACAACGCTAGGATCACTTGGAAAAACCACCTCCGCCAGGAAAGTGAGTGGGAAGGCGAAATGTGGTCCAAGAACGCCAATTTCATCGGCCACGACGCCTACGGCGCGGGTGAAATGAAACCACGCGCCATCCTCGACCCCGGCACGCACTACGAATACAACGACGTCCGCATCAACCGCTTCTCGCTATCCCTGCTGAAACTGTTCGGACGCGGTCTGCCGGACGTGCTGAAGGACAACATCATGGAGCCGATGGGCGCTTCCAATACTTGGCGCTGGGTGCCGTACAGCAATTCCACCATCGACCTGAACGGCAAGAAGGTTCCGTCTGTGAGCGGCGGCACCCGATGGGGTGGGGGATTGTGGATGAACTCCCTCGACATGGCCCGTTTTGGCCTGCTGGCGCTCAACCAGGGCAAATGGGGCGACCGCCAGCTGATCCCGGCCTTGTGGTTCCGCGATGCGGTGGTGGCCAGTGAACACGGTCCCGACTACGGCTATCTCTGGTGGCTCAACACCAAGCACCAGAAGTGGCCCAGCGCGCCCACCACCAGCTTTGCAGCGATCGGAAACGGCTCCAACACGATCTGGATCGATCCCGAGCACGACATCGTCATCGTCTGGCGGTGGCACCAGAACAGCGGCATGGACGGCCTGATCCAGCGTGTTCTTGCCGCGGTCACGAATTAAAAGGCATTCACAAGAGGTTCCATGAACCCGATTTAATGGGATCATGGGCAACGGAGGGGCGCGAACTGCGTCGTATTGGACATGAGGACCGGCACACAAATTTTCACCATCTTGCTGACGGCAGCGCTGGGGAGCCAGCTCTCCGCCCAGCCCCGTTTCAACCAGGAGGTCCGCGATATTCGAGCCAACATAACGGGCGGCCCGGCCAACGAGGGCCGGTGCAACATCGAGGTCAATGTGGACGACGTCGCCGTGGTTGAGGTTTCCGGCGACCGTGGCCGTATCGTGACCCTTTCCGGCCAGCCCTCCGAATGGCGACGCATGGTCTGCAGCGCCCCGATTCCAGCGGATCCCATCGACTTCCGCTTCCGGGGCATCGACGGACGGGGCCGCATCTTCCTGCAAAGCGACCCGCGCAGCAACCGGGGCGTGGCCGTGGTCCGGATTGAAGACACCAAGGGCGGGCGCGAGGGCTACACCTTCGAACTGCTCTGGAGGGGTGCCGCCTTCGTGCAGCCTCCGCCCCCTCCGCCCATCTATTCGGAGCGCGAACGCGATCGCGACGACCGCTATCGGGAAGGCGAGCGGCGTCCGGAAGTCCGTCGCGACGTAGTGGTGTTGAGCTGCAGTTCCTTCGAAGGCCGCCGCACATTCTGCGAAGCCAACACCCGCAACGGCGTCGTGCTGCTGCGCCAGCGCGGTGAGCGCGAATGTCGGCAAGGTGAAAGCTGGGGCTACGACCGACGCGGCATATGGGTCGACCGTGGCTGCCGCGCCGATTTTGAGGTGGCACGTTAGCTCTTGGGGTAGACTGATCAGGTCCCCACCGAAAGGCCGACCATGATCAAAAAAGTTCTCCTTGCATTCGTTCTCGCACTGATCGTGGTGGCGGCGTACGTGCAAACACGACCCGCCACCTACCTCGTCACCCGCACAACCAGCATTGCCATGCCTCCGGCAACGGTGTTTGGTTTTGTGAACGATTTCCACAACTGGACTCAATGGTCGCCTTGGGCCAAGCTCGATCCCCAAATGAAGGAAACCTACGAGGGGCCGTCGTCGGGAGTGGGCGCTGTTTACAAGTGGACCGGCAATGACAAAGCCGGTGCCGGCGTGATGACAATCGTGGAAAGCAAGCCGGGCCAAAGCGTTTCCATCAATCTGGCGTTCACCAAGCCGTATGAATCATCGAGTGTCGTCAAGCTGGAAATGTCGCCCGAGGGTGCTGGAAGCGCTGTCACTTGGACGATGACGGGCGAAAACAACTTCCTGCTCAAAGCGATGTCCACCTTCGTCAGCATGGACCAAATGGTTGGCAAGGACTTCGAGAAGGGCTTGGCCCAGCTGAAATCCGCCGCAGAGGCCGCAGCCAAGAGGTAACGGTTCTTGTACACTGGAAGTTCTATCGAGCTTCTAGGAGAATACTTGCCGAATCCATTGCGCGTTGCTGCTGCGGCGTTCATATTGCCGATTACCGCTGCCGCATCCGCGGTTACGTTTGCGACATCGTTGCCAGTTGGCCAAGACCAAGTAATCATCCGGTTCAACCTGCAGCCCTCGTTTTCGACCCACCAGTTGAACAATTTTCAGTTTCCGGTGAGTGTCGGATACGGCGTGACAACTAAGTTTGCGTTGTTCGCAGGGTTCAGCCAAGGCTTCACATCGTTGAATTCAGGTGCGTACCGCCCTCTCAACGGGGGCGCCGGGGATACGAATCTCTACGCACGCTACACTCTCTACAAAATCGACAAGCCGGGCGTGACCTTTCGCATCGCCCCTTTGGCCGGGGCCTTCCTGCCCACCGGCGACAACCGGTTCACCTTTCAAGGCAAGTTGCAATCGAAGTCCCTGCAAACGGGCTCGGGGACGCTCGACCCCTATGTTGGCGTGGCGCTAGGGCTTCAATACCACCGGGTAAGCGCCAACGCAGATGCCACCTACCGCTACAATCCGGTTTCCGCCACCAACTTCAGCTTGGGCAGCGAAATGCGCTTCGACGGGCATTTCGAGTACAAGTTTTGGCCGTTCCACATGCCTGCCGAAGGGCTCCCGCACGTTGCCAACATCTCGCTTGAGAGCAACTATTTTCGCGACAGCCGGGACCACCTAAGCGGCATCGTCTCGGCAAACTCCGGTGGCCGTATCTTCCGCGAAAGCGCCACACTGCAGCTTTCCAGTCTCCGGTGGCAGGTAGGCGGCGGCGTGGTGCTGCCGTTGATGCAGGATTTGAACGGGACAGGCCGAACGACCCAGAAGATCGGCTACATGATGTTTTTCGAGTACTACCTCGCCATGCCGGTCTGGAGGAAGTCCGCCCGGAGGCATGCATGATGCGCCTTCTGGCGTTTTTGATTGCAGCAGCGTCCTTGAATGCCGAAGTGATCACTCGCGCGACGGCCGGGGTGAACGGGATCACCTCGCCGCGCGGTTTTTTCAACATCTCGGTGAATATCTACCGGGTACCCGACGTGGAGTGGGTGAAGTTCGACTTGGAGGCCAACAGGCTGACCCTCGACTGCAAGCCCGGCAGCTCGATTACCGGGGATGAACTGCGCGCTGCGATCCGTGATGCGATGACGCTTGGGGGATTCAAGCCCGGTGAGGTCAAAGTGGACAAAGTTGAACAGCCGTCGACCCATCCGCCCAAGCTCGGGTGGCGCAAGGTGAAGCGTCCCACAGCGAAATCAGCGTTCACGCGCTGGTTCCAGATCAATTTCTAGGCCTGCTGGAATTTGTTCAGGACCATCCAGGCCGCAGCAATGTCCGTCGCGGCGATTCCCAGCGACTTGAATACGAATCGCGGTCCGTGCTCCACCAATTCGGGCCGGGCAAGAATTTGCCCGAGTTCCGCGTAGACGCCGGTTCCCGCCAGCAGCACATCTCCCGATTCCTGCATCGCAGCTGCCCGCGATTCCACCACCACCCGCCCCTGCATGGCGGCGGTATCCAATTCGCGGCGCTTGGGGCCCACCGCTCCCACGGCGCAAACAAAGGTGGCGGGTTCCAGCCATTCCCCGCGGAGCACGGGCTCTCCCGAACTGGTCACTGTTACGACGACCGATGCTCCCTCAACAGCGCTCCGCGCAGAGTCGCAGACCTTGGCCCCGCTTTCCACGCCAAACGCTTCGGCGTTCTTGCGGGTTGGGCTCCAGACCCGGATTTCGTCAAAGCTCCGCACCAAGCGCAGCGCTTCCAGATGCGACCGTGCCTGCACACCGGAACCCAAAAACGCCAGCACCGGCGTTTTCTTTGGTGCCAGAACGTCCATCGCCACGGCGGATACCGCGGCCGTCCGCATTTCGGTGATCAGCCGTCCGTCCATGACGGCCAGCGGTTCTCCCGTTTCCTTGCGGAAAAGCTGGATCATCGCCATGTGCGTCGGCAGTTTTCCAGTGTTGCCAGGGAAGAATGTGACCAGCTTGGCTCCGAAAACTTCGGGTGCGACCGCCGGCATCACCCCGAACCAGCCATCGTGCTCCTCCACCCTGAGGACACTCCGCACGGGCTGCTGGATATTCCCGGCAGAAAAATCAATCAGCGCCTGTCGGACGGCGGGAAGTAAATCCGCAAACGCCAAGTGCTTCCGGACTTCCTCTTCACCGAGGTAAAAGGGGGTTGTCAACGGAATCAAGCCTTGCGCGCAGCCTCGTAGGCCCGCTGCACGGCGGCGACGCCCTTGCCCAGTTCCACTTGGTGCCCATTTGCGCGCAGCACGATTTCCAGCGCGGCAACCATGCCGAACATGTCGATGATGTCGAAGTATCCGATGTGCGCCAACCGGAAAATCTGCCCTTTCATGCTGCCCTGGCCGTTGGTGATCACGGAGCCGAATTGCTTCAGGCCTTTGACGATCAACCCGGAATCCATTCCGGCGGGCGCTTTCACGGCCGTCACGGAACTGCCGGGCCGCGTCGCGAATAGATCGAGGTCCAGTTCCTTGCAAGCATCGCGTGTCGCCGACGCCAGAAGCTGCGCGTTTGCAATCACGTTTGCCATCCCGACCCGCTTCACGTACTTCAACGACTCGGCGAGTGCGAGAATCAGCGAGGTCGCCGGGGTCCAGGTGGATTCGCCCGCGTCGCCGCTCTTCTTTTCCTTCTTGAAGTCGAAATAAAAATGTGGAAGGTCGGCCTTGGCCGCGTGCGCCCAAGCCTTCGGGCTCACGGACACGAAAGCCAGTCCTGGCGGGATCATGAACGCCTTCTGCGAACCGCCCACCAGCACGTCGATGCCCCAGCCGTCGACGTCCAGCTCCATGGTGCCCATGCCTGTGATGCCGTCCACGACGAAGATCGCGTCGGTCGGCTTCACCAAAGCTGCCATCGCGCGGATGTCATGTTCGGCCCCGGTGGACGTGTCCGACGCCTGTACGAAGACCCCCTTGACGCCCGGCTCGGCCTGCAGTGCTGCTTCCAGCCGTTCGGGAGTCACCACGTCGCCGTAGGCTGCATCCAAAACGGTCGCATTCAGGCCGTAGGCCTTGGCGATTGAAACCCATCGTTCGCCGAACTTGCCCGCAGCACAGACAATCACCTTGTCGCCGCGCGAGAAAAGGTTCGAAACGGACGCGTCCATGGCACCCGTACCGGACGCCGCGAAGCACAAAACATCGTTCGAAGTGCCGTAAACTTCCTTCAGGTCCGCCAGTGCGGACTTGTAGATGCTGCGGAATTCCTCGGTCCTGTGGTGGATGTCCGAGGCCATCATGGCGTGCAGGGCGGGCGGGTAAAGGGGGGTCGGACCAGGCGTCAAAAGACGCTGCTTGCGGATGTGCATGGAAACCGGTTAGAGTCTAACGAAGTAGAGTCTTTAGAATAACAAGCTTATGCCCCTTTTAGACCAGTTGCAGAAGGACCTCGTTACGGCCATGAAGGCCAAGGAGGAGATGCGCCTCTCCACGATCCGCATGATCAAGACCGCAATCCAGAAGGCGGCGGTTGTGGATCCGTCAAAACCGCTCACCGAGGCCGACGAGCAGCAGATCCTCAAATCCCTGGTCAAACAGCGCATCGATTCCGCCGACATGTTCCGCAAGGGTGGTCGCGAGGACGCGGCGCTGAAGGAGGAGGCGGAGAAGTTGATGATCGAGGCCTACTTGCCCGCGGCCGCGTCCGAGGCCGACATTGATGCGGCGATTGCGGCTGCTATCGCCGAAACCGGTGCTACCACCGCGAAACAAATGGGCCTGGTGATGAAGTCGGTCCAAGCCAAGCTGGCCGGAAAGACCGTGGATGGCCGTTCGTTGAGCGAAAAGATCAAGGCAAAACTCGCATGACCCCGAAAACTCCTCCCAAGCACCAACCGTTTGTCCCGCCCGGGGTCCAAATGAAGGAGTTCACGCTCCGCGCGGTGCTCCTCGGACTCGTCCTGTGCGTTGTGCTGGGGGCCGCGAATGCCTACCTCGGCCTGCGCGCTGGACAGACCATCGCCGCAACATATCCCGCAGCTGTGATCTCCATGGCGATCCTGCGTATCTGGAAGGGCAGCATCCTGGAGGAGAATATCGCCCGGACAGCCGGATCCATCGGCGAATCCGTCGCGGCCGGCGCCGTGTTCACCATTCCGGCGTTTGTCCTGTCGCATTCTTGGCTCGATTTCAGCCCGGGTACCGCCTATTGGAAATCGACGGCGCTGATGATGATCGGCAGCGTGCTCGGCGTGCTGTTCGTGTCGCTGGTCCGGCGGACTCTTGTCGAGGATCCCGACTTGCCGTTCCCCGAGTCGGTAGCCGCGGCCCAAATCCACAAGGCTGGCCAAGTGGGCGCCGACGCAGCCCGATACCTGCTCTACAACATGGCGTTGGGTGCGGGTGTGTTCCTCGCCGGTGCATTCAATTTCTTCGCCACCGACATGGACTGGTTCTTCAACGTGGGCACGCTTGGCCGCTCGGCCTTGCGCTTGGGTGCGCCGGGCTCCAAGAACTTCCTGCAGACCGGCGGTGTGACCATTTTTTCTGGTCCAACGATCAGCCCGGCCTACGTCGGCGTCGGGTATGTCATCGGCCCGATGCTCGCCTCGTTGAACTTTTCGGGCAGCATCATCGCTTGGGGCCTGTTGATTCCGCTGCTAATGTATTTCCTCGGACCGCAGTTGCACGCCTTCCTGCCGGCAAATGCCACCGGCGATGAATCGTGGCTGGGAATTGCGAATGCCGTCTGGCGGTTTATCGTTCGCCCGATTGCGGTGGGCGGCATGCTGATGGGCGCATCCTATACGCTGTTCAAGATGCGGAAGTCGCTTTTTGGCGGCTTGGCAAGGGCCTTTGCCGAGATGAAGGCTGGTTCCGCACCTGCGGAATTGACCGCGCGGACGGAGCGCTACATGAGCTCCCGTATCGTCCTGGCTGGAATTTTCGTGGTGTTCGGGTTGATGATCGTGCTCTACACCTACCTCTCCGGTGGCTTGGTGGCCGGGCTTGTAGCCGCCATTGTGATGCTGGTTGTCGGGTTCTGCTTTGCAACCGTTTCCGGGTATCTGGTGGGCGTGATTGGCTCGTCAAATAACCCGATCTCGGGCTTGACCCTTTCCACCGTGATTATTGCGGCGCTCTTGATGGTCGCACTGGGCGTCAAGGGCCAGGGCGGGGTCATCGCGGTGCTGGGCGTGGCTGCTGTGGTCTGCGTATCCAGCGCGGTTGCGGGCGAACTCCTCCAGGACTTCAAGGTTGGCTACATCATTGGCGGCACGCCGCGCAGCATCCAAATTGTGGAACTGATCGCCGTGGTGCTCGCCAGCGCGGTGATGTATTTCCCGCTGTTGCTGCTCCATGAGGGCAACATGAAGATGGGCGGTATTGGATTCGGCGATGCGAAGCTCCCCGCGCCCCAGGCGGGCTTGATGGCATCGCTTTCGCAAGGAATCGTCGGCGGTGATATGGCGTGGCCACTGATCATTGCGGGCATCCTGATGGGCGTCGCGTTCATCATGATCGGGGTGAAGAGCCCAATGCTGGTGGCGATCGGCATGTATTTGCCGCTCGGGACCACGTTCGCAATTTTTGCTGGCGGCGTGGTGCGCTGGCTGAGCGACATGATCGCAACCCGGCGGGGCATGAACGAGTCACAGAAGATTCGGATTGAGAGCGTGGGGGTGCTGGCTGCGTCCGGCATGATTGCGGGCGAGGCGCTGATGGGATTGGTCACGGCTGGTTTTGCCGTTGCCGATATCAAGATTCCCGATGACGTGTTCAAGATGCTCGGCATGCCGATGCCGGAAATGTTCAAACACCCGTCGTACACCGCCGGATTGGTTGTGCTGGCGCTGTTGGCCCTGGTGCTGATCAATATGCCGCTGGCCAACGCCGGCCGCCCGGAGGATCCGCCCCCGCCAGCGGCAATTGTGTAGTGAAATTCGGGTATTCTGGAGGGGAGGACGGCTACCGGATGACACTGACAATAGAGCTGCCAGCGGACAAGGCCGCCATTTTGCTTGATGGCGCGAGTCAGCGGGGCCTAACGCCCGAGCGGTGGTTGGAGGAATTGGTGATTCCACAGATTCAGCCTCCGATTGAAGATCCCAACGATCTCCCCTTTGAGGAATGGAAGGCTCGCTTTGATCACTTTCTGGCAGGCCTTGACCGGAACACGCCCGTACTTTCGGACTACGACATGAGTCGGGAAAGCATATACGCAGACCGGGGCTTATAGTTGCTGCTCGATACCAACATCCTGCTGCGGACGATTCAACCCGCCCATCCACACCACGTTCTGGCAACGGACGCCGCCGCCAAGTTGCGTTGGCTCGGCATTGTGGCTCAAGTCCGACCCCAGAACATTGTTGAACTTTGGGCGGTAGCTACACGGCCAGCCGCCCAGAATGGCTTGGGTTTGTCTCCGGAACGAGCGGCTACCGAGGTTGGCAAACTCCTCTATTTTTGCAAACTGCTTCCCGACAATCCACGCATCCACCCCATCTGGGAATCCCTAGTCGTCGAACACCGCGTCTCCGGCAAACCCACCCACGACGCCAGAATCGTCGCCGCCATGAAATCCCATGGCCTCACCAACATCCTCACCTTCAACGGTGCCGATTTCACCCGCTTCCCCGGCATCACCGTCGTCCACCCGTCCGACCTCGTCCGCAAATCCCTTGGCTACGATATTCTCGGGAAATGAACTGGCCTCTCGTCGAAGCAATCTGGCTCTTGGAACATTGCGCCGACGACAATCTCCGCATCGTTGACACGCGATTCGCTCTTGGGAAGCCCGACCAAGGTCGCACGGCGTACCTCGAAGGGCATATCCCCGGCGCTGTTTTCGTAGACCTCGAACGCGATCTTTGCGCCCCGGTAAGGGCCGACCGGGTAGGCGGTCGTCACCCGATTCCGCCAGTCGCAGCGCTGGAGGCCGTCCTCGGCCGACTCGGCATTTCGAATCAGCATTTGGTGGTGGCCTATGACGACCCCTCTACGGGAACGGGATTCTACGCGGCCCATCTTTGGTGGCTCCTCCGCTACCTGGGCCACGACAACGTGGTTGTCCTCAACGGCGGCTTGCCCGCGTGGGTTGATGCCGGAGGCACCATCGAGACTCAGGAACCCGTCCTTCCGACCGCCAATTTTCGGGCGCAACCCCGCCCCGACATGATCGTGGATGCATCTACCGTGCAATCCCGCCCCGAAAGCACCATTCTGCTCGACTCCCGTGCCCCGGAACGCTTCCGGGGCGAAATAGAACCGCTCGATTGGAAAGCGGGCCACATCTCCGGAGCCTTGAATGCCAATTGGGCGGACGGTCTTCGGGATGGCCGCTGGAAGTCACCCGCCGAGCAGCGCGAACGGCTGCCCGATGCGCAGGATCTCATCGTATATTGCGGCAGTGGAGTCAGCGCAGCCGGCAACCTCCTTGCTCTGGAACTGGCGGGCATCACACACGCGAAGCTCTACGCCGGCAGTTGGTCGGACTGGATCAGCGACGATTCGCGCCCGATTGCAACCGGACCTCTGCCCCGCGGTTGATTTAGCATTCAGTCTTTCAGGGCTGGACGCCGGGGACGCTGTTTCGCCGACACCGATTGGATCACCAGTTCCCCTTGGGCGTTGGGATCAATCGGGATCTCCACCGCCCGCATCGCCCGATGCATCAGGTCCAAGACCTCCGGCTTGTCCAAGTCATCGGCACTTGCCAGAACAATGTGTTTTGCCACGCTCCCGGAACCCTTCAGTAACTCCGCCGGATCCGCCAGCCGCGCTCCCTGCAGAAAGAACAAACTAACCCATCGAGGGTACACGGCAATGGAGAACACCGCCTCCGACGCCCGCCTCGACGGCCCGAAGCCAATTGCCAGAGCGTTGTAGTTGTCGTAGACCAGCTGAACCGCCCCTGGCAGCCGGGCCCGCATCGCCGCGAGAATTGACTTGGCTGATGCCGCGATCTCCGGTGTGAACTTGTCCAAGAATCCGGTCAGTTGCATTTCCGCCGACTTCGAGTCCAACGCTGCCATGCGCTCAATTGTAACGGCCCCGCCGTCCGATGTCATCATGGGGCAATGTCATGATAGAAGCGATGCACTTCCTCCAGAGCAGCCTCGTCCAACTCATCACCCAGACCGCGACCAACCTTCCCCCCGATGTCCGTGCCGCCATGGCTGCGGCAGGTCTCGGCGAGAAACCCGGCACCCAGGCTTCGCAAGCCTTGAACATCATCTATTCCAATGTCGACATGGCTGCCGAGGACGAAGGGCCCATCTGCCAGGACACCGGCATGCCGACGTTTTATGTGCACACCCCAGTGGGCGTCAACCAGCTGGAGATCAAAAAGGCGATCAAGGCTGCCGTTGCGGAGGCCACAAAGCTCGGCAAGCTCCGTCCCAACTCCGTCGACTCTCTGACCGGTACCAACAGCGGCGACAACCTCGGCCCGGGAACCCCCGTCATCCACTTCGAGCAGTGGGAGGAGAGTGATATCGAGGTCAAGCTCGTCCTCAAGGGCGGAGGCTG
Organism: uncultured Acidobacteriia bacterium; assembly: GCA_903925015.1. GTDB lineage: Bacteria > Acidobacteriota > Terriglobia > Bryobacterales > Bryobacteraceae > BOG-234. The sequence goes on from CAIYDY010000373.1 coordinate 44,262, forward strand.
CGAAAACAAAAACATCCAGTACTCGCTCCCTATGAATCTGGAGCACCTTGGCCGGGCTGACCGCAATATCGAGGGCGTCCGCAAGTGCCTTCTCCATGCCGTGTGGCAGGCACAGGGCCAAGGTTGTGCGCCAGGCGCGCTCGGCGTCTGCATCGGCAGCGACCGAGGCCACGGCTACGATGTCGCCAAACAGCAGCTGTTCCGAACTCTGGACGACACCAATCCCGATCCCGTCCTTGCGGAACTGGAAGCTCGCGTGATGCGCGAGGCAAATACCTTGGGCGTTGGTGCAATGGGTTTCGGCGGCCAGGTTTCGCTGATCGGCTGTAAAGTAGCAGCTGCGAACCGTCTCCCGGCCAGTTTTTTCGTTTCAGTTGCCTATGAATGCTGGGCCTTCCGCCGTCTGGGAGTTCGCCTCGACCCTGTCGACGGTGCGATTTCACAGTGGCTCTACCGGGATCCGTCCCGCCCTGTTGAGAAGATGGCGCACACGGCCGGCTTCCCGCTCTCCGGTCGCGAAGTTGTCCTGACGGCACCGTTGACAGAGGAAGTTGTGCGCTCCCTGAAGGTCGGCGACGTGGTGGTGATCCGCGGCGAGATGTACACCGGCCGCGACGCGGTCCACGCGTACTTGATGAAAAATCCACCGCCGGTGGATCTTAATGGTGCCATTCTCTACCATTGCGGACCCGTCATGATGAAGGAGTCGACTCCTGACGGCGACAAGTGGACCGTGAAAGCCGCCGGTCCGACCACCAGCATCCGTGAGGAGCCCTACCAAGCCGACGTGATCGGTCGCTACGGCGTAAGGGCTGTGATCGGCAAGGGCGGGATGGGTCCGAAGACTTTGGCTGCACTCAAGGAGCACGGTGCCGTCTACCTGAACGGCATCGGAGGTGCGGCACAGTTCTACGCCCGCACGGTGAAGGAAGTCTTGGACGTCAATTTGGTGGAATTCGGCATTCCCGAGGCCATGTGGCATCTGCGGGTATACGATTTTCCGGCGATCGTTACGATGGATTCCCACGGAAACAGTCTCCACGCGGATGTCCTCGCGGATACGGGCGAGGCATTGAAAGCCCTGCTGCCTGCCTAGCATTTCGAAGTCGTCACTTTGCTGGTGACGCCAGCGCATGTGCCAGGGTATACTGGAATTTCTGTCGGCGGCAAGCCTTCTTGGCCTTGCGGACGGACAGAAATTCCACCCGGAATGGCCAGATAGCTCAGCTGGTAGAGCAGCGGACTGAAAATCCGCGTGTCGGCGGTTCGATCCCGTCTCTGGCCACCACCATTACAATTTTGCGGCAAACCCCTCAAGACTCAAGACAGAGTTCCCCTTGACGGTGACCCGGAAGTAGCCATCCTCAGACTTTCCTTGGATCTTCCCGGCATCCTCCTCCGAAACCTCGACAGACTTCCACTTGCCGCGAACGACACGTGTGTATGCCCGGAAATATTCAGCAGCAGCCTCGGGCGACTCCCATTCGGAAACGTAAATCAACGTCATCCTTCCGGTCTTCTTGACTTCATCGACCCGGTACGCTGCCCCGCGCAGTTTCGGTCCCAGAACCGCAGCCGTCCCTGAGTCCACGTATTGCCGCAACAGCACCCGGTGGTCAAGCTCGCCCAGTGTGCCCCCGATCAGCGTCTTTGCGCCCCGTTCCGGTTTCGGCAAGGTCGGAGTGGTCGATTCAACATTGGCGAAGTAGCGCTCGGGGTGTAGGATTTGGGCCGTCGATGTGGGGGGATGTTCGAAAACCTGACGGAATGCGCCCGAACCCTGCTTCAAGAAAACCGCCTGCTGAAATTTCTCCCCCTGCTCGTAGGGAAACATCAAGGTCGCCCGAATGTAGAGCGGGGCGCCACTGAAGACCGGATAGTTGGAGTCGGGCGTGTCCGTCTGGTCGCGCAGGAATTCCGCGGCCGTCTCGGGATCCTTCAGGCTTCGTCCATCCCGGCGCGCGGCCAACTCCAGCATCAGCCAAGATGCCTGCCCCTCCACGACGGTCTCCCGTGCGATGGACGTCTCGCTGTCATCTCCGCCCTTGGCAAGAAATTTTCCGATGGACACGTTCTGGTCGGCAAGCGCGTGCGCCAACTCGTGGGACAACGCCTCGTCGCGCATACTGCGGTTGGCCCAGTCGGAGATGAAGAGCTTGCGTCGATGAAAGTCGTAAAAGGCGGCAGCCTGTTCGGTTAGAAGGTCGATGGTGGTCTTCCTGAGGTCGAAGTCGCTGGGTACAAATCCGAACTTCCGCAGCGTGATCTCCTCCGCCCGGATCTCGGAAGGTCGCACCGACCGCCGGATCTGCTTGCTGAGGAAGGCGTTGACTTCCTGCTTGGTGACCATTTGGAACGGCAGTCTCTTGACGACCCGGAAACCCGTGATGTCGCCGAGCTCCCGCATGACCGAGTCAATCTCCGCAGGGGTTGGCAATCCTGCCTGCGGCGAGGCTGGCTCTGCCGCGCGCAGAACTGGAGGGTTGACCAAGAACCCAGCCGCGAGAATCCATCCCCATATACCCCAAACGCAGGTTGACAGCACTAGCTCCATGGTGTCACGTGCTTCGCGCTACAATGAAAATTCGATTTAAGAAATAACGGAGTTCATCGTGTCAGAGACAACAGCACCCGCAGAAGACAAACTTTACAAGTCGCAATACATCGGTAGCGGCACTTTCATCATCAGCAAGCCGAAGCGCAACAAGACCAAAATGCGCCAAACGCGCCTGAAGAACCCGCGCGGCGGCTCCCGCAAGTAGTTCACGCGTCACTCCAAGTTCGAGGACACAGCTTTCATGAAGACCGTACTGGCTCTTTTCCTTTTGGTTTCTCCCGCGTTTGCGTCGGTGGCGGATCAGGAAATCACTGCCGCGACGGAGGCCTACCGGGTCGCCATGCTGAAGGGCGATGCGGCGGCCCTTGGCAAGCTCTACCACCCGGATTTGACGTACGAGCATTCGAGCGGTAAGACCGAGACCAAGGCCGAGGCGATCGCGGCGGCATCCAAGCCGGGATCGATTGCCAAAAATATCGTCTTCAAGGACCCGACTGTCCGTGTCTATGGAAACACCGGGATCTTCAAGGCAAAGGGCGATTTTACCAACGCTGCGGGCGAAACGTCTCATCTCGACGTTCTCATGGTCTTCGTCAAGGTCTCCGGAAAATGGCAGTTGGTCGCCCGCCAGTCCACAAAGTTTCCCGCCCAATAGGTCCCGGCGAGGGGTAGCACATGCAGTGGCTTGACCGCTTTGCACGCAAAGTCCATATTTACGCGGGCCTGTTGAATTTTACCAGCGTAATTGTCTTTGGTGTGGCGGGCTTGGTTGTGACCTTGGATGCGCCTGATATCTTCCACAACGGCGGCAGCAGTGTTGTCGAAATTCGCTCGTTCTCGGCTCCCGACATCGCAGCCGACAAGGATGTCGCGCTGGCTGTCGAGGCCGCCCTTCAGCCGGAGAATTCCGCTGTCCCCTTCACAACGCGAAATGCCGACCACCAGTTGGTGGTCAATTTTTACAGCGTCAACGGGCTGAAGCGCGTCACCGTGCTGGAGGATCGCCACCAGATTCGGATCGAGACCTTGCGGAACAGCGTCTGGCGATTCGTTGACAACCTGCACGCAACCACCATTGCCGAACGCACCTCTGGCTGGGCGATCCGAGCTTGGGCTTGGTACATCGAATTCTCCATCTGGTGCCTGCTCGCCATGGTCCTGACCGGACTGTGGATGGGACTGCGCGCCCGCTTTCCCTATCGGCTTGGGCAAGCGGCATTCCTCGTCGGACTGGGCGCCGCTGCGGCTTTGTTCATTCTTGTGAGGTAGACATGTACGGGAAGCTGCGAAATACCCACCTGATCCTTGGCCTGCTGTCCATCCCGTTCCTCTTGATCTACGGGATCAGTGCCGTCCAGATGGCCCACAAGCTGGATGTGGGCCGTCAGCTGGCAGCTGCGGAATTCTCTGTTCCGCCTGGTCTCCAACCCCGACCCGTTGCCAAGTTGGTGATGGACAAGCAGAATTACAACGGCGAGTTCGGGGGCTTGGAGAACACGCCGGGCGGGTTTCGCTTCACCATCACCTCGGCTGGAGCCCAATACCAAGTCTTCTACATCTCGAAATTAGGGCGCGTGCGGGTCCGCAGTACATCTGTGGGGGTGTTGGGGGTTCTGAACCGCCTGCACCACTTCCATGGCCTCAAGAACGAAACCTGGCCCCGGAACGCGTGGGGCGTTGTCTTGGCCTGCGTCTCGGTAATTCTGCTGTTTCTGGGGATAAGCGGGATCTATCTTTGGTTCAATCTCCACACCGAGCGGTCACGCGGGCTGTGGCTGCTAACGGCTAACCTGTGCGTGGCCGGCACTCTGATCGCGGCATTGCGCTGGTGACAGTCACTTTGGACGAGCAGATTCAGGGTTAGAAGGGTTTCCTTCTTCGTTCATGTTGGATCTAAGAGACCAAGCCAGCATCAACGCGCACAACGGCAAGAAAACGTAGTTCCCGATCTGACCGGGCGGGGTGTGAGCGAATTTGACAGGTTTCATGTGTCCAACCAGCATCCTTAGGAGGACCTCCAAGATCTGGATGACGTACATGAGCGGGACCAGTGACCGGTACCGGAAAGCCACCACCAGCTGGATAAGCGCATAAAGCAGCTGCGAACTCCCCCATAATGCGAAGGCGAAAATGATTCCCCCGGCCCCGGCGACCGAAAGATCCATCCCGGCGATGCTCCCAGCCCCGCCGTCGGGTGCCAACAAATGGATGCAACTGCGCACCGTGCCGATCGCAGCGATCGCGCAAAATACGTAAAACGGGATTTTGGAGCCTCGAATGGTGTTGTCCGCGACCAGGGGAAGCAGCATGCTCCCCATCTTACTGCACCGCAATGTCAAACGCGGACGACGCTACCCCGCAGGCATTTCTGGCGGTCACAGTCCATTGCCCAGCCGCGATGCTCGCCGGAAGCGCCGCATTCATCTGGGTTGCCGACAAGTCCCAGAAGTACCCGCCGCTGGTCTCGCCCACCGTGATGGCGGGACCCTGCGTCGTCGCCGTCAATCCACCCTTTCTGAACTGCAGATCGTTCCCACCGCCCGCCGAGAATCCCGACCCCCACACAACAAGCGTTCCCCCTGCGGCCAGCGTCTGCCCGTAGGATGCGTTGGTCACCGCGCTGATCGCGGGCGTTACGGAGGCGTCGCAGCTTGCCACCGACACCTTGCCGCCAATCGAGATCGTCGTGAGATCGGATGCCACCAGCAGCGCGCCGTTGTATCCGGCTGCCCGCGTGCGGGCCGTGGGATCGAATGCGGCAGGGGCCAGGTGCGAATACACGGCCAGCTTCGGGGCCACCCGCGTAAAGATTCCGGCGGCCTGTTCGGGCACCGAGTGGTAGGCGGCAGTTGCACTCGTACTGCCAACCGCCGCGTTGAACACCTCGTGCACCAGCACTTCCACGCCTTGGGAGAACTTCACGAGGTTGTCCGAAGGCCGGGTGTCGCCCGAGATCGCCACCGAATGCCCGGCATAGTCGATTCGGTAGCCAAACGCCGGTGCGACGGGATCATGCGCCACCAGAAAAGCCGTCACGGTGACGCCGTTGCTCTGGTAGACCACGCCCTCGGAAACCACATGCGCCTCGAAGACGATGGCGGCGGCATTCCATTTTTCCACCAAGTCGCGGCGGATATGCGTATTGGTGGCGTAGGCAGCCGACAGCATGGATCCGAGTTCGGCCACGCCCGCAGGCTGGTCCGGCCCCGTTCCGGGACCCCAAACCGAAAATGGGTTCGAGCCCCTGCCGTTCCACTGTCCCATCCAGAGAATCGGCAGCCCCTGCGTGTGGTCGGAGTGCAAATGGGTGAGGAAGATTTTGCTCACCGCCCCCGCCCCGATCTGGTTCAACCGTTCCGGGACCCCGCGCCCGCAGTCAAACAGCAGCGTTTCACCCCCAGCCTGGACAAGCGTACCGGCCTCCGCACGGTCGAACGCCAAGGAGGGGCCCGCAGTCCCAAGAAGCGTCACCTTCAGAGTCTGGGTCTGGGAGAGCAGTAGTGCTGGAAAGAAGAACAAGGCCAAACGGGTGGACATCATGAGACCTTGACGAACGCCGTGGCCGCACCCTTGCTGGACACACTTACCTCGGACGCCCCGCCGTTGGTCCTCAGCGAAATCATCGCGCGTCCGTTGTACAGCTCCACCTCGCGCGAACCGGTCGACGTTCCCAAATTGTCCAATAGCGCCCGTCGCCTGCCAGCCCGAAGCGCACCCGCTGCCGCGAATCCAAACACTGGACCCCCTTGCCGTCGAACAACCGAGCCTCCACCGTGACGGTGTCGCCCTTCCGCGAGACCTCGCGGATATCCAACTTCGCCGGAGTACCCCACTTCGCCGTCTGGTACAGGAACGAAATCTCGTCCGAGACCTCCACGGCGCCTTTCCGTGCAACCACGCGGACCTTATTTTCGCCCTCAACGAACTGGACCGTCCAGCGCAGCCCCGCCGCCGGGAAATCTTGGCTCTTGCGGTTTTTCACCCCGACGCTCTTCCCATTCAGGAACAACTCCGCCGTGGGGCAGTTCGAGTACACCTTCACCATCTTGGTCTCGTTCGCCGCGCCCCAGCGGATCGGCCACGTGTGCCCGTAAATCCTGGCCATCGGTTTCTCCGTCCAATACGATTGGAAGACGTAGAAACCTTCCTTGGGCGTCAAGTCGCGCTCCACCACGCCCTTCTGATTCATGCGCGGCACCGGATTTTCCGGACGCAGTGGCGTCGAGAAATCCTTGAAGATCCACTGCGCAGCCCCGGTCAGGTACGGCATCGCCTCCTGCTCCTTCAAGTGCCAGTCGAACAGGTTGCAGATATAGGTTTCCGACCAGTCCCCGTCCTTCGATGCCCGCGCCTGCCCGCCGGTCAGAAGATAGTCCAAGCCGCGTTCGTCGGTGCCCTGGCCGATCGCAATCTTCGTCAGTCCCGCGTCCGGGTTCTCCGAATGCCGCCGGGCGTGGCTGTCCCCGCCCCATTCCGCGTGGAAGAAGAACTTTGCGCTCTTCATCTCCTCCTCCACAGTCTTCCTGTACTCGGTGTAGACGCCCCTGTACCATCCAGCCCAGATCGAGGGCGAATAGATGTCCGGAATGTTCTTGGCGAAATCGCAGCGGCGGATCACCGTCTTGCGCGATGGATCCAGCTCATGCGCCAAGTGGTTCAGCTCCGACATGTAGGTCTTCACGCCCTCCGTGTCGAACACCGGGAAATCGCCGGGCCAATCGTTTTCGTTGCCCAGTCCCCACAGGATGATCGACGGGTGGTTGTAGTGCTGGTCGATAAGGTTCCGCAGCATCCTGCGCCCCTGCTCCTGGTAAATGGGACCACCCACACCACCACGGCACCATGGAATCTCCTCCCACACCAGCAATCCCAGTTCGTCGCACAGTTGCAACACCAGCGGCGATTGCTGGATATGCGCCAAGCGGATGAAATTCGCCCCCATGTCCTTGATCATGAGCATCTCTTTGCGGATCAGCTCCTCGGTCATGGCTCCGGCCAGCCCGGCGTGGTCTTCGTGGCGGTGCGTGCCGCGCAGCAGCAGCCGTTCGCCGTTCAGCTTGAATGGACCATGCTCCACCCACTCGAAGTACCGCAAGCCGAAGTTTTCCGTCGCCCCAGTCTCCCCGTGGGTCGATTTCAAGGTAATATTGCACCTGTAGAGCGCAGGCGTTTTCGGCGACCACAGCGAGGGCTTGTCGATGGCGAACGCCGCCAATTGCATGTCGCCCTTCCATGCCGCTGCGCGCTTGGTCGACGTATGGACCGAGCGACCCTGCGGATCGAGGACTTCTATGCTCACCTCGACATCGTCAGCCAGCACCGCTGGGTTGTAAAGCCGTGCCCGGACCATGGCCGAGGCCGTGCCAGCCGCATCCACCTTGGGTTCGATGTGCACCCGCTCCAGCGAAATCGCCGGCACGTACACCAAGTTCACGTACCGGTACAGCCCCCCGTAGAGGTTGAAATCACTCAGGCTCGACGGGATCATCTCGGGATCGCGCGAATTGTCGGACCACACCGCCAACCGCACGCTGCCCTTGTTCGCCTTGGCCTCGGCTGCCGCGGAATCGGTAATGTCCACCGACCACTCGTCGTACCCGCCCACATGCTCGGCCACCTGCTTCAAGTAGACGAAAACCTTGCTCTTCTGGCCCGCGCCCTCAAAATGCAGCAGCGTTCTGCCGTTCGGGAACGGATTCGCGGGTTTCAGCGTCGTGCGGTACCAGCCCGGACCCTCGTAGTAGCCTCGGTCTGGATCAACCGCGTCCTGCGCGTTGAAGCTGTGCGGCATCGACGCGACCTTGTCCCACTCGACGTTGTCGCTTGCCGCTTTGCCACGGAAGACTTCCCAGACGCCGCCCAGCGCGCCTTTGTAGGATTCCCAGCCTTTCAGCAATCGCTGCGGAGGCACTGCGGCAACGGTGGTCGCCGCAGTTGCAAACGATGCCAAGCGACCGGAGAATGTCGCGGCCGAAAAAGTCTTCAGGATGGTACGTCTGGTGATCACGGGAAACTAGGCTCCGGGTAATACGAATTTGTCGCCGGTCTTTTTGCACCACTCTGCCAGCAGCGCTCGGTGCTCGGCCAGGATCTTGGCGAACTTCGGGTCGACCGCCAAATTCGTCATCTCCCCGGGATCCTTGTCCAGATCCACCAGCGATTCCCGCAGCTTGCCCTCGCTGAAGGCCGTGTACTTGTACTTCTGGCCCCGCAGCATCCTGCCGTCGGGCGTGGGCAACTTGCCGTTGACCTCGGCCCCCTGTACCAGCCGGTCGGAAACAACCACATACGGACGCACGTCCTTACCCGCCTTTCCTTCCGCCGCAGCGCGCATGCTGAGGCCGGGCAGCTTGGTCGGCGGTGTGATCTCGGCATAGTCCGCAATGGTCGGAATCAGGTCGATCCCCGTATTCACCAAGTGGTTGCTGGTGCCCGGTTTGATCACGCCCGGCAGGCTCATGATGAACTGGGTCCTCGCTGCTTCCTCGTAAAGAATGGTTTTCTGGTTCCAGCCGTGCGATCCCATGCACTCGCCATGGTCGGCCGATAGGACCACCAGTGTCGATTTGTCGAGGCCCGTTTCCCGCAGCGCCTGCAGCACCACGCCGATTTCTTTATCCACCTTCTCGATCAGCCGGTAATAGGCCCAGATGTACTCCCGCCACTTCTTTTCGTCGAACTGGCCCACCGGGAACATCGGTGCCGCCTGGTAGGACTTGCGGATCGTGTCCACAATATCCGGCTCGTTGGCTTGCGGTGCCGAGTTGGGGCGCAGTGGCGGCAGCTCCGAAATCGGCGGCGGCGTGCCGACCTCTCCCAACGGCAGCTTCTGCCCGCGCGACCACTCCGCGATGTTGTGCGGATTCAGGAACGAGGCCATCATGAGGAACGGCGCATCGTGTTTCCCCCGCAGGAATGCCGCCACATTTAGGGCTGTCTGCGGATCCTCCATCTTGGTGTCCAGCTTGGCAAACCCGTGGATTTCCGGCTGCTTCTCCGGCACGGTCAAATGCCACTTGCCGTAGTACGCCGTTTCATACCCGGAGTCGCGGAAGATCTTGCCCATCATCGGGAACTTCACCGGATCCAGATGCACCCTCGTCCGGTCGTCGTTGTCCATGATTCCGGTCTCAGTGGGATACCGTCCCGTGAACATGGCCCCGCGCGACGGCACGCAAAGCGGATTGGCACAGTAGGCGCGCGTGAAAACCATCCCGGCCGCAGCAAGGGAATCCATGTTCGGCGTGTGGATGTACTTCCTGCCGATCCGGTAGCTGGCGGATTCCGCGAACTGCTGGTCCGTGGTGATAATCAGAATGTTCGGTTTGGCAGCTGATGCGGCCCCAAGCTCTGATGCGCCAAAGGCGCTTGTGGCAAGAAACTGGCGACGGTTCATTTGTTTAAGCGACCCACAGGACCGGTTGGCGGATGAAGAAGTTCCGGATGATTTCGTCCACATCGGAATCGGCCGGCAGCGTCTTCCAGAGTTCCAAATAGCTGGCCTGCTGGTAGGCGAGTCCTCCAAAAAGCAGTGCCTCCTGCCGCATAGGCCAATATTCGTAATACATCACGTCCGGCGGCTTGATCCAGGTCTTCTTGTCTTTCAGGAACGGGTACATGTACTCGATGGCCTTCTTGACACCCCGACCGTCCGCTGTTTGGAACGCCCAGAGGTTTTCCCCGCCTTCGGACAGGATCTGGCACACCGTTGCCAGGGCTTCCAGGTTGAACAGGCAGTAACCGTAAGGCTTGGTCCGGCGCAGTTCCTGCTGTTGGCTTCCGTCGGGCTCGATTTGTCCCGGAACAATCACGTTCTTGAAACGGTCGATGCAGTACGCGGTCAGCTTTTTGTCGCCGGTAAGGCGCGCGAATTCCGCCACCTGCATCAACCAGCAGGTGCCGTGGTTGTTCTTCGCCGCACCTTCCTCCATGCCGTTCTTGCTTGTGGTCATCCAGACGTTGTACTCACCGAACCACTTCTTCGTAGCCTCGAAGTCGGCGGCGGACAACGCCTTCGCCTGTGCCAGCAGCGGAATCGCACGGGCGACTTCCTCCAAGTGGATGGTATCTATCACCCCGGTCCCCCGACCCGTAAACCGACCATGGATCGCCTGGGCGAACTGTAGATTCGGGTTCATCCGGGTCTTCTCGTCCACAAACCAAGCCCGGATGTGCGCCGCCGCATGCTCGGCGTACTTCTTATCCTTCGTCAACTTCCACGCCGCAGCCAACGCGGGAACCTGCACGCTCAACTTCATCAGGAACTTGCGATGCTCCACGAAGTTGTCGGGGTTGGTCATCCCGTCCTTCTGGATATACGGACCATCCGGATTTTTCGGATCCGGCCACCAGTAGTCGCCCTCGGAGAAGAAATCGTGCACTCCACCGGTGCTGCGTTTGCTCGACGCGGAGGTGACAGTCGCGGGCTTGTCGCCCAGATACTTCGCCGCGTTGCGCAGAACCCGGACGCGGTCGAACTGTGCGACATCGAATGTCGCCTCGCCAAAAGCCGGGGTGGCGGATGCAGCCGCACACCCCGCAAGAAATGTTCTTCTATCCAAACTACGCAACTCCTTTGGGTTTCGCGGCCTTCCAGCCTGCCTTCCACTGCTCCATCAACTGCTTGACCAACTCCGCATTCGCGGGCCGTTTCGCGATATTGGTGTTCTCCTGCGGATCCACCTGATGGTCGTACAACTCCACCGCGTCGATCCTCGAATGGTCCTGGCGACCGACCCAAACCGTGAACCGGTACCGGTCCGTCCGCATGGAATACCCCATCCGCTCCTTGCCGCGTGGGTATTGGCTGAACGCCGCCGGTTTCCACGGCATGTCCGGCTTGTCCAGCAGCGGCTTGAAGCTGACCCCTTCCAAATGGGTCGGCAGCGGCAGTCCCGCCAGTTCCGAAAGCGTCGGGAAGATGTCGACGAACTCCACCAGCGCCTTCGAATGCTTGTTCGACGCCTTCATTCCGGGCGCGTACATCAACAACGGCGCATTCGTATCGTTCTCGAAATTGCTGTGCTTGGCCCATTCCCCGTGCTCGCCGAGCTTCCAGCCATGGTCGCCCCAGAGAACGATGACGGTATTCTTTGTCAGGCCCTGCCGGTCGAGTTCGTCCAGCACCTTGCCGATCTGCGCGTCCGTGTAGCTCACCGAAGCATAGTAGCCGTGCTTCAACTGGCGCGCCAGCACATCCCCCATCGGACCTTTGGCGGGGGTTCCCGTATAATTCCGCAGTTCGCCGCTGGTTGTAAGCGCCCAATCCGGCGCGTCCTCCGGATGGTAAGGATTCGGTGCCAGCTGGATCTTCGCCGGATCGTACAAATCCCAGTACTTCTTGGGTGAAACAAACGGCAGGTGCGGCTTGGCGAAGCCGACCGCGAGGAAGAACGGTTCCGGCTTCTTGGCCAGCGTCTTCAGCGTTGCCACCGCCAGCTCCGCCACCATTCCATCCTTGTAGAAGTTGTCCGCCACTTCACCGGCTTCGAATGGCGGCCCGCCCTTGCTCTTCTGTGCGTCCTCGTCCGGCACATCCTCGGTTTTCAGCTTCGCGTACGTCGGAGCCTTCGGTGTCTGCCACTCCACGGACCACGATTGGGGATCGTCATATCCCGGATGGAAGATCTTGCCCATCCCCTGGACGAAATACCCGTTCTTCTTGAAGTGCTCGGGGATCGTCACGATGTTCGGCTCGGCAACCCGGAAATGCGTCACCAGATCCCACACTTTGGTCGAATCCGGCCGGGTTCCCGTCATCAAACTGGACCGCGATGGCGAACAAACGGCCTGCTGCACATACGCCCGGTCGAACGCCATGCCCATCTTCGCCAGCCGGTCGATATTCGGACTTTTGATGTAGTCCCTGCCGTAGCAGTTCAACTCGGGACGCAGATCATCGACTGCGATGAAAAGAATGTTCGGCTTCGGGCCGGTTGCCGCTGCCATGGGCTTTACGGCCAACGGGGCGGCGGCGCAGGTTGCAAGAAATGCTCGGCGGTTGATCATCTTTATCCTTGATGTTAAAACTTCAGTTTGAGCGCCAACTGCCAGTTCCGCGGCTCCGAAACCACCGCCGTCGGCAGACCGAACGACGAACTGGTCGGCGTCGTGTTCGGCACATCGAAGCTCGGGTGGTTCATCACGTTGTAGCACTCGGCCCGGAACTGCGCCGTCACTTTTTCCCGAATCGTGTAGTTCCGGAACAGCGAGAAGCTCCATGTTGCCTGGCCGTCCGCGCGCACACCGCTGAACCGGATCGGGAACGTCTGCAGGTTGTTGGCCAGCTGGTTCGCGGTTGTCTTCACGAATCCGGCGTTGGTGTTGAACCACTGGTCCGGGCTGCGCTTGTCACCAGGAAGCGCGATGTCCTTGATGTTGCCGACGAAAAGCGCATTGCCGAAACCCAGCGGCGCGCCGGCTTGGCGAACCACCGTCCCGTTCAACTGCCATCCGCCGAGCGCGGCCTTCACGATCGCCGGAGCGTTGCCGCCGAAGCTCTTGCCGGGGCCGTACGGAATTTCCCACACGCCGCTCATCGTCAGAATGCGCGGACGGTCCAAATCCGAAACCGTCCGGTACGGCATGGGATCGGATTGGTTCTGGAATTCCGTAGCCTGCATGAACTTGGAGTACGTATAACCCAGCTGTGTCGTCAAGCCCTTGCTGAAGCGGCGTTCGAGGCGCACCTGCAGCGAGTGGTACCACGAATAGCCCTGCGACTCCAACGCCGTAATCGCGCCAAACTGCGGATACGGTGCCAGCAGACCGGCCCGCGAGATCGTGGACGTATACACCGAATTCAACCCTGAAAACGGGTTCGGATAGGAGGCCGTCAGGAAGTTGATCGTGTTCTGGTCACGGGTGGTTGCCGTGCTCAGATATTGCGCCGGGGTGCTGTTCAGATTCTTGGTCACCGCCAGATGCGTCGTCCGGTTGCCCACATAGCTCAAATCCAACACAAACTGGCCCGGCAATTGGCGCTGCACACCTAGGGACCACCGCTGCGAATACGGTGCTTTCATGGCCGGGTCGAAGAACTGGATCGCCTGGCCCAGATTCGTCGCCAGCCCCCCCGCAGCCCCCGAAGCCGGAATCAGCCCGTTCGGCAGCGGATTGGCCAACGTAGAGGTATACGTCACGCCGTTGTTCAGGGAAGCTTGGATCGGGGTAACCTGGGAGAACCCGCTCTGCACCGGCTGGAACGTGTCCACGCCGATTGTGCCGAAGTAGATCCCGTAACCGCTCCGAATCACCGTCATGCTGTTCAGCTGGTACGCCAAGCCGATGCGCGGCAACAGATTATGGCTGTTCCCGTAAGGGCTGCGGCTCTTGCCGTTCTGGCCAACGAAAGTCAATCCGCCCTTGGCCGAAAACGCCGCAACCGGCAGCTCCGGGATGGGATTCTTGGCATACGCCGCCGCTGCCGCCGCCGCAACAGGGCTGTTCACGGACGCGTCAAACGTCCCCAGCAGCCGGTCATAGCGTTCCGTCACCGGAGCCTCCATCTCATAGCGGAGGCCCATGTTCACGGTCAATTTCGGCGTCAGCTTGAAATCATCCTGCACGAAAAGGCCGTAGTACTTGTTTTGCAGCGCGTAATTCTGCGTCGAGCCCGTGGTCATGCTGCCGCCCGGGATGCCCAGCAGCATGGCCGCCAGTTCCTGTCCGAGCGCGGCAGCCGTCGAGTTGTCCAGCGGTCCCTTGGTATAGGTATTGGCGAAGCTGAAATCGGGCGAAATCGACCCCGGATACCGGTTGCCGAAGGTCCGGAACAGCCGGACGTCGCCGCCGAAATGCAGTGTCTGCCGTCCCATCTCCTTGGTCAGGTCCGCCACCAAATTGTGCGTGATCGCCGATGCGAAACCGTCGCCGTCGGCCCAGTTCGAAAGTGTGGCAAAGCCCGTGGTCACGGCGCGCGGGACGGTCACGTTGGTGGGATTCACCAGCTTCACCAACGATGGCGAAAAGCCCATCGCTGCCAAATCCGCCCCCTTGGTCGAGCGCTCCTCCGGGAAAATCGCCGCAATCAGTCCGTAGCGCACGTTCAACACAAAGGACGGGCTGAGAATGCTCACATAGTCCAGCGCAATGCCCTTGTTGAACTGGTGGAACAACTCCTTCGTCGCCGGCACGCCCAGCAGATCCTTGGGGATCGTGTACCCGAAGTGGTTGATCCTCGCAAAGACGCGGTTGTTCTGGTTGAAGGCATGGTCGAACCGGGCGAGGTGCGAATCGTACCGCTGTACACGCACGTCGGGGAAATAGTAGTTGTTCTGTCCGTTGACGGTGCCCTGCTGGCTGGGCAGCGGATAAAGTGCCGCCAAGTTCAGCCCGACCGTGCTCAACAGGCTCTTCGGCAGGATGTTCCCCGCAAACGGAGTCCGCTGGTACCTGCCGCCCGCTATCGCCACGGTCGAAAACGGGTTGTAAATCTGGTAGCTCGTCCCCAGCGCCAGCAGCGCCGAGAAATCCCCCGTCCTCTCCCCCGCTGTCGGAACCGTGCTCGTCTGGTTCGAGGTCGACGGCTGGCCGAACCGGTTCTCCTCCCACGAATAGAAGAAGAAGGTCTTGTTCCGACCGTCGTAAAAATGGGGAATGAATACCGGACCGCCTATGTTGGCGCCAAACCGGTGGTCCTGATACACCGATTTCTTCAGCCCCGCCTTGTTGTCGAAGAAGTTGGAGGAGTCAAACGCGCTGTTCCGACCCCAGTAGTAAGTCTCCCCATGCACGGCATTTCCGCCGCTCTTGGTCCCAACATTGATCACCGGTCCCAGTACGTGGCCCACGCTGGCGTCATAGGGGTTGGCCTGCAGTTTGAAATCCTGAATCGACCCCGACGGTGGAATGAACGCGACCCGCGCGTACCCCTTGCCGCGGTCGTTGGTCGTATCGCTCACACCGTCGATGTTGTACTGCGTCTGGTCATTGCCGCTGCCGTTCACCGTGTTGCTCGAAGTCGCGTCGGGAGACGACAGCTTCATGATCCGCAGCGTAGTCGTATTCGCCACGCCCGGACTCAGCCGTTCCAGTTCCAGCGGATTGCCACCGCGCTGCGGCAGTTCCGACAGCCTACGGACATCGATTACATCGCCGACCGAGCTGCCCGCCGTGTCCAGCAACGGCGTCGCGCCCTTCACATCAATGGTTTCGGAGACGTTGCCCACTTCCAGCCGAATCCGCAAGTCCAAATTATCGGCCACCCGCAGCTCAATCTGGTTCTGGACATAAGTCTTGAACCCTGGCATCTCCGCCGTCACCTTGTACGTGCCCGGCAGCAGGAACGGCAGGCGGAACGTACCGGACTCATTGGTCGAACTGGTGGCGACGACACCCGTTTCCTGGTTCGTCGCCGTGACCTTGGCGGACGCGACCGCTGCGTCCTGGGCATCCGCAACCCGCCCTCCAATGGTGCCGCGCGCGTCCTGCGCCTGCAGAACGGAAGAGAAGGAAATCAATACAAGAACCTGTACGACTGGGATAAGTTTTGGGGCGAACATTGCCGGACCTCCTGAGCGAGAAACTACTGGTATCAGCGTAGACCCTGGCGACGCCGGTGTCGAGCCCCAAGGCGGCAAGCCTTTTGTCCCAAACGGAAATATGTACAATTGGTTCATGCCGATCCTGCCCGTCGACGTTCTCTGGATCGCCCGCTATGACTACCGTCCAGGCTGGAGTCTTCCGCTCCACAGCCACGACTATATCCAGATGATTCTCTTTCTGGACGGGACCGGCACCTTCACCATCGGCGAGCAAGCGTTCCCCATCCGCGGCGGCGAGCTTTTCCTGATCCGATCCGGTGAAACCCACGGTCTGCGGGCCGCCTCCCTGGTCCGCACCCTCGACGTGAAGTTTCGCGTTGAACCCGGCGAATTGTCCCAATTGCTTGGCAGTGCCGCCCGAATGCTGGAGTGGCACGAACCCTCCCTGGCAGCACGCCTCGAACGCATCCGCACGGAGGGCGAACAAAAACCGCCCCATTACCGCGAACTTTGCAGTATCCTCCTCACGGAAATCCTCTACCTCTATATACGGCAGGATCTGCGCACCGAACTCTCCGATGAAGCATCCCTCGACGCCGTGCTCCCAAGGGACCAGCTGCTGGAGCGCGCCGTGGCCTGCGTCCGGTCGAAATATCAAACCCAATTGACGGTGCGCGACATCGCCAGTGCTGCTGGATGCACCGACCGCACCTTGCGCCTGCACTTCCAAAATGTGATCCAAATGCGCCCCCTAGCCTACCTCCAGCGCCATCGGATCACCCAGGCCAAGCTCCTGATCCAGCATTCCGACTATTCGCTCAAGGAGATTGCCGAGCAGGTCGGATTCCAGACCGTCCACCATTTCACACGCCTGTTCACGGCCATGGAAGGCCGCAGCCCAGCCGTCTGGAGGCGCGAATATCTGGAAGGAATCCGCAAGGACGTCTACATCAACCCCACCTTCGAAAACCGGATCTTCACCGTCGGCGACGGTCGCGAATGAGGCTAAAATAAGGGCATGCCGACCTTGACTGTGGAACTGACCGATGAACTCTACGGCTTCGTGATGGGCCGCGAGGGTACCACCCCGGATGAGACGATTGGCGCGGCCCTGCGCTACATGGAGTTCGAGGAACGATTCACTTGTCGAACTGAACCCGAAACTGAGGAAGAGATTGCACTGCTTCGCGCGTTGATCGACGAGGGCGACGCTAGCGGGACTGTGGAAGGAAATGTATTCGAGCAAATTAGTGCCGAACTGGGCCTCCCGTACAGGCGGCTGTAACGGTGCGGCTCGCGCGGTTTTCGCCCACCGCGAAGGATGACCTTCGTGGCATCGTTTCCTACTCCGTGTGGATGTGGGGGGTGGACCAAGCTGCCCGATACGGGACGACTTGGAAAGATTTTGCGATCTTGTCGCTACCCAGCCGACGATGGGACGGTTGCGTGCGCAGTTGGGCCTTGGTGTCCACCGGATCGAGTGGAACCGCCACGTGATCTATTACCGCCCACTGCGAAAGGGCATTCGAGTCCTGCGCATCCTCCATGACAGAATGTTGCCGAGTCGCCGAGACTTGAAAGGTTAGGAAGGTACTCAGATGGATCTCGTTAGTCGTCGCCAATTCTGCACCGCCACCGCCGCCGCAACCATCGCCGCCACAACCACTGCAACCGCACAGCAGCCCCGGTCCCGCCCCAACATCGTCTTCGTCCTCACGGATGACCAAGGCTATGGCGACATCGCCATCCTCGGCAACCCCGTCATCAAGACGCCGAATCTGGACCACCTCCACTCCCAAAGCGTCCGTTTCAGCGATTTCCACGTAAGCCCCACCTGCGCGCCCACCCGCACCTCCCTGATGACCGGCCGCCACGAATTCAAATCCGGCGTCACCCACACCATCTTCGAGCGGGAGCGCATGAGCCTGAAATCCACCACCATCGCCGAAACCCTCAAAAACGCCGGCTACACCACCGGCATCTTCGGCAAATGGCACTTGGGCGACGACGAGTCGCACCAGCCCGGCAACCGCGGTTTCAACGAGGTCTTCATCCACGGCTGCGGGGGCATCGGGCAGGACTACCCCGGCACCTGCTCCGATGCCCCCGGCAATACCTACTTCGACCCCACCATCCGCCACAACGGCAAGTTCGTCCGCACCCGCGGCTACTGCACCGACGTCTTTTTCGGCCAGGCGCTTGCCTGGATCGAGCAATGCAAGGACGCAGCCAAGCCCTTCTTCGCCTACATCACCCCCAACGCCCCCCACGCCCCGCTGCAATGCCCCGACGAGTACCAACGCATGTACAAGGGCCTCGGTCTCGATGAAAACACCCAGAAGTACTTCGGCATGTGCACCAACATTGACGACAATGTCGGCAAGCTCATGAGCCGCCTTACGGATTGGGGGATCGAGAAAAACACGTTGCTCGTCTTCATGACCGACAACGGCGGCACCGGCGGCGTCCGCGTCTTCAACGCCGGCATGCACGGTGCAAAAGGAACCCCGTACATGGGAGGCACGCGCGTTCCGGCGTTTTTCCGCTGGCCCGGCACCCTGCAGCCCGGCGACCGCCCCAACCTTGCAGCCCACATCGACATCTTCCCCACATTTGCGGAGATCGCCGGCACCCCCATCCCCACCAATGTCAAACTCGACGGGCGCAGCTTGGTCCCGCTCCTCAAAGATCCCGCTGCCACCTGGCCCGACCGATTTCTTTTCACCCACGTCGGCCGCTGGGATACCGGGAAGGCCGCGGAGGCCAAGTACGACAAGTGCCGCGTCCGCAGCGCCCAATATTCGCTCGTCAACAGCAAGCCCGCAAAGTCTTGGGAACTCTACGATCTGAAGTCCGATCCTGGCGAAAAGCAGAACATCGCCGCGCAGCATCCCGATGTGGTTGCCCGCATGGAAACCGCCTACGACCAATGGTGGGCCGAAATCCTGCCGCTTCTCGAAAACGAAAATGCAGTGCCGCCCGCCCTCGCTCCCTACAAGAAGCTATACTTCGACCAGTACGGCGGCGGTCCCGGAATCATGCCCGGCGCCCCGGTAAGGCCAAAATGACACCCACCCGACGCCAATTCCTCGCCACGCCCCTCGCCCTCGCAGCAGCTGGTTCCGGTCGGGCTGCCCCCGGCTCGATGTTCTTCTTCACCTCTTCGGAACTCTTGCGGATGAGCGCTTTCGCCCGTAGGGATCGCGCCGATTTCATCAACAAGCGTGTCAAGTCCGCACTATCCGCCGGTCCCTGGAGCGTCACCTACAAGCGGCCCGAAGGACTCGGAATCGACGCCGGTCCCCATGACTACGTCTCCGAGGGCCCCTACTGGTTCCCCGATCCCGACAATCCCGGCGGCCCCTATATCCGACACGACGGTGTCCGGAACACCAAGCGCTTCCTCGGCAATGCCAACGACATGCGCGCCATGACCGACGCTGTCGTGTCGCTCGGCATGGGCCATAGCCTCCTCGGCCTTGCCGGTTGCGCCGGCCGCGCAGCCAAAATTCTCTCCGTCTACTTCCTCGACGCCGAAACCCGAATGACTCCCGACCTTCGCTACGGCCAGATGGTGCGCGGACGCAATACGGGACGCGGAACCGGCATTATTGATACCGCCTGCCTGATCCAGCTCGTCCACGGAATCGCGCTTCTCGAGTCCTCTCCCGGCTTCCCCCGTGAAGTCTCGGACGGAATGCGCAAGTGGATTGCCGACTACGCCAACTGGATGAACACCTCCAAACCGGGCTTGGACGAGAAGAAATCCGGTAACAACCACGCCACTTGGTGGACTGCCCAGATTGCGGCGTACGCCACTTTCACAGTTGACCGCAACATGCGCCTGATGGCCTGGGACCACTACCGCAACTACTTGGTTCCCACCGAAATCCGCCCCGACGGCAGCTGTCCCAAGGAGGAGGGCCGAACCAAATCCCTCAGCTACTCCGCCATGAACCTCGACGCCTTCGCCATGGTCTGCCGCCTTGCGCAACTGGACGCCACCGACCTCTGGCACTACAAAACCGACGATGGAATCTCCGTCGCCAAGGCTTTCGACTACCTGCTCCCCTTCGTGCTCCAATCCGGCACATGGAAAAAGGAGCAAATCGAGGACTTCGACTCAGGCACCCATTACTTCACCGGCTTGGCGGGCATGGCGCTTCCCTCCAAGGACCAGATGGCGGCCTACCTCGCCCAGCCCCGCTCCGAAGGCACTTGGGCCCAGCTCCTCGATATCCTCGTCCGCAGCTCGTGGGCCTAGGACGGTTCTACTCCGCCGCCCCGGCCCCACGGTGCGACACAAACCACGCCTGGCTGTCGAACCCGTTCTCCGACTCCACCATGCGGTACGTGCCATCGGCCCGCTCAAACCGGGCCTTCCTCGTATCCGCCAAGTACTTCTCCAGCAGCACATCCCGCAAATACCGGATCATCCCCGCATTCAAGATCGGGAACAGGACTTCCACCCGGCGATCCAGATTCCTCGGCATCAAATCCGCGCTTCCCGCGTAGATCTCCTCTTGGCCGCCGTTACCGAAGTAATACAACCGGCTGTGTTCCAGGAACCGTCCCACAATGCTCCGAACCGTGATGTTCTCGCTGACGCCCGGAATCCCCGGCCGCAGGCAGCACAATCCGCGTACGATCAAATCCACCTTCACCCCGGCCTGCGACGCCTCGTAGAGCAGGCGGATCATCGCCTTGTCCTCCAGCGCGTTCATCTTCAGAATGATGTGGCCGTTCGCCCCCAGTGCCGTCTCCCGGCGGATCAAATCCGCCACCCGGTCCCGCAGCGTCACCGGTGCCACCAGCAGGCGCCGGAAATCGGATTTCTTTGAATACCCGGTCAACGAATTAAACAGATCGCTGGCATCGGCCCCGATCTCCGGGTCCGCCGTGAACATGCTGATGTCGGTGTAGAGCCTCGCCGTTGTCGGATTGTAGTTGCCCGTCCCCAAATGCACGTACCGGCGGATCTGGTCGTGTTCCTGCCGCACCACAAGGCACACCTTGCAGTGGACCTTCACGCCGATCGGGCTGTAGACCACATGCACGCCCTCGCGCTCCAACGCCCTCGCCCACTCGATGTTGCTTTCCTCGTCGAACCTGGCCTTCAGTTCCAACAGCACTGCCACCTGCTTGCCGTTTTCCACCGCTTCCAGTAGCGCCTTTACGATCGGCGAATTGCGCCCCACCCGGTACAGCGTCATTTTGATCGCGAGCACGCAGGGGTCGTTGGCGGCCTCGGTCAGAAAATCAACAATCGGTGTAAACGTCTGGTACGGATGGTGGAGCAGCCTGTCCCGTGAGCGGATTACGGTGAAAATATCCTCGGCCTGCGCCGAAAACTCATGCGGTGTCCACGGTTCAAACGGTTCGTCCTTCAACTCCGGCAGATTCAACGACGGAATTTGCTTCAGCCTCGTCAAATCCAACGGTCCCGTCACCCGGTAGACATCGGTCGAGTCCACTTCCAGATTCTCCACCAGGATTTCCAGAATGTCGGACGGGATCGACGTATCCGTCTGCAGCCGAACCGGTTTGCGGAACCGCCGACGCCATACGGCCTCCTCCAGCGTCTCCAGCAGGTCGTCGCTCTCGAGCTCCTTGATCGCGACTTCCGCGTCCCGCGTCACATGGAACGGATGCGCCTCCACCACCTTGTGCCCGGGGAACAGCAACTGCAGGTTGGCCGCGATAATCTGTTCCACCCAGACAAACCGGATGTCCCCCTGCTCTCCTTCGGCAGTGGTCGACATGGGAATCGGTACCAGCTGGACCAGCTGCTGGGGCACTTTGAGCCGCGCAAAATGTTGCTCGCCGCTGTCATTGGCCAGCACTATTGCCAAATTGAGGCTCAGATTGGAGATGTGCGGAAACGGCCGGCTCGGGTCGAATGCCAACGGCGTGAGGACCGGAAATACCTTCTCCACAAAATGCCGGTCGAGACTCGCCTTCTCATCCCCGTCCAACTCGGCGTAATCCACAATCTCAATCCCGTGCTTGGCCAAGCCCGGCAACAGATGCTTGTGGAAGCAATCGTAGATCGCCGGCATGATTTCGTCCAGCCGCACCCGCAATGCCGCCAGTTGTTGCGCCGCCGTCTTCCCGGCGATGCTCAGATCCGGACGGCCGTCCAGCTTCTGCTTCAGCGCCGCCATCCGGACCATGAAAAATTCGTCCAGATTCGAATTCACAATCGACAGAAACTTGACCCGCTCCAGAATCTTGTTCCGAGGATCCAATGCCTCCTCGATCACCCGCATCTGGAACTCGAGCAAACTTAGTTCCCGGTTGACGTACAGCGAAGGATCATCCAAGGAAACTGCCTTCCCTTGCTTCAAAACCGCCTCCGCGGCCGGCACCTCAGCCGTCCGCCGGGTTGCTCTACGGGGTTTTGCGTTCTCTGGCTCTGTTGTAGGCATAAGTTTTTGGGCGTCCACTACCGCTAGCGCATCATCAATGGTAGCCCCGCCCGATTGGCCAAGCAATTCTGTCATCTCCCCGTCATTTTGAAGGAAAGAACCCAGGACCGCCCGCCAAGGCCTCGGCCCCAAACTCCTCAAGATCCCGCTCTCCCCATGTGATCATCGCCTGCGGCAGGCTCCCCATCACCACTTGGATCACGACCAGTACGCCAAACCAATCGGCGGAACTGCGGGGTACCCACACGCGCGGATCATTGTCCGCAACCATCATCCAACCCACCGCGAGGATCGAAGCCATCACCACCACCCGGTACGCCCGTGCCATCGCCCGGTCACGAACTGTCGCCTCGCGTTCGTCCGGAAACTCGATGCTGCCCATGCAAGCCTGGCCGAGGTACTGGCTCGCGTATCCCCGGATCGCCGTATAGCCCGCGACGCACGGGACCATCGCCACCGCAGCGATCAGGCGCACCCAAAGCAGGTCGTGTGCCTTTCCGTAGACCGCGAGCGCCATGCCGACCGCGAACACCGCGTATGTCGCCACCACCGCCAAGCGCCGCTCCGATTGCCGGCTGTTCTTCAAACTGCAATACTTCATCACGTCCTCCATTCCTGGAATCCGGCTAACCGTTTCCATTTGCATTGCGCAGATGGACGATGCTCAACGGCTCGAATGGCTTTCTCGAAAAGATCATCTCGACCGGAACCCCAAACAGCTCCGACATCCGCAGCGCCAAATCGAGACTCGGAAAGTAGTCCCCACGCTCGATGTAGCCGATCGTCTGGTAGTTCACGCCAATCGCTTCCGCAACGGCCTGACGACTCAGGCCCCGCTCCGCCCGCAGAACGGCAATCCGGTTGAATAGGGTTGTCTTCGTTTCTGCCACATTCATATTATTGCGTAAACACAACAATCTGTCAAGCGGAAACCTGTCCTGTTTTCTTGACCACACTATTTCCGGCTGCCTCTAGGGTCGCCGGGGCATAGCCTCGACCAGTGCACGTGTAAAAGGATGCTCAGGTTCGCCGAATATCTTGGTCGGCGGACCCGACTCCACAACCGTTCCCTCGTGCAGGATGTCCACCCGGTGCGCTATCCCGGCAACCGACAGCAAGTCATGTGAAATGAACAGGATCGCGGTTCCCGACTCCCTGTTCAGGTCCGCGAACAGTCGCAATACCGCCGCCTGGGTGATCGCATCCAGCGCACTGGTGGGCTCGTCGGCAATCAGCAGGGACGGCCCATGCAAAATCGCCAGCGCAATCAGCAACCGCTGTCCCTGTCCAGTACTCAACTCCCCGGCATGCCGATCCAGAAACTCCCGGTCCCCCGGCAGTTGCACCCGCCCGAGCACGTTCTCGGCAAACCCCGGCTCCATCCGCCGGTCTTCATGTGCCCGCCAAGTCTCCTGCAGCAGCGTCCGCACCCGCACCTTCGGATTCAGTGCCAACCCTGGACTCTGCGGCACATAACCGATCCGGCGCCCCCGGACCACCCGCATCCCCCGCCCGGAAAGCCCCATCAGTTCCGTACCCTCCAGGACAATGCTGCCCTCCGCCACGCCGCCCCGGTACTGCAGCAACCTCTGCAGCGCCAGAGCCATCGTGCTTTTGCCCGACCCGCTCAGACCCACCAATGCCGCGATCTCACCCCGGGCAAGCGTCCCCGACACCCCGCGCAGCACTACCGCATCGCCGTACCGTGCCGTCAACGTGTACGAAAGCAGCGATTCCCTACTCAAGCTTCAGCCACTCGATATTCCAGAACACCTGCGGCGGCGCCACCGCGATCTGAAACCCCTTCACTGCAGGCGACACCGCCACCAGGTAATCTGGATTGACCAAGTATATGATCGGCTCCTCGGCAACCGCGATCCGCTGAATTTCAACAGCCGCCTTCTTCCGGACGGCCATCGATATCGCCGTCGATTGCTCCATCACCAGCGCATCCAGCCGGGACTCCCACGGCGTCGCGGGCGTTTTCTGGGACGGCCACCACGCGTGCTCCGCTCCCGAACTCAGCCAGACATTCATCTGCTCCATCGGGTCGGAATCCACATTGGTGAATCCCAACAGCGCAGCTTCGTAGTCCATCGTCTTCCGAATCCGCTCCAGCAGCGATCCAATGTCCAGCGTCACGATATTGACTTTGATTCCCACCTTCTTCAGGTCGTCCTGGATCAGTGCCGCGGCCTTCTCCCGGATCCGGTTCCCCGCGTTGGTCACCAGCGAGAACTCCACCGCGTGCCCATCCCGATCCCTCAGAACACCGTCCTTCAGCTGAAATCCATCCTGCGCGAACAGTTTCGCCGCATTCGCGGGATTTGCCGGCAGCGGCTTCAGCTCCGCGTTGAACCAAGTCCGGTTCGCCGTCGAAATCGGCCCAGCCGCCGGGTGGGCATGCCCCTTGTAATTCAGCGCCGCCAAATCGTTCCGATGGATCGCCTGGCTCACCCCATGCCGAAAGGCACTGGATTGGAACCACTTCCGCTTCCACTCCGGTACTTGCTTTGCCGGTGCCTGGTTAAACCACAAAAACTCGGAGTCAAGCGACGCCCCGCCATTCCGCGCCGACCCCGGCTTCTCCCTCACCACCCGGTCAAAGCTCTCCGCGTCGATCTTGTGGATCAAGTGCAGCTCCCCGCGCAGGAACCTTGTCAATTCGATATCGCGGTTCCCTTGGATGTCGATCCGGATGGAATCGATATACGGAAGCTGTCGACCGCTTCCGTCGCGCTTCCAGTAATTCGGATTGCGCTTCAGCTGCAGCGACAAACCCGGCCGGAACTCGGCCACAAAATATGGTCCGGCCGTTGCCGGCATCTTCGCATTCCCCTCGGGCCCGATGCCCAGGCTGTCGAAGATCCTGTCGATACTCGGCTTAGGTGCCGCGTACCGAATCGTAATATCCCGAGGTCCGCCGACGACAATTTCCGGAGCCCCCTGCGCGCCCTTAAGCGTTCCTCCCGCCGGAGAGTTCTCCTTCGGATCCAACGCCTTCTGAATCGTGCGTGCCACATCGGCGCTCGTTAGTGGCGTTCCATCCGAAAACTTCAGCCCCGCGCGAAGCCGGAACGTGATCGCCTTCCCTCCGTCCAGAATCTTCCACGATTCAGCCAACTCGGGTTGCAGCTGGTCCGTGACCCGGTTCACCCGCAGCAATACACCCGCCGTAATGTACCGGACGATCTCCGAATTCGAATCCTCCACATGCAGAGGATCGAACGTCCTCGGATCGCCATGCAGCGCGAAGTGCAGCTCGCTGGGGCTTGCGGCCAGCGCTGACAACGCAACCAGCAATCCTGCTATCAGGGATTTCAACGGAACACCTCTTTCTCGTGGGTCTTTACTGCAACGGCCTCAATTGCCAGCAAGCACAGCATCAGCAGCAAAAGCGGAGCTAGGATTGCCGGATTCTGCCGAACCATGTCCGGGTGCTGCAGGTCCCGCAACAGGTTTCCCCAACTCGGCATCGGTTCCGCCACCCCTAGCCCCAAAAGCCCCAGACTCGCCTCCGCCAAGATATAGACAGGAGCGAGAACCCGGAACTGGGCCAAGGCCACGGACCGCAAATGCGGCCATGCGTAGACCAGCCCGATCCGCCATCCCGCGATTCCCGCCGACCTTGCCTGCAACATCCACCCCGATTCCATCATCTCGCGAATCGATCCCGAAAACACCCGCGCCGGTCCCGCCCAGCCAGCCACACCCATCAGTGCGAAGGTCAGCAGCACAGAAATCGATGGATCCGTGTTTAACGGCAACTCGGCCCGCAGAATGATAAACAGGAAAATCCAAGGAATCGAGAGGCAGATGGTGGTGAGCCCGCCCACCACGAGCCCAGGAAATGCGCATGCCAGCAGTGCCAGTAAAACCGATAGCGCTGCCGCCGCCGGAGCGAGCACCGCCGAAACCGCCGTCGCGTACAGCAGTCGTGAAAGGCGGTCCCGGCCCATGTCATCCGTACCCAGTAGGAATTTCCCGCCCGGCGGCGCATTGGCTGAATCCCGAAACTGTTCTGAATACGAAAACGGGGCAATCACAGGAGACAAAAGTGCGCTGGTCCCCACCAGCAGCAGAAAGATCAAAGCCAGCCGCTTCCACATCAAACTGCGGCCTCCGAGTCCCTCGACGTCCGGCCCGCCAAAACTTCCCCCAGACTGTGAATCGACGCCACCAGAAATGTAATGATCAGCGACAACGCCGACAGCAGCGGCAGATCCCGCGACACCGCCGCCTTCCAAGCCAGCTGCCCGATTCCTGGCACATCGCACAATGCCTCTATCGGCACCAATGCGCCAAATGCGATCATTACGGCCACTCCGAAAAGGGCTAGAATGCGCGGGGCCAAAGGCCTCAACACATACCGCCACCCCAGTGCAATCGGACCCAGCCCCCGGGCCCGCGCCGCGAGCAGTGGTGACGATCCATAGGCATCGTGCAGCATCGTCCGCACCGTCCCGAAAATTCGTGCCAGTACTGTCAGCGAAACCGCAAACTGGATCGGGGCCTCCTGAAGGAAGAAGCCCAGAGCCAGAACCGCCGGTGGAACTGCCAGAAGAACCGCCACCACGCCGGATACTCCAGCCTCAACCGCTGGCATCCGTGACCAAACTGCGATCCAAGCAAAGAGTCCTGCGAGCAAAACGCCGCCCCCCACACCGAACGCAACCAATCCGGCCGTGATCGGCACCCGTGACTCAATCAATTCGCGTACCGGCACCCCATAGGATTTGGATGTGCCGAAATTCCCCTCCACCGCACCCCGCAGGTAGCGCAAATAAAACTGGGGAAGATTGTTCTCGTCCTCGCACCTACGGCGGGTAGCTTCCTCGGAACTAGCGCTGTATTGCGGATTCCAAGCGTTCTCATCCGTGCAAAAACCCGGCCCGTATCGCACAAGCGCGGCAGCTGCGAATCCGCCTAGAAGCACAACAATGGCCAGCGTCCCAAGGCTTCTCATCAACCGTGGGCCGAGTGCCGGAAAAAGGGCGCTTCCGCCCTTCGTCATGACGCTTGTGCCACCGTCTCGGGGGCTGCCAGCAGAATCGGCCCGGCCACTTGCGGACGTTTTCGGCTCCGCTTGCTCTTATACATCCGGCGGTCCGCCTCGCCCAGCAATTCCTCGGCATCCTTGCCGTCGATTGGATACGATGCGACCCCGACACTGAGCGAAATATGGGAAGGTTCGGGTGTGGATTCTCCCGCTTCCCGTACAGCATCCCGCATCACCGCGATCTTGGCGTCGATCAGCACAGGATCGGAATCGGGCACCAACACCACAAATTCGTCGCCCCCCATGCGGGCCACGTAATCTGTCTTGGAGCAGCCTTCCCTCAGCTTGTCCGCCACCACCCGCAGAACCTTGTTGCCAGCCAGATGTCCGAAACGGTCGTTTACCTGCTTGAACCCATCCAAGTCGCATACAACCACGGACAATCCCGACCCTGCTGCCTGTGCACGCGTCAGCTCATGGTCCAATGCCATGAACAGCGCCCGCGCGTTCGGCAGGTTGGTCAAATAGTCGGTAGTGATGGACGTGTCGATAATCCGGTGCGTCAATGCGTTTTCGATTGCCAACGCAACCTTCGAACTGATTGCCACCAAAATCCGAAGGTTCTCCTTGCTGAACGCGTCCTTTTCTGACCGGTACAGCGCAAGGACACCCAGCGACCCGTTGACGCCGGTTAGTGGCACCGCCAGCGCCGAACGCAGCGTGCTGTACTTTGTCGGGTCGTTCAGGTAACCCGCCTCGACCGACGGATTGCCATTCAATATCGGCTTGCAGTTGTCCGCCACCCACCCCGAGAGGCCTTGGCCGACCGGAATCTCCAGCGCCGTGAACAACCGGTAATTCTCACCGCTGACGTACTCCGGAACCAGCCGGTCATCCCTGCGAATATACGCTGCCACCGTGTCGTACGGAATCAAACGCTTCAAGCGGACGCCGACAAACGCCAGCGCCTCCTGGAGACTCAGCGAGTTGCCAAGGTCCTGGGTCAGCTCATAAAGAATCTGCGCTTCCTGCGTCGCAGCCGCGATCGATGAAAGTGGGTCGGTCGATTCAAAGCCCGGTGCCGCGAGTGCCTTGGGATGGGAGTCGGCCGCTTCCTCGAAACCCGTGGCAGGGGCCAAGCCCCGCTCGATCTTCAGGTCCATCGAGAGCTTGATTTTCTCCCCGCCACCCGCTGTCGCCAGTTTCTCCAGTTCCAAGTAACGGCGGCTGATGATGTCGACGATCACCGGGTCGAAGCTCTTCCCGGATTCGGCAATCACGATGCCCATTGCCTTGTCCAAGGGAAGCGCCCGGCGGTATTGGCGGTCTGACGCGAGCGCATCGAAGCAATCCACAACGGACAGGATCCTCGCCCCCAACGGGATCTCCTCACCTGCAAGCCCGAACGGATAACCCGAACCATCCCACTTTTCGTGGTGCGCCCGAACGATGGGAACCACCGGATATGGAAACTTGACCTCTTCGAGAATTTCGGCCCCCACCACCGGGTGGATCTTCATCTTCTCGAATTCTTCCGGGGTCAACTTTCCCGGTTTCGAAATGATGTGCTCCGGCACCGCAAGCTTGCCGATGTCATGCAGCAGCGCCGCAGCCGTCAAGGCGTCCAAGTCGTTCTGGCCCATCCCCACTTCCTTGCCGATCTCGGTTGCATATACCCGGACTCGCTGCAAGTGCTCGTGGGTCGTGCTGTCCTTCGCCTCGATTGCCAGTGCCAGCGCTTCAATCGTCCGGAGGTGCAGCCCGGCGATTTCCTCCACATGGACCTTGTCCTTTTCGAGGCGGTCCAAGTACATCTTGTAGGACCGGTACACAAAATACACCAGCGGGAACAGTACCAGGGTCGCGTGCCATTTTTCCTGGTGGCTCAACACCACGATCAGCCACGCAACTGATGCCGCGACCAAATGATACGGCAGTACCCAGTAATAGGTGTCCCTCCAGGTCCGGAAAATGGACTTGTTCTCCGTCAGGCCGATAACCCCGGCAACCAAGCCGGTGTTCACCGTGTAGTAAGCCACGGCAGCCATCATCATCCGGATCGGA
This sequence comes from uncultured Acidobacteriia bacterium, assembly GCA_903925015.1. GTDB lineage: Bacteria > Acidobacteriota > Terriglobia > Bryobacterales > Bryobacteraceae > BOG-234. Next base: position 73,794 of record CAIYDY010000373.1, read on the forward strand.
TGTTGGCTTCCCATTCCGAGCTTGTCCAGCAATGGCCAGTGGAATATCCGGTGCGCGACCAGCACAGCCGCACATATGGAGGCCACGCTGAATGCGATCTTGACCGGGTTCGGGTTGGCTTTGGCCCGCCACAGGCA
>CAIYDY010000374.1 GCA_903925015.1 uncultured Acidobacteriia bacterium
GAACTCTGCAGTCGGCGCCAACCGTCCGCAAATGGCTACGGGCGGTGGGCGCAAGCCGACCGCCCTTTCCATCCTCCGACCAAGCCCTTACCTCCGGGCCAGCCTCCGAGCACCTAGGGGAACCAACCCCAATCCCAACAAAATCCAGCTTCCAGGCTCGGGCGTCGCCGATGATTGCAGCCCGCTCATAACCGCCTCGACTGCCGGAGCGTTGTAGACCACCCCCATAAACCGCTGGACCGACGTATCGGTCGGCGAGAAGACAACGGTATCCGCCAGGAATGTGGTGGTGATCAGCCCCCGCGCATACGCGGCTTGCGCCATGGCGATCAACGGCTGCGCCGCCGGGTCGGGAGCGTCGGGGCCCAAGGACCCCGTCAACTCCCAGATCGCAAACGAAACCGGCCCCTCCAGCTGCGCAACAACATCTGCATGCGAAGTGTTCGCCGCCGACCACAACGAGTACGCAGCCAGAAACGCGACTTCCTTTTCAACCGCCGTCACCGGCAGCGCGCGTGTACCCGGGTAACTGGCCCCGAAGGTGGACGCCAACTGCAGATCCATGCAAAAAAACGACACGGCGTTCGAGTCCGTCAGACTCCCGGGATACGGCCCAACAGCCTCGTCCCGGTAAAATTGGTTCGGGTCGCTCCCGAATTGGAACGTCACGCTCCCGGCGGACGCAAACGGAATAGCAACGGCCATCGCCATCAATACCTGCAAGATCTTATTCATTGGACTTCTCCTTGAAAACGCGGCGGCGGGCACCGACCAGGACGATCAATGCTCCTCCCACCAGAAAGTACGCCGCAGGCTCGGGAGCCGCAGCTTGAATCGATGAAACGGACCGCGTCGCAGACTGGAATGCAACTTCATCGCAGTACACGGTAATAAACCTCGATACGGTCGCGTCGGAGGGCTGGAAAATCTGTACGTGGCCTGCAAATCCGGAGATCAGGCCGCTGCTATAGGCATTCCGCGCGAGCGCCACCAATTCCGCCGCAGCTGGATCAGCTGACTTGTTCCCGAGCGTCCCCATGATCTGCCAAATTGCAAAGGAGGTGGGACCGTACAGCTCCGCCACCGGATCGGCAAAGAAGCGGTTGGTGGACTCCCACATGGAGTACCCCGTCAGAAACGCGGCCTCCTGGAGTTGTTCAGTCGAAGGGGCGGTAATGGTTCCGGTGTAGTTCCGGCTAATGCCGTTCGCGCCAAATGTGACAGCCAAGTCGGCATCCAAGGCAAAGAACACGGTTCCGAGCGAGTGGGTCAGCGTCGCGTAGTAAGGGCCTACATCGGCACCCCGGTAGTATTGCATCGGGTCGGCACCAAGGCGGAACACAATCGGACTAGCCGAAAGGTTCGGGAGGACAATCGCCAACCCCAGAACGATATTCAATGCGGACTTGAGCACGGTACAGGGAATGCACCTGTTCTGCCAAACCTATCTCATTGAAAAATAAAGCTTTCAACGATGAACCAGCTGTACGTTGCCATGAAACGGAACACTGTCCGGTGTTCCGAAACGGAACACCGGACAGTACTCAGGCAACCCGCCGCTCCGTGTCAATCAACACCCGCTTCCGTTCCAGCCCCCAACGGTATCCGCCCAGTTCCCCGCTCCCCCGGATCACGCGGTGGCACGGAATCGCCAGCGCTACCCGGTTGCCGGCACACGCGCTCGCCACCGCCCGAACAGCCGTCGGCTGACCGATACCCTGCGCGACTTCGCTGTAACTCTGGACGCTTCCGGAAGGAATCGACTGCAAGTAACGCCAGACCTTCAACTGGAACGCTGTCGCCGACACATGGACCGGAAGCCTCAGATCCCGCTCCTGCCCGTCCAAGTACCGATGCAACCGAGCCATCCACGCCTCGAAGTCAACGGGCGCTGGTTCCGGCATCGAGGAAAATCTGGCCTCGGGATACTCGGCAAACATTGCCGTGCGCAATGCGCCGGGCTCGTCCCCGAATTGGAGGAAACACAGACCCCGGTCGGTTGCCCCGAGCACCATCCACCCCAACCGCGTTTCAACAGCGGTATGTGTGATCTCGATTCCCCGCCCGCCGGACCGGTATTCCATCGGCGTCATGCCCAATCGGGTGTCGGCCTTTTCGTATAAGCGCGATGACGACCCGTACCCCGCGTCATAAATGGCGGCCGTCACATCCCGGCCCGTGTCGTTCCGCAAACTGGCTTTGAATTGTTCCACACGCTGGTTGTCCAAATACTGTTTCGGCGTGACGCCAAGAATCGCCCGGAAGCTCCGCTGCAAATGGTAGGGACTGAGCCCCGCCTCGCGGCTTAGATCGGCCAGGCTGATGGCTTCGCCCGCATGGCGCTCGATGTACCGCACCAGACCTGCAATCCGATCCGCCCATGGATCGGCCCCCGTCAGCGCCAACGGGCGGCACCGCAGACAAGCCCGTAGTCCGTCCCGCTCGGCGTCGGCGGGAGTCGTGTAGAACCGAACATTTTCGCGATTGGGCGTTCGACCTGGACATCCCGGCCGGCAAAAAACGCCAGTCGTAACCACGCCGTAGTAGAAAGTGCCATCGGCCCCCGAGTCCCGCTTTTGGACCGCCTCCCAGAACTGTTCGACATTACTCGGCGTCATGGAAAATCACCCCCAAAGTAAAGCGTTCGCCGCTGTGGACCGGGCTGACCCCGTGCCGCATATTCACCCGATAAATGCCCCGAGTTCCGCGAGCAGGGCGCTGCCGTGTCGTAATCGCCACACCCTCGCCCTGTCGGAGACTCAAGACCTGCCCTTTCGATTGCGCCCTCGGCAACTGCTCCACCAGCATGAGTTCTCCCCCCGTGTACTCCGATTCAGGATCGGATAGTCCAATGATGACTTGGAACGGGAACACCACAGGTCCATAGACATCCTGGTGGAGGCAATTGAAATCCCCCGCGCCGTATTTCAGCATCAGCGGAGTGGGTTTGTTTTGTCCGGCACCGTGGCACCGTTCCAGAAATGCCGACAGCTCCTCTGGATACCGTACTTGCACGCCCAACGCCTCCGCCCACTTATTGGCGGCGGGCGCGAGTTCCGCGTACAGCCGCTCCCGCAAACCCTGCACCGCCGAAGGCAGCGGATACCGGAAATACTGGTATTCGCCCCGGCCAAACCGGTACTGCGACATCAGGACCCGGCTACGGAAGTTTGCCGGGTCCGGATAAAGGCTGCGCAGTTCCAGACACTGCTCCCGGTCAAGCAAACGGCCGGTCCGCGCAAACCCCGAATTGAGAATTTCGTCTTGCATGAGTCAACAATAGCGGTGTTCCGGGGTACGCCAACATCCGATTCTTGCGACGGAATCCAGATTTCCTCGGCGCATAGCTACAATTGACCATATGCTCCTTCGCGTCGCGGCAGCCTCGTTTCTGATCGCAACCCTTCTCCCGGCACAGAACAACTGGTTCCAGCCCGACATCCTGAAGCAGCCAGCCGTAGCCAAAGCGATGCAATCCATTGACGACCGCTCCAAAGGCATCATCGACGAATGGGTGCGTCTCGTTGAAATCCCTGCCCCCTCGAAGAAGGAACAGGCCCGGGCACAGTACATCAAAGCCGAAATGGAGAAGCTTGGCCTGTCCGATATCCGTGTGGACGACATCCACAACGTATCGGGCGTCCGAAAAGGCACGGGTGGCGGGCCAACCGTGGTGTTCGCAGCCCATACCGACACCGTATTCCCCTCGGAAACGCCGATCAAAGTCAAGCGCGAAGGCGATATTCTGACCGCTCCCGGCGTCGGCGACGACACCTCCAACCTAATGGCGACCCTCGAAATGTTCCGGGCCCTGAACCGTGGCGGTATCAAGACCAAGGGCGATCTCATTTTCCTCGCCTCGGTCCAGGAGGAAATCGGTCTCCTCGGTGCCAAGCATTGGCTCGAATCGAGCGGCTACAAGCCCGAGATGTTCGTTGCCGTCGATCTTGCATCCACCCAAGTCTGGTACGGTGCCCTGCGAATTTCGCAGTTCAAGTTTTTCTACACCTCGCCCGGGGCCCACACGCTGGAGAGCCGGGGTGCGCCCAGCCCATCCAAGGCCGTGGCCAAGGCAATCAACGCACTCTATGACATCCCGCTGCCTCCCATCACTCCGGGACTCGACAGCTTCAAGCTCCCCGTCATGAACGTCGGCATGCTGGGCGGCGGTACCGTGGTCAACGCGATCCCCCGCGAAGCGTGGTTCACGGTCGACCTTCGCTCTGTGGACAGCCTAACCCAGGACAAACTCGTTACCGTCGTCGTATCCACGGCGCAACAGGCGGCGGAAAAGGAGGGTGTCGGCTTCCGCATGGAAAGCAGCATGGCCATCGACTACTCCAAGGCACGCCCGTCCGCCGACCGACTCAACCACCCGGTCGTGCAAACGGCGATGGCTGCTTCCAACTACTTCCGCAAACCGGGCAGTCCGGAAATCAAGCCCGCCGACGTTGGTTCAACCGACGCCAACATCGCCGTCGCCATGGGAATTCCGGCCGTTGCGGTTGGTGCGGCGCAGGAGCATTTCCCCCACCGGCTGGAGGAATACGCCGAGGCCAGCAGCATCATCCCCGGCATCAAGTCGCTTCTGACGCTTGCGGTTTCGTTGACCAGCCACTAAGCGGGTCGGACAAAGCGCAGCGCTGATATAATTTGCGCAATGCTGCGCCGCGCAATTCTCACCTTTTTCCTTCCCATCGCCATCTGGGCAGCCCCGCCGTGGGTCATGGTCCGGATGACCGATGGCACCACCATCGAAGGCCGTACCCAATTGAAAACAGTGCCCTTCGAGCGTGAGGGCAAATCCGGCGGCATCCCGATCGCGGAACTTTTGTCGGTCCAGAGCGGCGCACCGGCCTCGGATTTCGAAACCGGGCGCATCACCGCAGATCTCGCCACAATCCAGGGCAAGGACCGGGCCCCGCGGGACTTAGCCGTCGAGGAATTGACCAACATCGGCCTTCCGGTCATCACCCCGCTGCTCAAGGCGTACAAGGATACCGACCAGCACGAGCCCAAACCACTCTACCGGCTCTTCGAACGCGTGATTCCATCCGCCGCCGACGGACCGGACCGGACTCTAAGCTTGGCCCGGCTCCAAAATGGCGACATGGTGCGAGGGAAACTCACAGGTCCGGCCTTTGATGTCGTCTCCACCGATGGCAAGGCAACCAAGGTCGAGTGGTCCAACGTGCGCGTGCTCGCCGTCCGGCGCACATCGGTAAAACGCACCATGAAGGTGCACGCACTGGCGCATTCGACGCAGATCGAGTTCCTGGACACGGGAGTGGCACTGACTGCATCTTCCAAAGTGGAATCCTCGGCCAAGGGTTTCGTCCGGCTCTCCTGGGAGACGGACAGCTGGGCCACCGACGCGAACGGCTTGACCAAGCCCGGCTCGCCCGCCTACAAGTCGAACTTGGTGGACGGCCAGCCCTTCGGTGCCTTGGTCGGACGCATCGGCGGCGCGGGCGACATGTTCTTCGTCGGCGCGAAGGGGTCACTTTCCGGCAAACCGGCAGGCAGGTTGCGGCTGGCGGTCAACGACAACGCGCACTGGCAGAACAACTTGGGATCTTTCATCGTAACGATGGCCGTCTCCGACGCCTACGATTTGGGTGAGGCGCAATGAGGTTTCGGTTTTTCGCTTTGGTCGGCTGCCTCGCGGCTGCCCTGGCCCAGGTTCCGCAGCCCTCGGCAACAGTTGAATTTTCCGGCGCATACTCCCGATCCCTCAATATGAAGGCGGGTTCGCCGGTGGAAGTCTCCGTGGGCCTGCCATCGCCTTCCAAACTCCCCCCGAACGGGCGTGTCGCGGTGGAATTCGGGGGGTTCCGCAAGATTCTCCACGCGCTCGACCCCGATTTCTACATGGTCTACCGGCCAGCCAAGACCGGGCCCATGGAGTTGAAAGTATCCGCAGTCACCGACGAGGAAGCCGACTTCAACCTCGCCCGGTGGCGCGAACCCGGCACGATCCAGAAATTCGAGCGCTTCCCGAAATCCACCCCTTGGCCAGCTGGCACGCGCGTCCCGCTACGCGCCGTGGTAACCCCCGTGGATTACGGAGTTTCCAAGCGCGGCATGATCATCGAGGTGGAACCCAACAACTCCATCGCGGAAGCCCAACCGATCCAAATTGGACGCTCCGGTGGGGACGAAACCCTCCACATCACCGGCAGCGCCGACGACATCGAATACTTCGACAACGGCAAAGTCGGCACATCCGGTCTCGACTGGTTCCGGATCGAGTTTCAAGGCACCGAGCCCCGCCTCTTCACCGCGAACCTGGTCGTTCCCGACCCCATGGTTGCAGCCCAAGTGCTTTTCTATACCGCCGATGGCAAGGAATACCGAGAAGGTGCCAACGCCAACGAGCGTGTCCACCAGCAGACCGAGGGCCACCGGACCGAAATCAGCCGCACACTACAGCCCAAGGGTGTCTATTTCCTCAAGGTGGAGGCAAATTCACCCGGTTACGAGGTGGAACTCCGCGTCCGCAGGCCCGGCCCGTACACCGACCCGCGTCAAGCCGTACGTATTGCGATGTACGATCAAGTCTCCCAAGTCGACGCCTGGCTCCAGAACCGCCCCCGCGGAGCTTCCATAGACCGCCGCAGCCGCGAGGTCGGCAGCCTGCTTGGCACCCACTGCATGAGCTGCCACACCCAATCCGGTGTATGGGGTTCAGCCGGTGCCGTGTTGAACGGCTATCGGATCGAGAATGTGGCCAACTACAGGCATCTGGTGAATCTGATGTACGAATCCCTGCGCCCCACCAACGTGCTGCAGGACGCCGCCAACAACACCAGCCTCGCCCCGTTGGATCTGGGCGACGGTCCGGCGGGCACACGTGTCGCCGGATACAATGTGGCCACCGCCGAGCGTTTTCTGCCTGCCCGCCGCCTCCATTCGGCCCAGCAGATCCGTACCGCGAACTTCGTCCTGCAGTCCAACGACCCGAGCGGCATCAATGCCGCCGGTCCGGGCTCGAACGTCGGCCAGTCCGTGGTCTACCGTTTGGCGGGTGAGATTCTGCGCACGGCCTACGACCGCACCCACGACGAGAAATACCTCGCCTCGTTGGAGGAAAAAGCGCAAAAGCTGCTCAAGGTCCGCCCACAGTACAGCGACGACCTTTCCAACCGTATCGAATTCTTCACCCACACGTTTCCACAGGACTACGTGGCGATCCGTGGGGAATCCGACGACGCCAAGAAGCTCTGGGCCGACTCCCGCAAGCAAATCGCGGAGGACGAAAAGAAGCTCCGTTCCATCCAAAAGCCCGACGGTGCGTGGGGATTCAATCCCAACGGGGCTTTGAAGGACAAGGAGGCGGATCAGAAGGACACGGACCCGGCTCCTACAGCCCTCGCACTAACCGCGCTCGCCGGCCTCGGCCACGACGACAAGGACCCCGCCGTTCGCCGGGGCGTTGATGCCCTGTTGAAGATGCAGGACCCGTACGGCCGATGGAACCGCAACGCGCTCACCGGATTCGTAACAACCGCCTACTCGATCCACGCGCTTTCCCGGCTTTATCCGGACACCCCGGTGCCGCACAAGGCGGCCGATTATCAGCCGCAGGCCGGAGAGTCGCTCGCAGACACCGTCGCCCGCTTCCGCGAACTGGCCCAACTTGGACTCCAGTCGGAGGACGGTCAATTTGTCGACCTGATCCTGCCCGGTGCCGACCATGCCAGTCCACAAGTCCGCTACTGGGCCCAAATCGCCCTCGGGGCGGTCCACAACGAAATCGGGATTCCGGCCCAGATCCGGGGGCTCGGCGACCCCGTGAAAATGGTCCGCGAAGCCGCCCGCTGGGGGATGCGCCAGACTCTGCTCGACGACAAGGGCTGGGACCTGCTTTTCGCCGCCTACCCGAAAGCCGACGATTTGACCCGCGAGGCGATGGCCGGAGCCATGGTGATGCGCGCCGACGGCGTCCTTTCGCGATCCGCAGCCGGTTTTCCCCGTGTTGCCGGAACCCTCGCACGCATGATGAACGAGGACCCGTCGCCCGCCGTCCGCGCCTGGTCGACCCGGGCGGCATGGAACTGGTGGGTGTGGAATCCGCCTGTGCGCGCCAAACTGAATGAAGCATTCCTGACCAGCTTGGAAAAACCCGAGCCCTCCTCCTTGGTGGAAACAGCCAAGCGTTACCAGACGGAATCACTATTCATCGCCAACGGACAGCGCGCCAACGGGAGCAAGGAACACCAGTATCCCGAACTGGCCCAGCTTTTCTCCGCGATCACCAAGCGGCTGGACTCGGGAGCAAATCCCCTGCTTTCGCGCCGTGTGACAGCAATCGCCGCCACGTATTACAGCATGGCTGGCGGCGACGGTGGCCCGGGGCAGATGGGCTATGTGACACCGGGGGCCGCCGAGATGGTCGGCAAAGCCGTCCTGCCGTTCTGGTCCAAGGCGGAAGCCGACAAGAGCGATTCCGCCTCGCGCCTCGCGATCGAGGCATCGGCCAACGCCACTTTCGACCCGCTGCAGAAGAAGGTCCTGGCCTATTCCAGCGAGGGTCCGGAATCGATGCGGACGCTGGCTGCGACATCGCTGTCGGACCCCCGCGTCATCTCCCTGCCCGCCACAATGGAGTTCCTGGAACCCCTCGCCAACCAGATTTTTCGGGGAGCGCAGGATCCAGAACGACGCACGGAACTGGCCGGATCGTTGATCAAGCTGTTCTCGCGCGCCCGCTGGGACATGCCGAAGAGCGAGGAACAGCAACGGACCTTCTTCGGACTCCTGGTGCCCGTCTTCGCGCCGGAACGGGGCAAACTGGAGGAAAACACCCACGCCCTTGCCCAGATGGAGAAGGACCCAACCGACTGGTACCTGGCCAAGAGCATCGGCCAAGTCATCCACGCCAATCCGGACCTCCATCGGATGTCCTTGCTGGAACGCTTTCCCACGACATTCAACACCCAGATGGACCAGATGCTCTGGCTGCCATCGATCAAGTGGTTGCTGACCCATGAGCTGCCGATGCCGGAAGTGCACAAACCGAACACCCCGGCACCGGGTGACCCGTTTGCACCATTCCGCGAGCGCGCAGTTTCCCTCTACCTGCGGCAATTTGAGCCCATGGCCGACCGTCGGCTGCGGTCCGCCGCGATTGCGCTGGGAGCGGACATCCACATCAACCAGCATCCGGCAATCCGACCCGTTCTTGCGAAGGCCCAGCCAAGGTACGTCGAACAAGACGTGCCAGAAGTGGCCGCAATGTCCAAGGAGTGGCGCGACAATTTCGAGTACTTCCGTACTTGGGTCGCCCCGGAACTGACGAAATCCAACCGCGAGGATGAACTGGCTTGCCTGGGTTGCCACGGAGTCCCCGGACGAGTGCCGTCGATGGGATTGCAGGCTGCGGACGACAACGGATACCTCTCGGCACGCGCCACATACGTGAATTACACGACGCTGCTGGAACGCGTGGACGAGCGGGAGGTGGAGAAGAGCAAGCTGCTGCGGAAACCACTGAACGTGCAATCCGGCAAGGAGGATGGCCACCAGGGAGGCCGCAGGTTCAATCCCGGGGACCGCGGGTATGAGATCTTGCGGCGCTGGGTGCTGGATTCGGCTGGGTTGAAGGGGAAGTAGAAGCTTTCCAGGGTTAACCGCTGGTCCCGGTTTTGGGCTCCACTCCAGCGCACTGGGCAGGGGGTGAGGGACGTGCGTGCGAAACGGTCTGGGATACTTGGGGATTCCATTCGCAAGTTATTGATTTATTAGGCGTGCTCGATTCCTGGCGGGGTTGATTGGAGGGTGTTTCGGGGGTGGAAACAGAGCCAATCAGGCCCAAAAGTTGCGGGGGGACGACGCCTTCGGGATCGGCGGGAGGGGGGAACACGGGGCGGTCGTAGTGGCCCTGGTAGTAGGGGTCTTCGGGGTCGATGGCGGGGTCGATGGAGGGGGCGATGGCGGGGTCGGCACCGGAATGGGCCTTTGCCTGCGCAGCTCGCAGGCGGAGGAGGGTGGCAAGTGCCTTGTGGAAGTCGCGGTTGTGGCGGGCGGCATCGCGGGAGAGCTGGGGGAGCGCCTTGGAAGTGTCAGCCAGTTCGCGGTAGGCGAGGGCGTTGCGGAAGGCGACAGGGCTGTGGTCGGCATGGGGTGCGCCGGCTTGGGGTGCGCCGGCTTGGGGTGAGACACCGTCCGAAGCCGGTTGGGGGAGAAGAGGCGCGGGGATGGTGATGTAGGAGTGGTCCATGAGGCGGGCCTCGAGGACACCGAGTCGGTCACGGCGCCAGGAGGCGGCGACCATGTCGTTGACGAGGGAGACTTCGAGATGGCCGACAGGTTGGAATTCGCGGTGGAAGCGGCGGGCGTGGCGGATGAATTGGCGTCGGTCCTCGCAGGCGAGGAGGACGAGGTCGGCGAGTCTGCCGTGGCGCGCGGCGTTTTTGGCGCAGATGGATTTGCCCTCGGGCGTGCGGGGGCCAGTGGAGTGCTGGGCATTGCGGCGGTTGGCTGCGAGTTGGGCTTCAGATGGCATGGGGTTCCCTCCGAGGTGGAGTATGCCATGCGGGGTGGGGGAAAACGAACTTTGGGTGGTGGATGTTGTTGATTTTGTTGGAAATATAGTTTGTGACCGGGATTGGAGTGGGGGCTGGGTTTCCAAGGAACGAGCCGCTGACGCGTTGAACATC
>CAIYDY010000375.1 GCA_903925015.1 uncultured Acidobacteriia bacterium
AGGCAGCGCATTGCATGCGCTGCCACCCGGAGAAAGTGCAGGCGGTTTTCCCAATCCCGGTCGCGGCCCCGGAACAGTTTGAAATACGCCTCGTTCATCAGGGCGGTAGCTTGGAGGGAATTGTCGGGTCGCTCACCTGCGGTCATCTTGCGCGCCAGCCTGTGAAGGTCCGGAACGACGATGCGGAATAGATCGTTTTCAACGGATCGGTCGCCACCGCTCCATGCCCGCAACATGCGCGTGACTTCGCCGGCAGCGTCTGCAACGTTTACTTCAGGGGTGTCCGGTGTACCTTGTTCCATTGCTCGCCAGTTCACTAGATCTTACAACGCAATGCGGACCGGCCATCCGCACCACCGCGCTACAATCAGGTCTTATGTTCCAAGGCATTGAGCATACGGAGATTTCGTCGCACAACCCCCTTCGGCTGGCAGAGTGGTACGTGGAGCACCTCGGGTTCCACATCAACTTCTCCTACGCCGGCAACTACTTTGTGAAGGCGCCGAACGGCACCATGCTGGAGATCATTCCGGCCGATCGCCCCTTGGCGGCGCCGCAGACCACGGCGAACAACAAGGACGGCGGCATCCGCCACTTGGCCATCGCCAACGACAATTTCGATGCGGCATACGCGTTTCTGAAATCGAAGGCCGTCACGTTCTGCGGCGAGCCCTTTGAAACGCTGGGCAACCGTCTGGTGTTCTTCAACGACTGCGACGGGAATCTGCTCCACCTGATCCAGCGCGAAAATCCGCTGCCGTAAATTTCGTCCCGACAACACAATCCAAACCTGTGCTGCGACGCGTCTTCAAGGCCTTCCAATACCGCGATTTCCGCCTCCTGTGGGTGGGTGCCTGCTTGTCCAGCATCGGCACGTGGATGCAGGAAATCGCGCAGAATTGGCTGGTCTTCGAACTGACGAAGTCCCCGTTCCTGTTGGGGTTGGATGACTTTCTCGGCAACATTCCCATCCTGTTGTTCTCCCTGTTCGGCGGTGTGATTGCCGATCGTGTGGACCGGCGATACCTGCTGATCGGGTCGCAGCTGGTCCAAATGACGTCCGCCTTTACCCTATCGGCGCTGATCGTCACCGACCACCTGCAGATTTGGCACATTCTCGTCTCGTCCTTTGTGGTGGGCACGGCCCAAGCGTTTGGCGGACCGGCATACTCGGCGCTGGTGCCGAGCCTCGTCGATAAAGAGGATTTGCCCAACGCCATCGCACTGAATTCCATCCAGTTCAACTTGGCCCGTGTGATCGGCCCGGTTCTGGGCGGGTTGGCCCTGAAATATGTGGGCTCGGCATGGTGCTTCGGCCTGAACGGACTGTCGTTCGTCGCCGTTATCATCTCGCTGTCGCAGTTGAACATCAACTTCAAGCCCCCGCGCACAGGCGAATCCGTGATGGAGAGCATGGCGCAGGGCTTCCGGTTTATCCGGACGCAGGGCGCGATGGGGACGTTGATCATCATTGCCTTCTGTATGACGGCTTTCGCGATTCCGATGATCACGTTCCTTCCCGTCATGGTGAAAAACGTGTTCCAGCGCGAGGCGATGACGTACACGTTCTTCATGGTGGCGTCCGGGCTTGGGTCGATTACCGGCGCGCTTACGGTAGCCGCGCTGGGCAACATCACCAACAAGGGTCGGGTTGCATTGACCATGCTGGTGGCTCTGGGCGCGGGAATTGTGGCGTTCTCGCAATCGACGTATCTGCCGCTCAGTTGCGTGCTGTTGTTCTGCTGCGGCGCGGTCCTGATGTGTGCGTTTGCGATGATCAGTTCGTTGGTCCAGTTGATCACACCCAATGACATGCGCGGGCGCGTCATGAGTGTCTACAACGTTGCGTTCCGTGGGGGCATGCCGATCGGCAGCGTCGTTACGGGCTACCTTGTACCCATCTTTACGGCTCCGAACGTCCTCACAGTCAATGGCATTCTCCTGTGTATCCTCGGCTCATATTTCCTCTTCGTCAAACGCCGCGTGGCAGCATTGTAATTAGGACCGGGTCGATAAAGGACCTTCATCCACCATGCGCAATCTTCTCTTTGTGATTTTGGCTAGTGCAAGCCTTTGTGCAGCCGCCGACGACGTCCAGAAGTTCCGGGACAGGCAGGATCGCCCGGCTCTGGAGAAATCCGCAGCGGCATTGAAGGCGGAGGCGGAAGCCGCGCCCGGCGACGCCAACAAGTGGTACCGCGCGGCGATTGCCTATTCCTACGTGGCCGAAGTCGCCTATGAACTTCGCGACAAAGGAGGATCCCAGCGCGCGGCCGAGGAGGGTGTGCGGTATGCCGAGAAGGCAATCAGCATTAACGGCGGCATCGCGGACTACTACCGCGTTCTGGGCACGCTCTGCGGCCAGGTGATTCCGGCGAATCCAATTATTGGCGCTCTTTCCTATGGACGCAAGGCCAAGGAAGCGCTAGACCGTGCCATCGGCATGGATCCGAAATCCTCCAAGGCGCACCTGGCGCATGGGGTTGGCTATTACTACCTGCCCACCAACATGGGCGGCGGTCCGGATAACGCCATCAAGGACTACAAGCAGGCGATCGCCCTCGATCCGAAGAATGCAGAAGCGTACCTTTGGATGGGGATCGCGCACGCCAAGCAGCACCGGACTGCGGAAGCTAGGGAGGCGCTGCAGAAATCGCTGCAATTGTCGCCCGACCGGGTCTGGGCGAAGCAGCAGTTGGACAAGCTGCCGCCGCAGTAACCTCTTTGAAATATGGCCTTCGACATCCATTCCACACTGCGGATTGTGCAGTCGTTCGATGCCGGGAGCGACGGCTTGGCCCGCAAGAGTGGCGAACTTGTCTGCGGTCTCTTGAATCACACCCCGGAGCCTTTTTCGCGCAATCAGTTTACCCCGGGCCACCTGACATGCACGGCTGCAGTCCTGCATCCGTCGGAACCGTTGGTCCTATTCATGCACCACCACCGGTTGAACCGGTGGCTGCTTCCCGGCGGGCATGTCGAGGACGAGGACGTGTCCCCGTCCGCAGCTGCGGCAAGGGAGGCTGTGGAGGAAACCCACGTGGTTTTGGCGTCCGACTTCGAGTCGCGACTGGTGGGCATTGATGTGCATGGCATCCCCCCGAAGCGTTCGGAACCCTACCACCTCCACCACGACCTGATCTGGTGTTTCCGTGCGGCATCCGCCGTCATTGAAACCACCGACGAGGCACCGGCTGTTGCTTGGGTGGCGGATTCCCGGTGGGATGAGCTATCGATTGCAGACAGCATCAGGAATGCCATTTTGAGGGCTCGTATCTGGGTCCCGCCAAATCCAAGTTCGAGATAGGCCATGGCATCGGATCAAAGCTTTGTCACCTTCGTCTGCGACCAGATGGCCGGGGCGGGGGAGATTTCGTTCAAGAAGATGTTTGGCGAGTATGCGGTCTACTGCGGTGGCAGAATGATCGCCCTCATCTGCGACAACAAGCTATTCATCAAACCCAGCGTTTGGGCTGAGACCGGCTTGGTCGGCGTCCCGATGGCTCCACCCTACCCGCAGGCGAAACCGTGTTACTGGATTGTGGATGGGCTGGACGATGCTGCTTGGTTGTCCAAAGTGGCAGCCGCGACAGCCCGCGAAATGCCGCTGCCGAAGCCGAAGAAGGCCTCGAGATCGCGGTAACGGGTTGGTAGGGCGATAGAGTAAGGGGATGATCCGAGCCGCCATCGTTCTCGCGACGCTGCTTTCAGCCTCTATACTCACGGGCCAAGTGCCTCCTACAGACAGCCGCATTGGCTACGTGCCCAACACCGACACCCATTTTCCGACACCCACATTTACCACGGTCCAGGCTTGGGAAAAGCGTCGGAGCGAGCTCCGGAAGCAAATCCTGTTTGCATCCGGCTTGGTCCCGATGCTGCCGAAAACTCCTCTGAATGCCAAGATCTCCGGTCGTGTACGCACGCGGGATTGTTTTATTGAGAAGGTCCTGATCGAAACCATGCCCGGCTATTTTGTCGGGGGGAATTTGTACAGCCCGTTGGACGGGGCGGGAAAGCATCCGGCGATCCTAAATCCGCATGGGCACTGGAATTACGGGCGCTTGGAGAACCAACCGCTGTATTCTGGCCCCAATTTGGGGGCGAATCTGGCGCGGCTCGGGTTTGTGGTGTTCGCGTGGGACATGGTCGGCTACAACGACACCATCCAGACGCCGCATTCCTTCGGGGTTGCTCCCAAGGGCCTGGCCGCCGAGCAACTGTGGAATTTCGGCCCTTACGGATTGCAACTATGGAATGCGATCCGCGCCTTGGATTTTGTTGCCGGCTTGGACGGGGTGGACCCGGCGCGAATCGGTATGACAGGTGCCTCGGGCGGTGCGACACAGACATTTTCGCTGGCCGCCGTGGATGACCGCATCCAGTTTGTGGCACCAGTCAACATGGTCTCCTCGATCATGCAAGGTGGTGACGTCTGCGAGAATGCTGCAGGGCTGCGGGTGGGCACCAACAATGTTGAAATTGCGGCGATGGTCGCACCGAAACCGATGCTTCTCGTTTCGGCCACTGGGGATTGGACCCGGAACACGCCATCGGAGGAGTACCCGGCAATTCGCCGACTCTACGAACTATATGGCAAGCCGGAGAATTTGGAAACCGTGCACTTGGATGCGCCGCACAACTTCAACAAGGCCAATCGGGAATTCGTGTACCGCTTCTTTGCCAAGCACATTCTCCGGTCGCCAAACGCCGGGCTGATTGTGGAGAAGGATGCGGAGGTGCTGAAGCTCCAGGACATGCTGGCTTTATCGGGGCAGCCGTTGCCTGCCGGGGCCAAGACTTACGACCAGGTTTTCGAACAGTGGAAAAAGCGGGTACCTGCCGATTCCAAGGAAGCGCTTCGGATGGCGTTGGGCGTGGAGTGGCCTGGGTCCGTGATCAATGACGGGGCCGCGCTGAGCCATCCGTCGGCTGGTGACCGGGTTGCATACTCGTGGATCGAGGGGCAGGGAACTCCGGTGCTGCTGGTTGGTGGTGGCTCGAAGGATGCGCCGAAGGGCCGACCCACCCTGGTACTCGATCTCTTCAAAACCCGCGACCAGTCCGGCAAGCATTTTCTGTCGTTCAACCGGACCGACGACCAGTGCCGCGTGCAGGACATCCTGACTGCGATGGCTTGGTTGTCGAAGAAGTTTCCGGGCCAGATTGTGGAGGTCCGCGCCGTGGGCGGATCGGCGAGCGTCCAAGTGGAATTTGCCGCAGCCGTGGCCGTTGTGCCGTTGAAGCTGGTTATCGACACGAGTGGATTCATGGGCACGGATGCCGAGTTCCTTCAGAACTTCAATATTCCCGGGATTCAGCTGGCGGGAGGGCTCGCGGCGGCCGATGCGCTCACCAAGGGGATGCGCTAGGCAACCGCACCCCGCTTGTACACGACATTTCCGCTCCGCATCACGGTCGCGACATCGTTGTGTCCGACTCGGCGGGTGAGTTCCCGGAAGTCGGGTGCGTCCACGATCACAAGGTCGGCTGGTTTTCCGGGCTCGATCGAGCCCGCCGATTGCGACATCCGCAAGGAGCAGGCTGAATTCCAAGTTGCTGCTGTGATCGCCTCCTCGGCAGCCATTCCAAAACGGACACTTGCTCCGTGCAAGAGGAATTGGGGATTCATCGAAGACTGCCCCAGAGGCCGGTACGCTGAACCGAGTGCGACGGCACAGCCGTTGTCGAGCATTCTGCGGACTGCGCTGGGGTCGGCGGGAGGGACACCGAGTCCGTGGGCTGCGGTGAGAATTTGGAGGGAATCGGGACTCTGCGCCCAGCGGTGCTCGGATCCGGGTGCGGGGAGTGGCGCGACGACACCTAACGCGCCAGCCTCCTTTGCAAGTTGGAGCACGCTTGGCGTGGGTTCCCGGGTGCATCTGACCCTAATGGAGAAGCCGAGTTGCGCAGCAGCCACCGCTGCTGCGCGGGCACCATCCACGCCGAGGGCGGAATCGTCGTCGTCGGGCGTTACTTCGAAGATCGAGGCAAGCTTCTTGGCGCGAATAGCGGGAAGCCACTTTTCCACCACATCGGCCAGAAGCTTGGCGCTGTCGCGCTGTTCACCTGGAGGTTGCCGCAGCGAGAAAATGGAGCGGATCCGGAGCTGTTTGGTCTGGATTGCACGGTGAACCGTGAGTATTTTCACCGCCTCCCGCAACTCGAGCGCATGTCCGGAATGGGCACCCAATGAGAGTACCCCATTCCGCACCCAATCCGCAGCTGTTGTGGCGGCCCTGCCTTGAAGTACTTTTGTGGAGAGAGTGCGCAACGATGCCTCCGCCGGCGAATCGCTTTGCGCGTTCGGGCCGGGCTTGTAGGCGGGGGACGGATGCACCAGGACGGCGTCGGGGTCGACAAATCCCGGCATGACTATCTTGCCGCTTGCGTCTATTATCTCGGCCGTTCTCGCCGGGCCGAGATTTTCCACGCGGCGTGATGGTCCCACTTCGCGGACAATCCCATTGCAAATCAGGACTGCCCCATCCGGAACAATTCCGAGATCCATCGCCGCAGCCCCACGGCGGGGGCCGCTTGGGCCGCGCAACGTCAGCAGTTGCCGCGCCCTGCGTATCAGTATCCACTTCTCAGTGGACACAGCATCCGCAACTGGAATTTGCAAACTTTTTGATTATAAACGATCTTCGACGTTTGTCTATTGCTGCGACGGAATCGTTTTGCGCAACAATTTGAATCGGTCCTTCAATTCCTGTGTTGCGTCCGCCATTTGGTTGGTGTCGTAGATGACCCTCGGTGTCAGGAACACGATCAACTCCGTGCGTTTCTTGGAGGTACTGTGGCTGCCGAAAAAGCCCCCAATGTAGGGAAGCCTATCGAGGACTGGAATTCCGCCGGTCGCCTCGGTGGTGGATTCGTTGATGATTCCTCCGATTGCGATGGTGTCACCGTCCTGAACCGTGACCTGTGTGCTGACGTTTCTTTGCGAGAACGAGGGCGAGTTGATGCCTGATCCCAAGGGATTTGCTTCCGGCGCGGTCACCGCCTGGTTGATCACCATGGTGACAATGCCACTGGCGGTGACACGAGCCAGAATGTTCAGTCCAATGCCGGTGGTTGTGTTGGAAATCGTCTGGGTGAAGAGCGAGTTGCCGCCGGAAGTGACGCCCGCATTTACCGCTTGCGATGTCAAGGTTGGGACGGAATCGCCGACGGTGATCGAGGCTGGAATGCTGTCGGTTGCGATGACGCTCGGGGACGAGAGCACCTTGGTCTTGCTGCGGGTTTCACTGGCCTGCAATGCGGCCAGCAGCTCGCGGCTTTGTCCGACCAGAGTGCCCGCCGAAAGGCTCAACGCGCCGGCGGCGCTGGAGGCGAGCAACTGCCTTCCGCTGACGCTGGTGTTGGCTGCCCCCTTCTTCTGCATGTACGCTTGGACGCCATACTCGAAGGCACCTGAAAGGTCGATCTCGTAGATCTTTGCATCGATCAGGACCTGTCGCGGCGAGACGTCGATTTGATCGAGCAGCATCCGGATTTGATCCCACAGTTCGGCGGTGCACTGGATTACGAGCGTGTTGTCGTAGGGGTTGGGGATGATGCGGGGAGGCATTTGGCCCATCGGCATGGATTCGGAACCGGCACCGAGGTAGGAGCCTGTACGATCGGTTTTCTGTGCCGAGGCCGAGGCCTGTCCTCCTCCGGGGATAATGCTTGTCGGTGCGGCAGGTGCCGTAGTTGCGTATCCGCTGCCGCCATAACCGCTAGCATAACCGCCCGCACCGCCACCGTATGGTCCGCAGTTGGCACCGCCGTAGCCTCCGCCGCCAAACGGCGAACCGTAGCCGCCACCCGTACCCGAGCCGTAGGACGGGGAGCCACCATATGGTGACTGGTATCCGCCGCCACCCTGGAAACCGCCTCCACCTTGAAATCCACCGCCGCCACCACCGCCATAGCCGCCACCGCCGCCCGGAAATCCGGTATTGCCGGGCATGCCCATGGCACCCCCGGACATTCCGCCGTAGCCGCTGCTCATGTTTCCGCATCCACCGTACAACTGCATCACGACGCCACCCACGATTTCGGCGCGCCCGTACTTCAGCTTGTAGACGTGGTTTTGCACGCCGCCGGCCGTGGCCTTGGGAATGATGTCAAATTTTTCCAGCCACTTGTCCACCTCGGCGAACGCTCCGGGGTTCGGGGCCACTGCGAGAATTGTGTTCACCCGGTCCACGGGCATGAACTGGATGGCACCCTTTTCCTTGGACCCGGTCAGGGAATAAGCCTTGAATACATCCTCCAAGTCCTTGGCGATATCGCTTGCCCTTCCGTTCTTGACCTCGTAGGCGCGGACGCGTTGTCCGGCGAAGGAATCGCTGTCGAACATGGCAATCAGGTCGAGAGTCCGACGCATGTTGCGGCTGTTGTCCAAGAGAATGAGGAGGTTGGCCGGCTCGTAGCTGGTGATTTGTCCGCCGTCCCCAGCAAAGGGCTGGAGAACCTTGAGCATTTCAGACGCAATGGCAAAACGCAGGAAGACTAGATTCAGGACCACGCGCTCGTCGTCGGGGATTCGGGAGGAGTCGGCCTGTGTGACCGGGGCGATCGGCTGGCGTGCGAGGCTGGCGACCGGCACAATCCGGTAGATGCTGCCGACCTGCACCATCGCCAGATTATTCATGCGCAGGATAGTTTCAAAGAGGGGACGGAGATCCATGTCCCGCACAACGCCGTAGGTGTGGACCGTGACACTGCCACCCTTGACGCCGGCGTCGATGACGTAGTTGATCTTGAGCTCCCTGGCCATCACGTCGATGACCTCGGTCAACGACGCGTCGTTGAGGTTGAAGCCGCCAATCACGTTGCCGGTGCCAGCCGCGGGTGCTGTTTGGGTTGCCGGTGCGGGCTGGGCGGGGGGGGGCGGGGTCTGGGCCGAGATTGCGCCGAGGGCTAGCACGGTTCCGACCGCCATGTTTAGAAAAATCTTCATTTCGCAACAACCTCATTCTTGGCGCGATTGTTCGCGGCACGTTCCAATGCAGCCCGCTCACCGTCCGTCAGATCAGACTTTCGCTTTTCCCACTTGGTCGGACCGAACGGCGTTGGTTTCTCGAAGCGCACGTTGTCACCGAGGTCGGTGACCCTCACGGATGCGTCCAAGGCACCGACGGACGGGTCGGCAACCATTCCGGTGTCTTCGCTGCGCATCCAGCCGAATGGGGTCTTTCGTGAATTCCAGCGCTTGCCTTTCGCGTCTGTCCATGAAAAGCTACCGTCGGCAGTGGAGGCTGCCGTCTTGGGTGGCTCGCCGGGGTCGATTGCCTTGGGCGGGACTTTTGCGGGTGCGGCCTTCTTTGCTGTAACTTTTGGGGACACGGCCTTATAGGCGACAGCAGCCTTCTTGGGGGTGGCCGGCGGTGCTGCAGGGGCATCTTGGGCCCATGCTGCCATGCCGGAAGCTACCGAACACAATACGAGCGTTATCGCCAGTTTCGTCGTCGCGTTTTTCATGCTGGTCTCCAAGTGTGAAAATTATTTCTGCCAACGGCAGCCCATGGGTCCGAAGGGCGTCTGCGCCACCGTCTTGCGGTATCCATCGAGCACCGTTCCCGCTGGCGAATTATCGCCCGGGACACAGGCTCGTGTACTTTCGCCTGTCGCGTCGCCCATCTTTGGGGGTGCGTTGCTGGGGGGCGGCGGCAGGGGTGGAGCCGCCGGACCGCGTGTCCCGGGGGCAGCGCCACCGCCGCCTCCGCCACCTTGGCGCGGGGGACCGGAGCGGTCGATCAAATCCTCGATCTTGCGTTCGATCTTTTCACCGTTCCATTGGAACGTGACGTGGTCGGAATCGAGGGCTAGGATCTCGAAGTCGCCTACCTTGTCGCCTTCGCGCGTCCCTCGTCCGGCCTCGCCCTTGTTGACGGCCATGATGGCGCGCACACCACTGGGCATTGCCATCACACCGTAAACCACAGGCAGTGTTGGCATTTTCTTGACTTCCACGGGCTTGGGTGGCTCCACCACGATGTCCGGCGAGCGGTCCTTGGCGAATAAATTCTTCTTCGCGACGTCCTCAAATTGAATCGCCGGAGCCGCGGCGGGCTTGGGAAAAGCCGGGGCCGGAGGTACGACGGCCGCCTTGACCGGCACATTCAAATGGGCCTTCCGCTCGCCCTGCGACCGACGCGATTCCTCCCGCGCCTGCCACCCCACAGCTGCCAAGGCTCCGACCAGCAACAGGTTCAACAGAACCAGACGCGGTCTCAATACACACCCAGCGCTTTCTTTTCCGGCACCAATTTCTTCGGGACGACCCCGGACAGCACCATCCGGACATTCATGATCTTTTCCTTGGGATTGCCCGAAGTCATGCGCTCCTCAACCGGCGACACCAGTTCGGGCTGTTTTTCGAGGCTGGCGAGAAAGTTCACCAATTGTTCGACGTGGCACTCGAAGGTGATGGTCGCGTAGACCAAGCCGTAGTCGCCAAAAGCTTTCGGTGCCGCCACATCGCCGCCGCGCACGTCGATCTGCTCGGCTTTTGCCACGCGCCTGGCGATTTGTACCAGTGCGGCTTGGGCTTGCGCTGCGGTTTCGGCTTGGATTACGCCGGATTCGCGGTCATTCAAATCGGTTGTGGCGCGCTGCATGACGGATTCACGCGTCGGCAGCGTTGCGATCAACTGCCGCAGCCTTGCGTTGCGTTGTTCGGCCAAGGAGATTGCATCGGCACCCGGAACGCCTGTCGCGGTTCCGGGCGCGGCGTCGTCCAAAACCGTGAATCGGAGCACCACGGCGATCAGCAAGGCGGGAAGAATCAAAGCCAACAACCGTCTCTCGCGGGTTGAGATTGTCATGGCGTTGTTCTCACGGCGCGTCCCCGGAGCATGGTTTTGATCCGGAATTGTTCCAGCTGCCCGTTTCTGGTGACGGACAGCGAGAATTCGGAATTTTGGAACAACGGCGACGAGTCCAGGATTTTCAGCAGGGGTGCGGCCTGTTCAGCCTCTCCCGCGACGACTACGGAATCGGGGTAGATCTCCACCGAGTTGGTCCAAACCGGTGCCGCCAGCAGCTTGGTCAGCTCGGCAAGGATCTCCAGATCCCCTTGCGGGCGTCTGCGGAAATTGTCCAGTGCCGAAATCCTGCCGCGTGCGAGGGCCGCGTTCTTTTCAAGTGCCTGTGCCCGAGCCGCGCGGGGTTCCAACCGTTTGGTCTCGGCGGTGAGGGCCGTCAGGTAGTCGCGCCGGTCGAGCGCGGGCATTACGAGAAACACAACGGCCAAGGCCAACGCGAGAAGCACCGCAAGGATTCCGGGAATCACATACTGCCGGCGCGCACTGGATGCACGCCGATCCTTCGGCAGCAGGTTTGCGTACTTTGTCGTCAGCGGGGCGGATGCAGCCAGTGCCGCAGCCCACGCGGCCGAGCTGGCGGATCCCGTCAGTCCGAGGCTCTCCGGCCAAGTGACTGCCGGGAATCCCGGCTCGAGGCGCAATTCGGACCGCGCGATTGCCAGCGCCCGTTCGGGCGGGAGCCGGAAACCTGCGGAATACGCGGGACGCGAAGCGCTTTCCCCGTAAATCTCGACGCCGCCGTCGGCTGCGTCGAACGCCAATAAATTTGTGGGACCCGCGTCGCGAACCCGCAGCGCCGCATGGATTGCCGACGCAGAGAAACTGATGCCTGCCAGAAGAATTCCCGCCTCCGAGAACAAAGTCTCGTAAGCGTCCAAAATGCTCTTCCTCACGACGCCGACCAAGGCGTGGCCGTTCCCCACAGGCATCCATGCGAATGCTACCTGCTCGTCGTCACCCCAGGGGTGCAGGGTCTCCACCTGGAGTTCGACGGCTGCGGCGATGTCGTTGGCTGCTACACCCGGGAGAGCCACTGTCCTGACGATTACCTCGCCCCTCGGCAAGAGCAGAGTTGCGGCCAAATCCCGTTCGCCCGCAGCAGCTAGAACTGCCGTGACTTCGGCACCCCATTCCGCAGCTGGACGGGTCCGGAAGTCCCGGATTGTGGCGGCTGCCAGAAGTTTGGAGGCCGAGGGCCGGGATCGCGCTACGGCAATTTCCAAGTCGCGCTCGCCCGCCGCTACGCCCAAGCCTGTGCCGAAAACCAAGTAGCCGCGGCTGGAGCCGGTTCTGGAATGTGATGGAGAAACCTGAGGACTTATTTCAGTCGCGGTCATACCACCTCACTACTTCGTATCCCGGTGCGTGGTGTTGCTTGTTGTTGGGGTCGAATCTCTTGACCAATGCGGCGATGGTGCGGCGGAAGTCGGTTGGCTTGCCGTCGGTTCCAATCAACTGGACCGTCGCCCGCAGCGTGAACATATAGCTCCCGCCATAGCCCAAACGGCTACCGGCCGGTCCCACGGCCTTGCGGATTTCTTCGAATTCGGCCTGTTCCACGATGGGTCGGATGGAGCGGCGTTGCACAATGGCTGCGGCATCGTTGGGGTCGACACCTGCGGCGATCAGCGCCTCCCGCCGCGCGGTGTTCACATCGAGCAAGCCACCGCTGGCGTGAGCCGAAACGCAATCGCGCAATCCGGCACGCCCGCCGTTGACGCCGTGGCCATCGAGCGCGGTGCCATAGTAGATGTCCGGTGTTACGCCGCGCACTAGAAGCAATTCCTCGGTCTCAAGAAACGAAGACGTGCGCATGGGCACAAAAGACGGAGTTTGTGACAAATAAAAGGCGTCGAAGGGGCTGGATGATCCTTGGGGTGGCGGGGTACGCCAGTCGAGGATTGCCGCCGTGATGGTCTCGCCACGTTCCTGCGGAATGCCCAGCGCGGCCATCAGGCGGAGGAGTTCTTCCGGTTGGGTGTAACCAAGCGAAAGTTTGGAAGTCTCGGGGATGATTTCGACAGTCGCGATTGCACCCGGGAAAGCCAACTCCATCCGGGGATCCCCGCGGCGGTAGTAGGGAAAGCCCCGTTGTATATGGATCAGTGCGCGGTCGATGGCACCGCGCGCGATGAAGTAGGCCCGCAGGTCGTCGAGTCCGGTTGTTGTGCGGTCGGTCTCGCCGCGCACATTGGCGGCTACGGCAAGTCCGATCGCGGCGAGTGCGGCGGTTAGCCAAAGGACCGTCAGCAGCGCCGAGCCTTTTCTAGAATCAGTTGTCATCGCGGTACGCCGATCCGCCTTCCCGGTTGACGGGCATTGCCACTGTAACCGATGTGACCCGTAGTTCGGACGGCGAGACATCCAGCGGTGCCATGTCGATCCGCACTCCGAGGGGCGGCATGGTTGGCATGCGCCACACAGGCAGCCAAATTCGGAATGGTGGCTCGAAGATCCGTTCCTGAAAGGAAAAGCGGCAGTAAGCCAGTCGGTCGGCTAGCACGAAGGAACTCGGGCCCGAGGGGGACTGCGAGAATCTCAGTAGGCCCCGCTCATCGGAGCCAACAACTTGGAGTCCCACCTGGTCGGGACCAGTGAAGGGCAGTTCGTTCACAATCAGGCGGACTCCCTGGCCACGTTCGCCGGGAATCACTTGGAGCACTGAAAGCTGCGGCCTACCGCGCCATCCCTCCTCCAGCGAGTAGGCGGTCACGAAGCGCATGCTGTTCTCGGTCCATTCCATGAAGGTTCCAAATGTGGGTGGGGCGTCCGGGCGGGGTCGCCACAGAGCCATCGTGGGCATGAATCCCGAGATTTCGTTCTCAATGATCTTCCGCGCATTCGCGACGCGCCGGTTTTTCACCAGGTGCGCATCCGTTTTCTCCATGGTGTTGATGCCGATCCGCATGGCGACCAGCATGCCCACGGAAAGCAGGCTGAGCAGCGAGACGGCGATTAGAACCTCTATGAGCGTGATACCGGCGCGACCGGAGTGGATGCGTCTCATCGCGACCCGACCAGCGGTATTTTTGTGGGCTTGTATCCCATCACCTGAATTGTTCGGCGCGTTCCGGACAGGGGTTCCCACCAAACTTGGAGGCTGATCTGCTGCATGATGGGGGTGCCCGGCCCCGCATTTTCCGGAATATCGAAGGGTTGCATGGTGGCGCGCCAGCCGCTACGCAGACCACCCCAGTCCGCGGGTGGAAATGTGCCGTCCACGGAGCCATCGATGGGGAGCATCTCGTCCAGTCGGAGCTCGTTCATCTGGGTGCGGGCGACCATGACGGCTCTCTCGTAGTCGGCAAGCCGTGCAGCGTTCTTGACGGATTGGGAAAGGCCGACAATCAGGCCTGTGACCGCGATGCCCATGATGAGGGTGGCAACCAGGACCTCAAGCAATGAAAAACCGTTGCGACGGGTCATTTTGGCTCGGGTCCGCGGGTGATTTTGGGCACAGCCGTTACCGGGTCTATCTCGATTTGGCGATGCGCGCCGCGGTCGTTCTTCAGGGAGATCATGATCCGTGGAAACGCGCCGCCCGGAATGATGAGGAACCGCCGTGGATCCTCACCCTCGATGGCGATTCCGTCGGGCATTACCAAACGTCCGGCTGGTTTTGGCATGGATGCCGCCGTGTAGACCGCAATGGCACGCTCCGCTGGAACGATGGTGATTTCGGCGGCGCGTTCGTGGCGGTCCACCTGGTTCATCGTCGATTCGAGGAAGCTGGCCACGGAACCGGCGGCGGAAGTGAGCCGGATTCCCGCCAAGCCCGCTGACATGGCCGGAAATGAGATCCCTGCTATGGCCGCGATGATGGTGACTACCACCATCATTTCGAGCAGCGAAACTCCTGCCCGGCTATTTCCAACTGACGACATCGGCGTTCAAATCCGTCCCGCCAGGCTGGCCGTCGCCGCCTAGGCTGACGATGTCCGGCTCGTCGCCGTGCTCGCCCGGAAACTTGTACAGGTAGGGGTGGCCCCAGGGATCGTTGCCGAGATCCTTCACCAAATATGGCCCGTGCCATTGTTCCAATCCAGCGGGTTGTTGCCGGAGTGCGCCGAGGCCTTGTTCCTGGGTGGGGAAGGTGCCGGTGTCCAGCTTGTACTGGCCGAGGGCGAGCTGGATATCCGAAATCTGCTGTTTGGCGGCAACCACGCGGGCTTGGTCGCCGCGATGGAGGAGGCGGGGTCCGACGATGGCCGCAAAAAGGGCGATGATCGTGACCACCACCAGCATTTCAATCAGCGTGACACCCGCTCTGGAATTCCGTTTTCTGTTCATATTTCCTACCTACTACCTCATCAAATCGCTACATCATTAATGCTTGTGATCGCAATCAGCATGCTCAGCACGAGAGCGCCCACGATCAGGCCCATCGCAAGGATCACGAGCGGCTCGAAGATCGAGGTGAAGCGCTTGACCGCCGCCCTCGTTTCCTCCTCGTAGATGTCGGCCATCCGCCCGAACATCACGTCCAGCTTGCCCGTTTCCTCTCCGACGGTCAGCAAGTGCGCTGCCAGCGGCGGGAACATTTTCGTCCTTGCCAAGGGCTGCGAGATTCCCTCGCCTCGTTTCACACCTTGGGCAACGTCCCGGAGGGAATTCGCCATCACCTTATTGTTCAGGATGCCCGCCGCGATGTCCAGCGACTGCACCAGCGGAACCGTATTGCCGACCAGCGTCGACATGGCGCGCGCAAACCTGGATGTTTCCGCCTTCCGCATCGCGTCACCCAGAACGGGGATACCCAGCCGCGTGCGGTCCCACCACAGGCGGCCCGCAGGGGTTGCGGTGTACATCCGGAACAGAACCACCGTTCCCACGATCACCAAGGCCACCAGCCATGCCCAATCGTGGACGATTTTGCTGGCTTCGAGCATGATCAGGGTCGGGGTGGGGATCTTCATCCTTCCATCATTGAAGACGCTGGCAAAGCGCGGAACGACGAAATCGAGGAGCACAAATATCGAGCCCGCACCGACGGCTGCCAGGACGGCCGGGTAGGCCATCGAGGTTGCGATATAGCTGCGGAGCTCGTCGCGGGAACGCTCGAATCCTGAAAGGCGTTCGAAAACCATGCCGAGGCTGCCGGATGCCTCGCCCGCGCGGACCATGTTGACGTAGAGGTCGGAGAAATAGGTAGGGTGGGCCTTGAGCGAGTCCGCCAGCGATTTTCCACCCTTGATGGCTCGGAGAATCTCGCCGGAAACGCTGCGGAACTTGGGGTTTACGGTGAGTTCGCCCGTGATGGTGAGGGCCCGGTCCAGCGGCACGCCGGAATTGATCAGGGTGGAGAGCTCCTGGGTGAAAAACAGGATGTCCTTGCGGCGGCTGCCTCCGAACGAGGGCATCTCAAACGAGAGGCCCTTTTTTTCCTCCGCGCCGACGTGCAGGGGGGTGAGTCCCTGGCGGCGGAGTTCGCGTGCGGCGGTGCGCGAGTCGGCTGCGGTGATTACGCCGGTGCGGGATTTGCCGTCGGAGGAGACGGCGCGGTAGTGGAATGTTGCCTCGGCGGCCATCCTACAATTCCTGGGTCACGCGGGTGACCTCCGAAGCCGTGGTGACGCCCAGCCCGACCTTCATCCAGCCATCCTCGCGCAAATTCCGCATGCCGTGCCGCCGTGCGGCGGCGGTCAACCGGCTGGCGTCGGCGTTTTGCATGATCAGGCCGCGAAGTTCGTCGTTCATTTCCATCAGTTCGAAGATACCTGCGCGGCCGCGGTAGCCGGAGCCTCCGCAGTTCTCGCAGCCCCGGCCGCGGAAGGTCTGGACCGTGGAACCGTCCGGTGCCAACACAGGTCCGGCGGGTTCCTTGCATTGGCTGCAGATCAGCCGCACCAAGCGCTGGGCCAGAACTGCTACCACGGACGAGGAAATCAGGTAGTTTTCCACCCCCATGTCCGTAAGCCGTGTTACGGCGGAGGGCGCATCGTTCGTGTGCAGGGTGGAATACACAAAGTGGCCCGTGAGCGCCGAACGGATCGCAATGTCCGCCGTCTCCCGGTCACGGATTTCGCCAATCATGATCACATCGGGATCCTGGCGCACGATATGGCGGATTCCAGCCGCGAAAGTCAGCCCGATGGCCGGGTTGACGTGGATCTGGTTGATCCCGTCCATCTGGTATTCGACCGGATCCTCGATCGTGATGATCTTCTTGTCGGGTAGGTTGATGCGCTTGAGGGCGGAGTAGAGGGTGGTCGACTTGCCGCTTCCGGTCGGCCCGGTGACGAGGAAAATGCCGTGGGGGAGGGAAGTATAGTGCTCCATCCGCTGGAGCATATAGTCGTCGAAGCCGAGACGCCGAAGGTCGTAGAAGTCACCAGCAGAGCGGTCCAGAAGGCGCATGACGACGCTTTCGCCGAACAGGGTGGGGAGGGTGGAGACGCGGAGATCGACCTCGCGGCCCAGGATACGGAGCTTGATGCGTCCGTCCTGGGGGAGGCGGCGCTCGGCGATGTTCAACTTCGCCATCAATTTCAGGCGGGAGATGATGGCCGCCTTCATTTCCTTGGGCGGCTGTTCCTGGTTGGCGAGGACGCCGTCGATGCGGAACCGGACGCGGAACTCCTTCTCGAACGGTTCGATGTGGATGTCGCTGGCGCGCCGTTCGACGGCATGGGCGATCATGGCGTTGACAAGCCGGATGACCGGTGCCTCGCTGGCCATGTCGCGCAGGTGTTCGAGATCCTCCTCATCGCCGGTGGCGAAGCCGGCGGTTTCGGAGCGGCGCTCGCCTTCCTCGTAGTGGCGGTCGATGGCGTCGAGGATGTCCTGCGGGGCGGCCAGTTGCGGCACGATTTCGAGCCTTGAGAAGCTTTGGACCGCGTTGATGGTCTCGAAATCGAGGGGGTCCGCCATGGCGAGGGCCAGTATGCCGTCCTCAATGCCGAGCGGAAATACGAGGGACTGGCGGAGGAAGCGGGCGGAAAGGCCATCGACTTCGGGGCCGGTGGGAGGTGCTGCGATTTGGGCGATCTGGAGCCCGAGCTGTTCGGCCAAGGCGGCCAGCAGGTCTCGCTGGGCCAGATATCCCATGTCGACGAGGATTTTACCCAGCTTGTCGCCACGTTCGCGCTGCAGTTCGAGCGCGCGGTCGAGATCCTCCTGGGCGATCAGGCTCTTGGCGATAAGTAGTTGCCCGAGGGGTGTGGCGACGCCGATTTCAGCGGTCAAAGTTCCTGTTCCTCGATGAGCGCGGCGATTTCGGCTGGCGATGCGTGCCGGTTCGCGGCGTCCAACAGTGCTTGTCTAGGTGCTGAAAAGATGAGCCTGTGCGGCAGTCCGCGGCTGTCCTCCCAGCGGTAGCTGAACAGGAAGGCCTCCATGACGACACGTTCGTTGCCGGGCATCCCGGAAAGGGTTTTGCCCGCAGTGGCCACCAGTTCACGCATGGTGCCGCGCAGGGAGAGAAGCTTTTGGATCTTCTTTTCACGCAATTTCGCGATGTCGGCCTCCTTGAGCGCGGGAGTAAACGGCGAAAGTGCCAGCGGGGGCAGCAGGGTCAGGTTGACTTCCACGGAGAAGATTGCGCCGTATCCTTCGGCGTATGTGCCGCGCGCTGGACCGAGGAGGTCGTAGGGGTCGGCGATGTTGGACCGGATGCGGTCATTGATCGATGCCTCCACGGCCTTCAATGTGACGAGGGGTACGGCGGGCTCGGTTGCAGCCACGCACGCGGCCACGGTCAGGATTCCAACCCACAGTATTTTCATTGGCCTACATTCTCCCGGGGAGTTTCGAGCGATGCGAGGGACGTGTATGCCCCCATCCGCTTCTGCATCACATCCAAGTTTTCCTGCACCGCGACCAGCAACGCTTGGTGTTCCTTCTTGTGCTGTTCCTCAAGCGACGCCAGCGTTGTCTGGAACGCGGCGTTGTCCTCGGCCCGGACGCGGGCTACAGCTTTGGCAACAGCGGCGTCGATATCGGAGTTGGATGCCGGTGCAGCCGCAGCGGGCACCGGTGTGACTTGCGCCACGGGTAGGGGACGCTGCGAAATGGCAATTGCGGCCACGGCAACCAGCGCCGCCGAGGCAAATCCGAGTCGCG
Source organism: uncultured Acidobacteriia bacterium (assembly GCA_903925015.1). Lineage (GTDB taxonomy): Bacteria > Acidobacteriota > Terriglobia > Bryobacterales > Bryobacteraceae > BOG-234. Next base: position 18,882 of record CAIYDY010000375.1, read on the forward strand.
CTGTGGAATTCCAGAATCCCGCGAAGAACCTTGCGAGCGGCGAGGGCTCGAATACCTTGTCGGAGACAAATGCGATCCTTTGGGGGATTTCCTGGTCCGGCAGGGCCCGCAGGGACGCCACCGTCATCCGAAGTCCTTCGAGCTCCGCCGAGCAGTCGCGGCATCCCGTCAAGTGCCGTTCCACACCGGCGCGTTCCGCCGCCGAGATCTCTCCGAACGCGTAATCGCGGACCGTCTCGAACATTTCACACGTAGTCATCGCATGCCTCTTCCCGTCGCCGGTGCCAACTCCGCCTTCATCAACTCCATCGCGCTGTAAACACGCGACTTGATGGTGGAAACCGGGCACCCCAATATTTCCGCCATCTCCTCGAACTTGAACCCTTGGTACACCTTGAGGACCACGGCCTCGCGTTGCTCGGGCGACAACCGCCCCATTGCAGCCTCGACCGCGATGGTCACATCGGGGGAAGCCCCCGGTGCAATTGCGCGATCCGCAAACTCCGGGTCCCCGATGTCGGTATCGGGCCGGCGCTTGCGGAACATCGAGTAGGCCTCGTTGTGCGCGATCCGGAACAACCATGGTCCGAACCGCGTCGCGTCGTCCAACTTGCGGATATTCTGCCAGGCCTTCAGGAAGACGTCCTGGGCCAGGTCCATTGAATCCTCGGAACGCGACGTGAGGCGCAGCAGATAGTTGTAGAC
>CAIYDY010000376.1 GCA_903925015.1 uncultured Acidobacteriia bacterium
GTCTCAGCTTTGCCGCCGAATTGGCGGCAACTGCTCCAGATCGGGATGCGGCGGTGGGGAAAGTAAAGAGGGAGATATCGAGGCTGAACCATTTGGTCGGAGCCCTGATTGAAGTCACAAGGGAGGAAGGGGACCCCTCCGCCCGCCAATACCAGAGTTTCGGGTTGCCCGAACTGCTGCGCGAGGTTATTGAGGATTGCGAAGTTGAGGCGTCGGGCCGTGGAATCGCCCTGCTGCCATGTGCGCCGTGTACTGCGGTAGGCGACCGGGAACTAATCCGCCGGGCCGTGGAAAACGTCGTCAGGAACGCTGTGTATTACTCCGGCACCGATACAGGCGTCGAGATTTCGCTGGCAGCCAGCGCTGGCACAGCCCTGATCCAAGTCCGTGACCATGGCCGAGGAGTTCCCGAAGAGCTTCTCCCCCGCATCTTCCAGCCATTTTTTCGAGTGGACGAATCGCGCACTGGCAGTACCGGTGGCCTGGGCCTCGGCCTGTCCATCGCCCACCGGGCACTGCAACTGCACAGCGGCCGGATAACCGCCAGGAATGCTGCTCCCGGTTTGCTGGTGGAAATAGAGCTGCCGCTGGGACAGCTCCATTTCAAGGGAAAGCCGCCGGCTATTTGAAGAGCTCGTTGATCGGGCCGTACAAATCGGTGTCGGAATTGGGGACGTAGTAGTAGCCGCGTCCCAGTGGATCGTCGCGGCGGATGCTGGTCCAGTTGATCCCCATCGCCGAGTAGATGGTGGCTTCCAAGTCCTCCGGCTTGATATCGCGTTGCCGTGACCAGCCTGAATCCACCGTCGAGGAGCCCGCTGGATCGGTAGCACCAATCGCCTTGCCGCCTTTGACCCCTCCACCGGCGAAGAGGGCGAACTGCTGCGGGTGGTGGTCACGGCCGGCTGCGGCAGTCAGCTTGCCCACTGTACGGCCAAATTCTCCGGACATAACGATCATCGTCTTATCGAGAAGCCCCAAGGCCTTGAGGTCCGCGATCAACTGACCCAAACCGTTATCCAGCGTTTTCGTCAACTGCGGCAGCTGGTTGGCTTGGTAGATGTTGTTGTGCATGTCCCAGCCGCCCAGCGTGATCTCAATGTACCGGGTGCCCTCGTTTGCGGCCAAGACCTGCTTCGCCATGAGGCATGCGTTCCCGAAGGTGGAACTGCCGTAGGTCACCGAGTCCGCCGTGGAAAAACTGAACGCTTTGGTCACGACCGGGTTGTACATGATGCCCTTGGCGGCAGTGTAGAACTCGTCGAAATCCCGCATTGCGGAGCCATCCGGTGCGGCGACGCGCAGTGGGTCGTCTAGATGGTGCAGGAAGTCCCAGCGCTGGTTGAATCGCGCTTCGCCGTCGGCGTTGGCTGTATTCTTGAGGCCGCCGGTGGACGGGGTCACCTTGAATGGCGCATAGGCGGATTGGAAATAGCCTGGTCCAGCCGCCCCGTTGGAGTTCAGCGCGAGGAATGTGGGGAACACTTGGCCCGGGAGGCGTTCTGCGGCCTTCTCGATGGCCACCACGCTCCCAATGTTGGGCGAAACGTTGCCGAGCACTCCGGCGGGATTGCGGCCGATCTGGGTCCACGTCTGGGCAAGCGAGTGCACCAAGGCCCACGAACGCATCGACCGGACCAAGGCTATCTCGCCCATCTGTTTGGCGATCTTCGGCATCAGGCCCGTCGGGAACAGCATCCCGTTGATCGTGTCCGGCGCAAACGAGGCGGGCGTTACACCGTTGACATTCTTTAGATCAAACGTGTCGGTATGGCTGGGCGCGCCGGCCAGCAGGATGAAAATCACGTTCTTGGCCGTGTTCTGCATCTTCACCGGAGTGGAATCAATCACCGGTGCGGCAGGCAGGCTGGAGGCCAGCCAAGAAGCGGTAACCCCGGTCCCGGCCAAGTTCAGAAACCTCCGCCTCGTCAGGTGAGGCTTTTCCGAGAAGGGCTTCACCGGGTGCGGATTCTGGCGGAACAGTTTTTCGAATTGCTCTTGATTTTCCATGGCTGCCCCCTCAGTAGTTGAACACGAAGTCGACTTTATTTAGGAGCGTCCACAGGACGTCCTCAGCGTTGGATTTGCGGTTGATGGTTCCGCCCTTTAGAAGTTGTGCCCCAGTCGCAGCCATTTCTTCGGCGCTGGGGTGCCGCGAAAGGACATCCATGTACAAAGTGTCGATCAGAACCTCATTTGTGATTGGAGTGGCTAGAAGCTTCGCTAGGAAGGTGGCGGTGGCTCCGGTGCCCGTGGCATGGATTCGGTTCTCGATGAAATTGTCGTTCATCAACGCAAGCGTCTGCAAAATAGAGCCTTCGCTTTTCCGGGGTTGGTCGTCGCGGTTTCCACGCAGGAACAGATCGAGGAATTGGCTGGAAGTGCCGCCGCCGTCCGGCATGTTCACGACGTCGGGTGCTTGCATCGCGTAGGAGATCTTGCCGAAACCAGCCGAATCCACTCCATAGACAGCGGAGGGATTGGAGAAACCGGGTACTGTGTACGAGGGAAGCGTTTGAAGGGCCGTGACGACGGAATCGTGCAATTCCTCCGGCCATAAGCGGCGGACGAAGTGGCGCGCGAAATACTTTTCCCATGTTGGGTCCCAGTTGCCGGGGTACTCGGATGCCAACTGGTAAGTGTCGGAGGTCACGATCAGACGCTGGAGTGCCGCGATGCTGTAGTTGTTGTCAATGAATTCCTGCGCCAGGGCGTTGAGTAGCCGCGCGTTGCTGGGTTGCAGGGTCCAAGGTGCGGGCGGAGGATTGTCGGGGTCCAGCCGGGCCAGATCGAACTGGTCGACCGGGTCGACAATACCCTTTCCGAAGAACTGCGCCCAAACGTAGTTCACCGCGGCACGGGCGAACTGGAAGTCGGAGGTGACGA
>CAIYDY010000377.1 GCA_903925015.1 uncultured Acidobacteriia bacterium
CGTTCTAACGGAGGCACCGGCGCAGTACGCGGAACGGCCCACCTGCAAAGGTGGGCCGTTCCGCGTTTTGAGTCCTGTAGAATCAACCTAAAATGAAAAGTCTACTTGCGGTTCTGCTCCTTCAGGCGGCACTTGCCGCCCAGCAACCCCGACTGCCCCAGTTGAAACTGGATGACACCTCGGGGCAGCAGCGATTGCTGGCGGAGCAGATGCTGAAACAGACGCGTTCGGGTCTCACCGGGCCGTTCAACGCGATGCTGCGTAGTCCCGAGATGTCGAAGGGCCTGATGGACTTGTACCTCTATTTCCGCTACAAGACGGCGCTGCCGAGGAATCTGGTGGAGATCGCGATCCTGGTGACAGGACGGGAATGGTCCGCACCGTTCGAGTGGTACATGCACTACCCGATGGCCATCGCGGAAGGAGTGTCGCCGGAACTCCTGGCCGAGTTGCGGGAGGGCCGGCGTCCGAAAACAATGACCCCGGAAGAGGCCTCGGTCTACGACTTTTCGACAGAATTGCTCCGCACGCGCCGGGTTACCGACGGAACCTACGACAAGGCGCTGAAGCTGTTCGGGGAGACGAATGTGGTGGATTTGACGTCCTTGGTATCCACCTATTCGGCCTACGCAGCACTATTGAATGTGAGTCGGCAACCGACGCCTGTTGCCGAGGGGGCACGGGCTCTGCCCGTGTTGCCCTCCCCGTAAAGCTATCCTCCCGGTAAAATGGTTCCATGCGAAAGCCGAGACTCGAAGGGAAAGTTGTGGTAGTGACGGGTGCCGCGCAGGGCATCGGATTCGGGATTTCGGAGATGATTGCCGACGAAGGCGCATCCGTCGTTGTCTCCGACATCAACGTGGAGAAGGGCGAGGCTGCTGCGGCAAAGTTCCGCGAGGCGGGTGGTAAGGCCATTTTCGTGCGTGCCGACGTCGCCAGCGAATCCGATTGCGCAGCGCTGATGCAGACTGCGGCGGATATGTTCGGACGTCTGGACGGCCTTGTAAACAACGCTGGATGGTATCCACGCTCCGGCTTGGAACAGACCACCACGGAATTCTGGGACAAGATCCAAGACATCAACCTGCGGGGCCCTTTCTACTGCTGCAAGTACGCCGTTCCGCTAATGCGGGCGGCTGGTGGTGGCAGCGTGGTCAACATGGGGTCGATCAACGGCATCCAGGGTCTTCCCAATTTGGTGGCCTATGCGTCGGCCAAGGGCGGACTGCTTACCATGACCAAGACGCTTGCCGGCGCGTACGCCCGCCAGCGGATCCGGTTCAACTATCTGATTCCAGGCTGGGTACTGAGCGAAGGCGAGATCGCATTGCACGCAGCCAACGGCCACTCGCTCGAATCGCTGCAGCGCACCGGCGAATCCTTGACGCTGGGGCGGCACCAGACGCCGCTTGATTCCGCATATGCGGCGGTGTACCTTTTGTCGGACGAATCGGTGCAAGTGACCGGAACTGTGCTGAATGTGGATGCTGGAGCCAGTTCGTTGCCGATCCAGTCGGCAGACCTCTACGTGGGATAGGAGCAGACATGACGAACGTGGACGCGGTAATTGACGACGTTTTTGCACTGATGCGCGACACGGGCGGGGAGCAGTATTTCGGGGAGGCCGTCACCAAGTTGGGGCACGCCGAGCAGTGCGCCTGGTGTGCCCGGCAGGCCGGGGCCGACGAAGAGTTGGTCTTGGCAGCGTTGCTGCACGACATCGGCCACTTGCTGGATGAACCGGACACGATCCGGGACGCGCGTGTTGGAGTGGTCAACCATGACGACATCGGTCGGGACTGGCTGCTCGCGCGCGGGTTTTCACAACGCCTGGCAGAACTTGTGGGCGGACATGTGGATGCCAAGCGATACTTGACCGCGACCAACGACGCATACATGGACCGGCTATCCCCAGCGAGCAAAGAGACGCTGAAGCTACAGGGGGGGCCGATGGACAAAGATGCCGCCGCCGAATTCGGGCTACACCCAGAGCTGCGGGATATGTTGCGGTTGCGGTCTTGGGATGAAATGGCGAAGGAGCCGGAATGGACGGGCCCCGAACTGGAATCCTATCGGGGAATGTTGCTCCGGCACTTGGACGGACGAATTTGATTTCTAGATGGAAAACCGCTTGGCAGCTTGGTGGGCGGCGGTTCTAACAACGGATAGCGGGTTCGGCGCAATTTTCCACTTCTGCTGGCTAATGGCCTCTGAAACGGCTGGGGCCATCTCCACGGGCATATTGACCACATCCTTGACAAAAGCCAAGAATTCTGGGGCGTCCTGCTGAAATTGGCTGGCCTGTTCGATTTGCAAGTAGCCAGCTGGCTTGGTCGCCGTGCGGGTTGGTGCGTAGGAGGTTTGTGGAGCAATTGTGGGTGCGCGCGGGTCCAAGAACCTAGAGACCTTGCCGCGCTTGTTGTTCTTGCCGTTGTACATGCTCACAGATGAACTGCGACGAACGTCCTTGGAGAGAGAGAAAATAATGAAACCAGGAAAGAGTGGCGGGGACGACGGGGCTCGAACCCGCGACCTCCGACGTGACAGGCCGGCGCTCTAACCAACTGAGCTACGTCCCCGCACTGCATCGGAACTCTTTAATAGTAACACGGGTGCAACCCAAAACAAAAGGACCCTGGCGCGGTTTCTCGCTCGATCAGGGTCTGAAGGCGAAAATAACCGGTTCCGAAGGGGCGGGCAGCGCTTGGTGGCTGATTGGGGTTCCAATTTTCATGAGACACTGAAGTCTGCGGCCCCAATTCCGCGGAGGTTCGCCCCATGGCACAGCACCGCGCCGATACACCGTTCGACCACATCGAAAGCTCCCTCGAATTCGTAGCCCTGTTGGGCGAGGCAATCCGCGACACGGTGGTTGAAATCGAGGCCGACGTAGCGGCAGCCGAAACGCAAGGCGCTTCAAGGCGGGTGGAGGCACTCCAACTGGTCCACTTCAAGCTCACCAAATTGGACGGCCACGTGGGGTCGAGCCATCGGATTTTGAACGACCTACGGACACTCCGGCGCCTTCTTCTTGAGGAACGCACACTTGCCAAATGCTCCCAGGGGACAACCCCGTAGACGCATCCGATACACCTTGCCAAGGTGTACGGCAATTCGGCTCGCCCTATCGAAAGTACAGGGGCGCACCAAGGGTGCGTGGCCTTAGCACAAAAGTGTTTCAGATTCATAAGTTTGCGATAGGCACTTGACAAAGAAATTGGACCCTGCCTATCATAGGTTGCTCGTAGCAGTTAAAGTTTTTTCATGTCCACCGGTGGTAACGTTTTGGGGGCTCTCTACGTATGATGACCTTCGCAGTCGGTGAAAAGGTGGTCTACCCGAATCAAGGGGTTGGCACCATCGAAAACATCAGCACCCGCTACTTCGAACAGCGGCCGGAGCAGTTTTATCTCCTCCGTCTTTTTTGTTCGAGTATGACGGTCATGGTTCCGTTCTCGAACGCCGAGTCAATCGGCCTTCGAAAACTCTCAAAGAACACGGACGTCGCAAATGTCCTGGCCTATTTGGCCGGGCCGTCGTTCGAAAACCTACAGGACTGGAAAGTCCGCTTCAAAATTAACAGCGAGAAGATGCTGACCGGCAGCCTCCTCCAAATCGCGGAAGTCTTCAAGCAACTGGTTCGACTGCAAGCGGACAAGCCGCTGTCGTTCCGGGAAAAGAAGATGCTCGACCGAGCCCGCACCATGCTCATATCGGAAGTCTCCCAAGCCCGGAATTCATCCGAGCCAGAGGCGATCCAGCTGATGGAAACCGCGCTATCCTCCGCCGGATTCCATTTCCCCGAGCCGGCCTAACAGCCCCACCGACTCCCCCGCAAACCATTTCCGCACCAAGCCGGGCGTATCTCTTTAGTGGAACCATATACTAAAGGTTGCTGCTCGGCCTTTTGCTTGTCATTTTAACCCTCGCTTGTTGCGCACCTTTCGCGCTGCATCCTGCTTTCCTGCACGCCGGATGGTTCCCCCTCGCCATTACGAACGAGGCCTTGCAGTATGACCGCCAATTCGGGTGGACGCTATGGATTTGCGGTGTCCTGTTCGTCGCATTGCAATTGCTGCTGGCGTCGACTATAGTGCGGCGGTCCAAGCGGGCTGCGGCGATTCCCGTGGAGGTTGAATCGCGGCTGGAGTTGGGGTGGACGGTTGCCGCCGTCGTGCTCTTCGTCGCGATTGCGTTGGCGGGGTCAAGGACTTGGGCGAAGGTGCCTGTGCGGGACGAAGGCAGGGAGACGATCGAAGTCTACGCCCACCAGTTTGCTTGGAATTTCCGGTACTCGGGACCGGACGGGCGCTTCGGGCGAACCACAATCGACCAAATCAGCGATTCCGGCGGGAATCCATTCGGCATCGACCCTGCGGACAAGCGCGGCGCGGACGACGTGGTGACGGCCACGTTGCGGGTGCCTGTGGGGCGCGACGTCCTATTGATTTTGAAGTCGCGGGATGTGATCCACGATTTTTTTGTGCGGGAATTGCGGACAAAGCAGGACGTGGTGCCGGGCATGGAGATTCCGTTGGAGATCCACTTGGACCGGGCAGGCGAATATGAGATCGCTTGCGCGGAATTGTGCGGACTGGGGCACAGCCAGATGAGGAGTTTGCTCATCGCCATGCCCCAGGAGGATTACGACCGGTGGAAGCGGGGGGAGTAAGAGGCTACCAACTGACTACTGGACGTGCATGTTGAATTCGGGCGACGGGGCAATACCGGTGGCTTGGAAGAAAAACCAAAAGTCCTTCCCGCTATCCTGATCATCTCGGACAACCATCGGCGTCAGGGCTGAGGCTGCGCTGTTGAGAAAACTGGAGGGGGACGCCCAGACAGTGGTTTGGCGGTTTAGGTCGAAAACCACATACGGCTTAGCCGCAGCTCCGGTGACAAAAACGATGGAATCTCCAAAGGAGATATTCATCGGGAACGGGTACGCGGTGCCGGTCTTGCCGTACTGCCATGTTGCGGACTTTCCCGAAATATTCCAAGTCACCGTGTATGTCGGATCGGTCGTTCCAGCCGTAAGCGATTTCTCTAAGTCCAACGCCGCCTGCTCGTCATTTCCAGATTGGATGTCTGGATCCACCACCACGCCCAAACCATCTACACTTAGGCTCCACTTCACGCTGTCCTGAATGGATCGGACCTGTAGGAAATCGCTGGTACCTCCCGGTACCGCCAAATTGTCAACGCCGAAAAAGCTGGTATTTGGCGGTCCACCGGCGTTCGTGTTAAACGAAAGTTTGTATGGCGGGGTAGTCCGGGAGAACTGGGAGTTGACCACGACGACCCAGCCAATGTGGTCCCCAACCTGAACCCGCAGTTTGTCAGGGGCTGGCTGCCCGCCCTGCAAGTAGAGGAATGAACTGGTATTGGTGGTACCGTCCGGGTTGAAGCCCACCACCACTTGGATGAGATATGTTTCAGACATGTTTTCCTCGTTGTTTCCAGGCTGCTAGACCATCACCATGGTGCAAATGTCAGAACTGCCGCTGGCATTGTCCGCTTTGAGCACGAAGCAGAACTGGCCTCCGCTGTCCTTGTCATCCTTGATTTCCATCAGGCCAGATCCGGGGACAAGGATTTCCACATCCGCCTTGTTGAACGGCGAGGGCCATGTCACCTCTTTTTCGCCATTCTGCCCGAACCGGATCGCCAGATTGGTGGCTCCGCTCGCTTGGACCGAGACTTGGTCGTCGGAATTGACGGTCATAATCCGATTGGCAACGGAACAGCCCGCTGCGTCGAGGACCGTTACCGCAGGGGTAGCAATATTCCCCCAAAGAATGGAATACTTCGGCTGAGTGAGGGAAATAGACCCCACGCCATTGCCGTGGATGCGAATGTCGCTATCAAATCCCGAACCGATCTTCCGGGGTAGGACAGGCGAAACAAAATCCCGTCCGGTGATATCCGTTATTTTCCAGTCGGATTGGTGATCCAAGATGTCCAATACGGAAAGGAAGGCACTCGTACCTCCGCGTGGAACTGGGAGCCTATCAACGCCGAACATTTGTCGGTTCGCGAATTTGATGAGGAAAGGTGGGGTCAGGGCGGTTCTGCTACCCGGTTCGACCAACTCGACCCGCCACGCGACCGTGTCTCCCGCACCCACCTGGAGTATGTCGCCGGTCGGATATCTTGTATCCGACAGGTAGGACACGACCGTATTGCTTGCCGTGCCATCCGGATACACCGTAATCTTCACCTTGATCAGATTTGTTTGGTCGGCTCTAATTGCGCTCATCGGTCTGTCTCCCCCGCATCATCTGCCTGTACCGGTCGTTTTCCTGGAGCATGCTGAAATCGGGCTCGCGCTCAATCTCTTTAGGATCATAGCCCAAATCGAGCGCCAATGCCAATGTTTCCAATGCTTCTGGGGTTTTTCCCGACGCAGTGAAGGTCCGGGCGGCATAGTAGCGGACGGAAGCATCCTTGGGTGCCTGCTGGATGGCGCGGCGCGCCTGGGCCAAGGCTTCGGGAACGCGACCCAGCTTGGCCAGATAGAGCGAATAGTTCTTACGAATCTGAACGTCTTCCGGGTTCAACGCCAATCGCTTCTCTGCTAGCTCGGCGGCCCGTTCGAATGCGGCGCGGGCCTTGCCCCGTTCGTTCGGGATCTGCCACCAGTCATCGCCCAAATTGCCCCAATTGATCGAGTTGGAAGGCTGCAGGACCGTGGCCGCCTCCGTTTGCTTGGCGGCTTCCAGATATTTTCCCTGGTAGAAGAGAACAACACCCAAGTTTGCCTGGGCGACAGCAGTGGGACGCAGGGCAACCGAATCACGAAAAGCTGCTTCGGCAGCAACCCAATTGCCGATCTTGAAATACATCGCCCCGAGGTTGTAGCGAAGGCTCGGAATCTTCGGTGCCAGCACGATGGCCGTTTCAAAGGCCTCTTTGCTCTTACCGTATTGGCGCTGGGCCGCATACAGGTTTCCCAAGGCCTCGTACAACGGCCAGTAACCCGGTCTGAGTCGGATGGTCTGCAGGTAGATGGACTCGGCTTCCGCTGGGCGCCCCATTAACAACAACTCGTCGGCAAGAAAGCGAGACGCCTCCGGGTCGCCCGGGTCGGCTTTCAGATATTGCTGGAAGAGTGCGACCGCTTCGGCAGACTTTCCGGTTGCCTTGCGGACCAAGGCCTGCGCGAGAAGGACGGGAGGAATCGGTCCCGCTTTTGCGGCCTTCGCGACTTCGGCGTCAGCCATGGCCAGCCATGACGGATCCTTGGTCGAAAGGCTCTTGCGGACGTAGGTTTCGGCCAACTTCGCCCTTGCAGCGGCAAATCCCGGATCGGCGTCCACAGCTTTGGCCAACAGTGCCATTGCATCGTCGTACGCGCGGAGCTCCAGTGCCCCCTTGCCCCTGAGGAACAGGTCGTAGGCGGCAGAATTGCCGGTGGTTTCCCCGGCGGAAGTCTGGATGGTCGTCAGTGGGCCGGATCCAAGAAGCAGTCCGAGGTCCGTGCCAAGGCTACCCTGAAGGCGCGACAGTTCGGCACCGGAAACGGAAATTACACGGGAATTTCTCTGCCGGACCGGGGACGAATCCGACAGGTTGAGGGCTACTTGGAGTCCGCCTTCGCTGCGCACGAGACTACCGGTTATTGCCATTGTCGCGCCAAATTGCCGGAGCGCGTCGGAAATCGTGCGGACCTGGCCACGCCGAAGCTCGGATGCCGGAACCACCAGAACTTTGTCGCGCAACTCGGGTGCCCGGGCAAGGAGCCCCGAGACGGTTTCCTGCAGTCCATCGCAGAGGGCCTGGTTGGCGGGATCGCTGGAGAGATTTTCAAACGGCAGCACCACGACAGTCTGCAGCCTGACTTGCTTGGAACCGGTGGTCCACCACCACCAAGCGGCGCTGGCAAGCAACACGAGCGCGATGCCCACGACAGGAATCCACCCCAACGGGCGTTTCGGTATCGGCTGCGGCACTGGACTGGTGATCGTTCTGGTGCGGTCGTCCAAGGCCGCCACCGCGCCATCGAGCGCGGAGAGGAAATCCGTTACGGATGCGAAGCGGTCGGTCGGGTTGCTCGACAAGGCCTTGGCAACGGCGTCCGAAAATTCCACGGGAATTTCCGGGCGTACCGAACGCAGGGGGGTGATGCCCGCCGCGAAGGAACCGCCATTGCCCCGGTTGCCCCCGGCGTGGATCGTGCGTCCCGCAGCCATCTCGTACACCACGGCAGCGAATGAGAATAGGTCGCTCTGGATGGTCGCGTCCCGCCCGGCAATGATTTCCGGGGGCATGTAGGAAACGGTGCCGACGGTCATGCCGGTCTGGGTGAGGTCCGAGTCGTGGATCCCCTTGGCGAGGCCGAAATCAAGCAGCTTCAAGGTGCCACGGGAGTTGAACATGGCATTGCTGGGTTTGATGTCCCGGTGCAGGATTCCTTCGGTATGCGCGCATGCCAAGGCTGCACCAAGCTGCCGGGTGTAATCCATGACTTCGGACATCGGCAGTCCCGTGCCCGGCGCAAGCCGCTTCTTCAGGGGATCGCCGGCAAGAAGCTCCATTGCGAGGAACGGCGTTCCGTCCCAATCGCCGAGTTCAAAGAGCGTAGCTATGTTCGGGTGGTTCAGACTGCCGATGGATTCGGCCTCGCGCCGGAAGCGGGCGAGTGTCTCAGCGGATTCCGTGCCGTCGTCGCCCTTCGAGATAAACTTGAGCGCAACGACGCGGTTCAAGCGCTCGTCGCGCGCGCGGTAGACGACGCCCATGCCGCCTTTGCCGCACGTATCGAGAATCTCGTAGTGAGGGTGGCCGACGGGAAACTGGCCGGATTCGCCGGGGCTCATTGGAACAGACTACCAGACTGGCAACGGTAATAGGGTCCGACGTATCCTGGATGCAAGCAGCAGAAACGCAAAAAGGGCGGGAAAGCTTCCGCCTTCCCGCCCACTTATCCAACCAATCCTCCAGCTATTTCGTGCCCGGAAGCCCGAAGCAGTACAGGATACTGTCGTAAGTCCCCAGATACACCCGGCCGTTTGCCATCGACAAACCACCGAAGTGCACCCAGGACTTGATCTGGTCGCCGCTGTTGTAGAGTTCCTTGCCCGTAGCGCCATCGAATGCATGGAACGTCGCGTGCTTCGAAGCCGCGATGCGAAGCTTGCTGGAATCGCGGAGGCCGACGTCCGGATACGCCTGCGTTGTGTTCTCGCCCGATGCGAACGAGTAGACAACGCCGTTGGCGATGAGTGGCGGCTCGGCTTGGTCCATGTCGCGGGAGACCCACGCCGGAACCAGCGAGTACTTGCCGTTCTTTTCCTCAACCTTGAACGCGGCCACGGCACCGTGGGTGACGGGACCGTTCATGATCGGGGCCTTGAACTTCGGGTGCACAGGACCCCAGAACGGAGTCAGCACATACCGGTTGCCCTTCGAATCTTCCCAGCTCGCCATGGAGCCCCAGATACCGGCAGAGGCGAAGTTCACTTCTTCATTGCAGATAAGCGGGGTGCGGTCGAGCGGGGTCTGGTGGTCGTCGCCGCCAGGGTTCTTCGGGTCCATCAGGTACACGCGGCATTCCTTGCTGGCCGTGACCATCAGTTCCTTGCCCTTGTAAGTGAAGATGGCGGGCGTGACTTGGAAATCGAGGTCGCGCTTCTGCAGCCAGGACCAGTTCGAGGGAATGAAGTAGTCTGCGATCTTGAGTTCGTCGCCGAAAACCTTGCCGCCGATCAGGCCGTTGCCGTAGGTCTGGGCTTCCTTGTCGTAGCGACCGTCGCCGGTGGGTGCCCATGCAACGCCGTTGGAATCGATCGCGGCACCGGTGCGTCCCCACAGGCCACCGCTCTTCGGGCTGGCCGTCATGACTTTGTGCGTGGGGTCGTCAATCTTCACTGCCCACATCTGGTTGGGGTTGCCGTGGCAGCCCTGCGCGGTTGTGGTGAAAAGGACGCCATCCCACATATTGAGGGCGAAGGCCTTTGAATTCGGACCGATGAACTTGTACGGCTGTGCCAGTTCCTCGCCGTCCGCCGCGTTCAACGTGTGGAGTTGGCCGTCGCCGGCGATCACGTAGACCGGACGCTGGCCGTTGGCATTCGGTGCCCCGATGTAGGGGGTGGCCAGCGCGCCTTCGGGGCAGAGCGGGTCGTCGTTGTTCGGACGGACATTGGAAGGCGTCGGATAGTCGAAGTGCTTCTTCCATACGACCTTGCCTTCCACGACGTCGATTCCGTACATGTTGTCCGAAATGCCGAGCACGATGGCGATCTGCTTCTCGCCGGCCGACGTGCGCAGCTTGTCGATGATCAGCGGCGGAAACAGCGAATGCATCTGCTGCGGCTGGTTATCCAGCTGCAGCTTCCAAAGAACCTTCAGATCCTTGGCATTGGCGGTGGAGATGGTGTGTTCGTCCTTCTGCCACGCGGTGCGCTTGGTGTCACCGCCATCCATCAGCCAGTCGGCAGCCCTTGTCACCAAGGGTGCCGCGAGCGCTGCAGCCACGAGGGCAAATGTTAGTTTTCGCATGTTGTGTCTCCTATTTACCCTTTCGCTATTTGCCGGTGATTTGGGGCTGTTCCGCCAGGAAGCCCAGGCAGTACACCGTGTTGTCGTGGGTGGTGAAGTAGATCCGGCGGTTGGCCACGCTGACGCCCGAATTGTGGGAGAACGACGCAGCCATCGCACCGGTGTTGTAGAGTTCCTTGCCCGTATCGGCTTCCAGCACATACAGGACAGCCTTGCCCGCCAGCTTCTGCTTTTCGGCAACCGTGAGCAGTTTGCCATCTTCCTTGGCGTAGCGCGAAGACTCGCCGGAGGAGAGCGCGAAAACCAAGCCGTTCGCGGTGGCGACGGGTGCGGGCGACTGCATGTCACGCGATGTCCACGCCTTCACCAGGGCGGGCTTGCCTCCGCGATCCTCTACCTTGAACGCAATCACGCCGCCCTTGGGTCCCCAAGTGGAGCCGTAGACCCAGCGCGTGTTGCCGTTGTCGGCATCTTCCCAACTGGAGAACGTGCCGTGGAAGCCGCTGCCGTCGAACTTGGATTCCGGAGCAACAACCGATTCGGTGGCGAAGAGGGGGGTGTGGTGGTCAGCGCCGCCGAGCGACTTGGAATCCAGAAGGTAGACGCGTCCGTCGCGACCGGCGGTCACGATGACGTCGCTGCCCTTCCAGGAGAAGACCACCGGGGTGGCGCCGGGCGTGGGCACGCCTTTGGTAACCGGAATCTTGGCGCTGGACGGCGTGAAGTAGTCCTTCACCTTCAGATCCTTGGACATTGCGATGACGGTATCGTTGTAGTCGCCCGCGACGTCACCTTTACCGTCGGGAAGCTGGGCATACACGGTGCCATCGGTGCCGACGGAAACTCCGCCGTTACCCGCCGTGCCGCCGCCGCTGAGTTCCATGGAGGAGACCTTGGGTTCAGTGACCGGGCCGGTGGTGGTGGAAAGATCGATCGAGTAGATGCCGTTCGGGTTGCCACCGCAGTTGTCCTGGGTAGCCGCGACAACGACTCCTTCACTGATGTTGATCGCCGCGACCTTGGCGTTGGCTGGGAGGAACTTGATACCCGGGACGCGGTCCACGCCGTTGGAGGAATTCAGCGCATGGAGCGAGCCGTCGGAGGCGATGGCCCCGAAGTTCGCGCCGCGTCCGAAGTTGCCCGCGCCGAAAAGCGGCGGGGCTGGGGGGGGGCCAGGGGGAGGAGGAACTGGAGCAGGTCCACGACCTGCTCCCGGAGCGCCCGGACCACGGCCAGGGGCACCCGCACGGCCAGCGCCGCCACCGAATCCGCGTCCGCCGCCAGCGGTGCTGCTGCCAGGCATGGCCACCAAGCCGGTCAAACCGCCGGGGCACACCGTTGTTGGAGCAGCCTGCTGCGGTTTATCGGACTTGTACTCAAAATGGTTCTTCCACATGATCCGGCCGAGGTCGGCATCCACGGACCAAACGTTGTCACCGCTACCGCCGAATACCAGAAGCTCCTTGAAACCTAGATAGCCGATAATCCGCTCAAGGATAACGGGGGTACCGAGTGAGCTTAGGCCGCGAGTCTGGTTGTCGGCCTTGTATTTGTAGATGAATTCAATCTTGGATGCGTTGGCTTTGGTGAAGGCCTTTTCGGTCTTCGCCCAACCATCGCGTTGGGGGTTTCCGCTCTGGCTTGGCCAGTCGGCACCCCAGATGACCGCGCAAGCAATGGCGGCGGACAGGGAAATCAGCAGTAGCTTTCTCATGTTGAAACGGTTCAATCCTGCGTTGGAGTATATCACCTTCAGGCGAGGTCGGATTGTAAAACAACCTCTGCGCCAGAAACCAGGAGACCTCCACGGATCACACGCGCGTAAAAACCACCCCTCGCCCAGCGCGGCGAATCGGGATTCCCCGCCTTGCATTTGGCGTCGTAGAGTTCGGCATGGATCCCCGTGCCGTAGGGCTTGAGGTTGTCACAGGGTGTGCGGAGTGTGGTCAATTCGATCACGGCATCCTCGCCGATCCGGTAACATTGTCCGAAACGCCAGTTGGCAGGGTCGAGGCCGGCGACGGTGAGGTTCTCGCCAAGCGCACCGGGGTAGACGGAAAAACCCTTTGCCGCGAGGTCATCCAGAACTTCGGCGGAGATCATAAGGACAGCCTTGTCCGGTCCGCCATGGTATTTCCGGTTTCGCTGCCAGTCCCCCGCCACGCCTGCTGAAGTCAGCATGATGGGTTCTGGCACGCCCCGTTTCGGCAATCCGCCGGGCGATGTGTTGATCTGTTTGAGCACTCCGGTCATAATCGCGGTAACCTCACAGTTTGGACAATCTGACTCATTCGCTGGTTGGACTTTTTCTTGCGCGTGCAGGATTCCGGCGGGCGTCGCCCTACGGTACCGCGTTGATGGTCCTGGCCGCAAACGCTCCGGACTTGGACGTTGTCTCGGGACTGGGTGGGAGCGTTGCCTACATCGAATGGCACCGGAACATTACCCATTCTCTAATAGGTCTGCCCGTGATGGCCTTGGTGACGGTGGGAATTGTGGCCGCCGTTGTGCGCAGGAAGCTTCCTTGGCTCAGGGCATGGTTGATCGCACTGGTTGGAGTGGTTTCCCACGTTGTGCTGGACTTGACGAATGTCTACGGCGTGCGGCTGCTGCTGCCGTTTTCGGGACGCTGGTTCCACTGGGATATCACGCCCGTGGTGGATCTGACGATTTGGACAATTCTGCTGTTGGGTGTGGCGGCACCGGCTCTGGGGCGGTTGGTGGGATCGGAAATTGGCGAGAAGAATCCCGACAGCGGCAAAGCTGGGTGGGCCGTGACCGCGCTGCTCCTCCTTGCCGGGTACGATTACGGGCGTACGCTGCTGCATGACCGCGCAGTGGAGGCAGTGGGTGGCCGGACCTACGAGGGTCTGACTCCGAGACGGGCCGGGGCGTTTCCGCAAGGGAACCCTTTGGAATGGACGGGTGTGGCCGAGATGTACAACGCCTACATCGTTCTCCCTGTGGATCTGCGGGGCAACCTGCATCCATCCGAAGCGGAAACCTTTTACAAAGGTGAGCGGACGCCAGCCCTCTACGCGGCCAAAAAATCTCTACCTTTCCGCAAGTTCGACGAATTCGTGGAGTATCCGTTGTGGATCCAGGAACCGTCGGGCGAGGTGTCCGACGCGACCCGGGTGATTTTGTTGGACCTGCGCTTTGGCACCCCGCGCGCGATCGGATTCGCGGCATCGGCCACCGTGGACGCTCGCGGACGTGTGCTCAATTCCAGGTTCGGCATGGGAGGCGTCAAGCCCCGGTAATGCTCAAGAGGACCCTCACAGGCGGCTGGGTCCAACCCTCGGAGCTTCCCCGGGGCGAGACCGGCCGGACACTTTGCCGCTGGTGCGGGACCGAGGTTGCCAAGGGGCGGCGGACGTTCTGCTCCGACGCTTGTGTACACCATTGGAAGCTGCGTAGCAATCCCGGGTATCTGCGCGAACACGTTTTCGCCCGCGACAAGGGGGTTTGCGGGCAGTGCGGAGTTGATACGGTTGCCCTGCGGCGTGACATGCGGAAGCTCGACTTGGCCGCCCGCCGCAAGTTTCTGAAGGAATGGCGTCTGCAGGATGGCAGCCGGAAGTCGCTTTGGGATGCCGACCATGTCGTTCCGGTAGCCGAAGGAGGTGGTCAGTGCGATCTTTCAAACATGCGCACACTCTGCCTGAAGTGCCATCGGGAAGCGACGGCGGCATTGCGGGTCAGGTTGGCTGGGGGAAACGGCGAACTATTGCAATCCGAGTGATATATCGTGGTATCGACCACCTGCAGCGGATGCCCCATGCAACAGGGCGCCAAGCTTTTCACGAACGGTCGGAGCCAAGCCGTCCGACTGCCCGCCGAATTCCGGTTTGATTCCGACGAAGTCTTCATCCGCCGTGATACTGAAACTGGCGATGTCATCACGTCCAGCAAGCCGGACTCTCGTGGGAGTAGTTTGTGGGAAGGCGGGATGCAGCTCCGGTTCCCGACGACTTCATGGAGGACAGGTTCGAGTTCCCACCCCAGGAACGCGAGTTGTTCAAATGCGCGGCCCCGTTCTCATGCTGGGCAGGTCGGGCCGCAGCACGTTTGCATTTCAGCAATCACAGAGGCGGAACTGCGGTTCGGCGTGGCGCCCACACCGGATGCCACTCGGATCGCCGAACGCGTCGCGGGCTTTCAGGCCATCGTGGATGTCCTGCCTTGGGAACGCGCCGCGGCCAATGATTACGCCCGGCTTAGGGCCACATTGGAGAGGACTGGCAATGCCATGGCAAATTTGGACCTTATGATTGCCGCGCACGCGTTGGCTCGGGGGATCACGTTGGTTACCAACGACCACGCGTTCCGAAGGGTAGATGGCCTCGACTCGGTCCAGTGGTCCGAGTAGCCTGTCAAGCCCCTATCGCAGTAACGCCAAAATCGAAGCGACTTCCCGCCTGATCTCCGTCAGCGGGTCGGGTGCCCCGAACAGACTCCGCTGCTGCTGAACCACCTTGGCCTTCTTCTTCGGCTCGGCCTTCTTCGCCACGGACCGCTCGGCCAGCACCTTGCGGGCCCCCTCGATGGTGAATTTCCGGTTGTAAAGCAGATCCTTGATCTGCAGCAGCATTTCCACGTCCTTGCGGCGGAACATGCGCTGGCCCGTGTCCGATTTCTTGGGCGACAGGCCCTTGAACTCGGTCTCCCAGTAGCGGAGAACATAGGCCTCGACACCCACCAACTGGGATACCTCGCCGATGCGGAAGAACAACTTGTCCGGGATTGCGGTTTCGGCAACGGGGCCAACTCCGGACGCCGAGGCGCCCGTCATCGCAAATTCATCCCCGGTCTTTTTCGACTCGCCGCCTGTGGACGCCCGCATCGCTATAATTGTCCATACTACCGTGGCGTCAAACTACAGGCCCATCCCGACCCAAAAGCCCGCCGCTCCAGCTGTTGGACGGCCCACAGACCGCAACTTCGAATTGAAGTCGGCAATCCACAAAAAGCTGCTTGGCGTGCTCAATTTGGAGCGCGTTTCTTCACTGCCCAAGGAACGCCTGCGGGCGGAAATTGGGCGCGTGGTGGAGCGTCTGCTGGAAGACGAGCGCGTGCCGATGACGACGGCGGAGCAAAACCGGATTGTCGAGGAAGTTCTGGACGAGACGCTGGGACTCGGGCCGCTGGAACCTCTTCTGAAAGAGCCGTCGATCTCGGACATCCTGGTCAACCGCTTCGACAAGGTGTATATCGAACGGGGCGGCAAGCTGTCGGAAGTTCCTGTGCGGTTCCGTGACAATGCGCATCTGCTCCACATCATCGAAAAGATCGTTTCACAGGTCGGCCGCCGGATCGACGAGGCGCAGCCGATTGTCGACGCGCGCCTCCTAGACGGCTCCCGTGTCAACGCGATTATCCCGCCCCTGGCGCTGGACGGGCCAAGTCTCAGCATCCGGCGTTTCGGCCGGCACGTGATCACGCAGGAGGAGATGATCCAGTACAAGACGGTAATGCCGTCGATGCTGAAATTCCTTGCGGCCGCCGTGCAGGCCAAGACCACGATTCTGATTTCCGGCGGCACCGGTTCGGGCAAAACGACCACGCTGAACGCTCTCTCCCGGTTCATCCCGGAGGAGGAGCGGATCGTCACCATCGAGGACACCGCCGAACTGCAGCTGCAGCAGCGCCACGTGGTGAAGTTCGAAACCCGGCCGCCGAATCTCAACAAGGAGGGCGGCATCAACCAGCGCCAACTTCTCCGGACCGCGCTCCGTATGCGCCCCGACCGCATCATCGTCGGCGAGTGCCGCGGTGCCGAAGCATTGGACATGCTCCAAGCCATGAACACCGGCGTGGAGGGTTCCATGAGCACGGTGCACGCCAACACGCCGAAAGATGCCTTTTCTCGTCTGGAAACCATGGTGATGATGGCCGATATCGAAATTCCCGCTCGCGTGATCCTGCAACAGTTGGCTTCAGCGATCAAGCTGGTGGTTCAGGTGGCGAGACTCCAAGATGGTGCGCGCCGGATCATGAACATTTCGGAGGTGGTTGGAGCGCACGACGATCAAGTGGAGATTCAGGATATCTTCGTGTTTGAGCGGACGGGCATCAACGACCAAGGCAAGGTCCAAGGACGGTTCAAGTGCACGGGTGTCCGCCCGAAATTGCTGGACCGGTTGCGCGTGAACGGCATCACCCTGCCGGACTCGGTTTTCACCGAAGTGGTCAATATCAATATGTAAGGCTAGCCATATGTAAGGCTAGCCATGTGATGCAAGGCTAGGCCCGCGCCGCGCCTTCGGGCAGGGTGAAGCGGTAGCCGATGCGCGGTTCCGTCTGGATGAAGGTCGGCTTGCTGGCCGAAGGCTCGATCTTCTTCCTTAGTTGGTTGATGAAGACCCGCAGATACTCGATTTGCTCGCCGTATTCCGGCCCCCAGATGGCTTGGAGAAGCTTGCGGTGGGGCACCGGCTTGTTAGCGTTCGAGATTAGATAGCGCAGGATGTCGAACTCTGTGGGCGTAAGCCGGACTAGTTTTCCTCCCGCCATGACACGCCGGGAATCAAAATCAATCTCGAGGCCGGGGACGGAGATCCGTTTCGCAACCGTATCCGTGGCAAAGCCGGACCGACGCAGTGCCGCCCTGATGCGCGCCATCAATTCGTCGAAGCTGAAGGGCTTGCTGACGTAATCGTCCGCGCCGGCGTCGAGTGCTTGCACTTTATCCTTGTCCGAGTCACGGACCGAGACGACGATGATCGGCATATCCCAGGCGTTGCGGATCGCACGGCAGGTCTCGAATCCGCCCATGCCGGGCATGTTCAGGTCCAGAATCACCAGATCGACCGTGCGTTGGCGCAGGATTTCTAGCGCATCCTCGCCGTTCGGCGTGTCCAAAACCGTTGCCCCTTGGGAGTTCAGGCTGGCCCGCAACACGCGCCGGATCTGCGGCTCGTCATCGATCACCATGATTGTTCTGTTGTTGATCAATTTTTTACTCCTTGGATTTGGGGTGTTTCGGTGGCGACCGGCAACGCGAAGCGGAATGCGGGACCTCGGGGAAGCATGTCCAACCATACCTTGCCGCCGTGCGCTTCCGCGATCGCCTGTGCGATAGCCAAGCCCAAGCCCGTACCCTCGACCTGGGAGCCTTCACCGGCAGCACGATAGAACTTCGTAAATAGCTTGTCCCTGGCTTCCAGCGGGATGTCACCGCCTTCATTTTGGACGGTCAACCGCACCTCGGCATCGACCTGCTCAGCCGAAATACATATGTCGGAGCCCGGCTTCGAGTATTTCCAGGCATTGTCCACCACTTGCATCAGCATCTGACCCAACAGAAACCGGTCACCGCGCACCGGTGGCAATGATTCGGGCATGTCGATTTGAATCGTTCGACCCGCAATGTACCGGGCAACGCGGGCAATAACAGACTCCGCGACTTCCGCCAGCGCGCAATTCTCGAACATCGGTCGGGCTTGATGGGCCTCAATACGGGCCAAGTCCAAGGATTCCCGGATCAATAAATCCAGCCGGTCGGCCTCCTCGTCAATCACAGCAACCAACTCGGCCGTATCTTCGGCCGATACATTCGGCGAGGCCCGAAGAATGGACGAGGCGGCCTTGATTGAGGTCAGGGGGGTCTTGAAATTATGCGCCAAGGCATTCAGGACGACATTTCTCAATTCCTCGCCGCGTCTGGCGGCTTCAGCGCGCGCCCGCTCTTCTCCGCTGCGGGCGCGCTCCAAGACAAGGTGCACCAGATTGCCGATGGCACTGGAGACTTCAACCGAGGGCGGCGTGCCGTAGAACCGCAAACTGCCCGAGCCCAGGCCCGTCGTCGCACTCGCCACCCCAACGCAGTCGCCGGCAGAAACAACTGGGGACCCGTCGCCCAATTCCAATTCCGCGCCGCTGACCCCGAACAGCCGCTCAATCTGGGCAACCGTCTTCGTGGCGGCCTCGGATACCGTATCTGAGGCAAATAGGGAATTTCCCAACTCTTGAAGACGTTCCATCTCTTCCCGACGACCAATGGCCTCGGCAGCGCGGCGCTGTGCCCGAATCGAAAGCTGCGTTGCCGTAAGTGCCGTTAGCACCATCATGCAGAACGTGACGGCGCCTTCGGCCGATGTGATGCGGAGACTTCCAACTTGGTCAATAAAGAACCAGCTGAACGCGAGACTGGCGGATATCGCGGTGAAAATAGCCACTGCCCATTCACCGCTGGCCGATACCGCCAATATCTCCAACAGCAGCGCCATGGAGCAAGTGGACCGGTTCGCACCGATTTTGAAACACAAGCTTGCGGCAGTCCAAGTCAGAACTGCACAAACTGCACACATGGCCGTAATGCGCAACTGCTTCCGTGGTTCGACTCTCACAGCCGCAACACCTCCATACCCCGGCCCCCCCGGTCACACCTTTATCATTTCACAGGGCTTGCAAGCTGGCTGGAACCTTTATGGATGCCAAATCTATTCGGACGGCGGGTTCGCGCATGTCCACGAAGGTACAATCGTGTCATGCTCATCCGCGACCTTCTGGCCAGCGGCGCACCCTCAATTTCGTTCGAATTCTTCCCGCCGAAGTCCGAAGAGGCTGTCGCGCAACTCGAACGAACAATTGAGGATTTGGCGACCCTCCATCCCACTTTCGTATCGGTCACATACGGTGCCGGTGGCTCCACGCGGGAAAAAACGATTGACATCGTCAGCCGCATCAAGCGCGACACCGGAATCGATGCAATGGCCCATCTGACCTGCGTGGGCTCAACCCGCGACGAGTTGGCCGGCATCCTGCAGCGCCTTGCCTCGGCGGGAGTCGAGAACATCCTTGCGCTCCGCGGAGATCCACCCAAGGGCCAGACAACTTTCACGGCGGTGGAGGGCGGCTTCCGCTACGCGAATGAATTGGTTGCATTCATCCGCGACGTCCTGCCCGCCGGTGTTTCAGTCGGAGGTGCCGCGTATCCTGAGAAGCACGTGGATTGCGGTAATCCCGCAGTGGATTTGGACAACCTCAAGCGCAAGGTCGACGCTGGAGTGGACTTCCTGATCACGCAGCTCTTCTTCGACAACCGCCATTACTGGGAATTCACGGAACGCGCACGCGCAGCCGGGATCACCGTTCCGATCATTCCAGGCATTATGCCAATCGCCAATGCCACTAGCGCCGAGCGCTTCGGAGCCACGTTCCCATTTAAATTGGCAGCGGAATTGAACCGGCGGAGGGAGAACCCGGAGTCTGTGGCCCAGTTGGGAATCGCGCATGCCACCTCGCAGTGCATTGACCTCTTGCTGGGCGGTGCTCCCGGCATCCATTTCTATACCCTGAACCGGAGTTCCGCCACCCGCAAAATTTTTGAGGCGCTGCAGTTGATCGGCCTGGCTCCGAAATAAAGGACTCACCCGCGATGCAGCAGCAGCCCACAGGCCTTCCGCCAGCAAGTGCTCCACCTCCTGTGGAAGCCCGTTTTGGTGCGTCGGCAGCACGAAGAACCGCACCCATGGTGTGCCTGCATTCCGCCAACATCGCTCGCGCCCCCTATTTTGATTTGGGCAACATTGCGGCCCAGCTGGGGTACGAAGGTGTGGACATCACCGTGATGATTGGCGGCCATGTCGATCCGCGGGTCACGAATGTGGATCTGGTGCGGGCGTTCGAGAGCGTTCGCGGTGCCGGGCTGGAAGTGCCGATGATTACGACGGCGATCAATACTCCTGCGGATCCCACCGTTTATCCGGTGTTGTACTTGACCGGGCATTCCCAAATCCTGCTGTTCCGGTTGGGCCTGTGGCAATATGGTCCGCAGCAGATCGATTTGCGCTTGGCCATGGTCCGGCAGGACCTCTCGCGGATTCTACCGATTGCCCAGCAATGCGGCATCACGGCCATGTTCCCGAACCGCGCCGGGGGGTATGTGGGAGCGGCCACTTGGGATGCTGAACAAATCATCGCGCCCTTCGACCAGAGGATGGTGGGGCACTGCTTCGATCCAGCCGAAGCGATGATCGAAGGTGGGCTCGGCGGATGGCACACGGCTTTCCGATTGGCGCTTCCCAGGCTGAAGTCGATCTCATTGCAGGATTTTTACTGGGAGAAGAGTGGTCCGGCTTGGAGCGTCCGGAAATGCCCGCTTGGAGAGGGGATGGTGGATTTCGGGAAACTGTTTGACATGGCGGCTGCGGCAAAGTTCACCGGGCCAATCTCCATTCGGATGGACTACCAGGCCCCGGATGCATTTGGCGCGATGACGAGAGACGCCGAGTTCGTCAAGGCCCAGATCCAACGTGCATGGGCGGGTCGGTAGGGGTTATTCGGGTTCGTCCAGTGCCAGTCCGCAGGTGCAACAGTCGCTGCAGCGCGCGCACTTGTCGCAAAGGTGGTTGGCGCACGTGTCCTTGGTGCAGACGACGCAGATCCGGGTTGATTCTTCTTCGCAAATGGTGCAGATGAATGCCATATGGGTGGTCAGGGGGTGCGTCGGACGGGTTTCGGTGGAGCGGGCGGCTGGACCGAGATCATTCCACGGCAGCGCTGCGCCTCTTTTTCCACAATCTGGTATTCCTGTTCCTTTTGGCCCGCCAGTTCGAGAACGTATTCCTGGAGCTTGGCGAGATCGTCATTGTCCTCGGCTGCTACAGCCTGAATAAGGTCAGCGAGCGATGGGTTTTGGTATCGGCGCAGACCGGACATCAGGGAGTCCAAGTTGCGGTGGCAGTTCTGGGCCCGGAACAGTGCACGGATCGCGGTGTCCAGTCGGCTGGAGGTTCGAGAGAGGAGTTCCATTTCCTGCCGTACCGCCACTACTTGCAGACGAAGGGAATCCACATGGGTGATGTATGTTTCGGAGGCACCCTTGGCGACCCAATCGGCGGCCCGAACCTGATCGAACATGGGACTGAGCCGGGCGAAGTTGTTGGCGATCCGAGCATACATTTCTCCAACTTGTTGGTCGGATTGTGCCGGAATGACCGTGTTCTGTTGCGCAGCCAGCGGAAGCCAGCCAGCCGTGAGCAATGACAGGCCCAGCAAGCCGCAGATACGCCGCGTGATCACTTCGGAGGTGGTGGCGGACCGGAAGGAGGTGGTGGCGGCGGGGCCGTGGGGGGCGGCGGCGCGCTTCCCGTATTCTTGTCCCCGGCACTGGTTCCGCCCGCTGGAGAAGTTGCGGACGTTCCGCTGCTCCCCCGCGCACCAAGTCCAACCCGGTACAGGACGTCCGAAGCAATACGAGCTGCCTGCTGCAGGACTGCGCCCTTATCGATCGATGCTTTCGCCAACTGGTCGTTCTTGTAGACGCGAATCCATTCGCCCGCAGTAAGAATGCGGGACGGACCCTGCCGGAGCAGGTGGCGGACCTCCACCGAACCCTCTTCGTCCAAGACCCAAGTCACTTCCGTACCGTCCTCGACCTCTACATCAAACACTGTGCCGCGCACGGAGATCACAGCACTGGGGGTACGAACCCGGTTGTTGTTGGGAAGGTTGCCGATATGCTCGATCTGGACACGAACCTTACCCAGCCAGACTTCCAAAAGATCCTTCCAATCGCCACGGTTGGCGCGAAAGACCACATGTGCGTTCTGAAAGACTTCGAACTTGCTGCCGTCGGAAACTTCGAACAGGCCCCAGCCTTCCGGTCCGGTGACGATCACTTGCTGCGGCCGCACCGTGTCGCCGACGTTCAGCGCCCAAGGTGTGGAATCCTTCATCACCGAGATCTGGCCCGTGAAGTTTAACAGCTTCGCCGCACCATCCGGGATCTGGGCACCCGATTGCGCACGGAGGACCGTTCCTGCCAAGAGCAGGAAGGCCACGGCCAACCCGTTCCGCGAGTTTGGAATCCTAAGTGCCACAGGCTACAACAAGAATAGCACCGAACATGCCGAAAAGTTCCGATCCGAGTTCCGGAAAAACACTCCCGAAGCGCCATAAGGGCCATATGGACCGTTCCACCGATCCAATCTCCGGTCTGACGCGCTACCATTAGGATAGTCAAACGTGCATACTTGCGCCACATTTGTGCCGGAAATTCCCGCTGGACGCGCCAGGATCTTGGCTGGCGTCGCCGCATGGCTGCTGTCCGTTGCCTTTTTGACCCAGACCTTGGCTGCCCAAACTTTGCAAGAACCTGCGTCCTCCGATTTGGTATGGAGCCGGATTGGCGGAACGGTCGTCGCGTCCGGCTTGGCATCCCCCTCCACTGGCCCGGTTGCGACAGTATGGTTCGCGGCAAATGGTCGGCGAATCCTGGCCCAAACGGCTGCCGGTCGTGTTTTCGAGACGTCCGACCTATCGCACTGGCGCCTGAATACTTCCGACGCTCCGGTCGAGGCCCGGACGGCGGCAGGGGCATTGCCGCTGCCCGAGCCAGGCGCAAAGGTTCTAGCCGCCGCCCGCTCCCGCCTGTATGCCGCCACTGACTCCAACCTCTATTCCTCCGAGGACAACGGCCGCACGTGGCTCAACTTGACGGGCTTCAACGGACGTTCGATCATTGGCGGGGGCTTCACGGCCTTGACGGTTTCGCCCACAAACCCTTCCGAGCTTGTGGCTGCAAACGGATTTGGCATCTGGAGATCCTTGGATTCCGGGCTTTCGTGGCGCGGCATCCATGAGGACCTTCCGAATCTTGGCGTCCGGAAGCTTCTAACATCCCGATCCGTCCTGCTGGAGGATGGCCTGATAGCGTCAATCGCCGTTGGCACTTGGTCGCAAGTGGAAGCGGCCGACCCGGAACAGGCGCTGCTGTCACGGCTCGCGCTTCAGAGCCGACGATCCTTTGCCAGCGCAGTCCAATCCGGGCAACATCTCTACGCTGGTACCTCCGACGGCCGGCTCTTCTCGTCCCGCGACAACGGGGCAACCTGGATGGAATCTCCACGCCCTTCAACAGCCCCGATTGACCGGCTGTGGGTGGATGACACGCGGACCGACTCCGCGCTGGCCGTGTCGGGCTCCAGGCTCCTGCGCACCACCAACGGCGGCCTCTTCTGGGACGACGTCACGGGATCGCTCCCCAGTGCCGCCATCCACGGCGTGGTTGCGGACCGATCGGGCGGAGTTGTCTATGTGGCCACCGACCGTGGCCTGTTTCTGGGCACTCTGTCGTTGGACGCCGCCGGACCGGCTGCGTCGGAATGGCGGAGCGTATCCCGCAATTTGCCGGTCGCGGCAGTTTGGGATGTTCGCCTTGGGTTGGACAATACATTAACCGTCGCATTGGATGGCTATGGCGTGTTCGAAACCACGGCACCACACCGTACCCGGAGCATCCGGATTCTGAACGGTGCGGACATGACGGAGCGGGCGGCCGCCCCCGGATCACTGGTGGGCGTGCAAGGTGCCGACGTTCGCCGCGCCATGGTCGGTGGGGTGAATTGGCCCGTGCTGGGGTCCACGGACCGAAACTCCCAGTTGCAGGTGCCGTTCGAGAGCGTCGCCGGCATTTACCAGATTTCCATGGAAGGTCCAACCGGCCGCTGGTCCGCCCCGCTGGCGGTAAAGGAGGCCTCGCCGGCCATTTTTGTGGATTCCGATGGAGCCCCCCTCCTGCTGGACGCAGCCAGCGGACTGGTTATGGACCCGTCGGCGGCAATCCACGCAAGTTCCACGATCCAGTTGCTGACCACAGGTCTTGGCAAGGTGACGCCCGACTGGCCAACCGGACTTGCCGCCCCGTTCGATGCCCCACCGGCCGTGCGTGGTACCGTGACGGCCTATCTGGACGGCACTCCCGTTGAAGTAACGCGCGCAACCCTGGCCCCAGGCTATGTGGGCTATTACATTGTGGAACTTCGGATTCCCGCAATCCTCAACCGTGGTGCCTCGGAACTCAGGCTCTCCATGAATGGCGAGGAGAGCAATCGGGTCCGCCTCTATCTTGAGCCGGAACTTGCGGCCAAGTAAGGGCACAACCGGTTTCCCGGACGAACGCTCGATCACCGAGCATCTTCGCCGGATCGCTGTGATTCCGCCCTCATCGCAAGTGGTGGTGGGAATTGGCGACGACTGCGCGGTCTACCGTCCGGAGGGTTCCGCCGAGGATCTCCTTTTTACCACCGACCTGTTTATTGAGGGCGTCCACTTTCTTCCTGAAACCCACTCCGCCGCCGACATTGCGAGAAAGGCGTTGGCGCGCGGGCTCAGCGACATCGCAGCCATGGGTGGCGCCGCCAGAATTTGCCTCGTCTCGTTGTGTGTGCCGAGATGGTCAGACGACGAGTGGCTTCGTCTGTTCTTCGCCGAACTTGTGTCCGATGCCTCCCGCGCGGGAGCAGTCCTTGCCGGCGGCGACCTCTCCCATGCCGATACCTTGGCATGCGACATCGTAGTTTGCGGAGGCGTGCCGCAAGGCCGCTCGTTCCTACGCAGTGGTGCTAGGCCAGGCGACCAGATTTGGGTTTCGGGAACTCTGGGTGGATCCGCCATGGGGCTCGAAACCGGGCAAGGCGCCGCGTGGGAGCGACATTTGAATCCCCAACCCCGCTTGGCACTTGCCAGTCACCTCCAGTTCGGCGAGTCGAGGCCCACCGCGGCGATCGACATCAGCGACGGACTATCGTTGGATCTGCATCGGCTCTGTTCGGCATCGGGAGTCGCGGCGGAGATCACGGACCCTCCGCAGTTTCCCGGTGCAACGTTGGCCCAGGCTCTCCACGGTGGCGAGGAATACGAGCTGATGTTTACCATGCCTCCCGGACACAGCCTGCCATTCCAGTTCCAAGGTCTTCCGCTTACGCCCATTGGGATAATTCAGGAAGGCCCACCCGGTCGCATCCTCCACAATGGTCGGTTGGTGGAGCCACTGGGATACGACCATTTCCGCAACTGAAGCCATTCTCACGACGCCATTTCACAACACCAATGCCCGTAACCATTGAAAAACAAGCCTGGGGCGGCTGGCCCAATTGCTACCGGATCGCCAACGATGCGATCGAACTGATATTGACCTCCGACATCGGGCCGCGCATCATGCATTGCGGCTTCCTCGGAAGCCGGAATTTCTTCAAGGTCTTCGAGGACCAAATGGGGAAATCCGGCGAACCGGACTGGCAGTTTCGTGGTGGACACCGGGTCTGGCTGGCACCTGAGGACCGGCATCGTACCTACCAACCGGACAACTTGCCCGCCGAAATCCAGATCGACGGCAATGTGGTGACTGCAACCCAGCAGGTGGAGCCTGTCACAGGATTGCGGAAGCAACTGGTGATTCGGGTCGCCGACGCCGGAGCGAAGGTCGAAGTGGAACACCGGATGCAGAACACTTTGCCCACACCAGTGACCGTATCTGCATGGGTTCTCACAATGCTGGCACCTGGCGGGACCGCAGTCACCGGGTTCCCGCCCCGCGGCTCGCACGCCGAGCACCTCGCTCCCACCAACCCCCTCGTCATGTGGGCCTTTACAGATCTGCGGGATCCGCGTTGGACGTTTCTGGAGAAATACCTCGTCCTTCGCCATGACCCGGCCAATCAGGACCACACCAAACTCGGCCACTTCAACACCGATACATGGGGCGCTTATCTGCTGGGCTCGGAACTCTTCCTGAAGAGCTACCGGGCCGATTCGGCCCTGCCCTATCCCGACATGGGCTGTTCATACGAGACCTTTGCGAGCGCGGACATGTTGGAGATCGAGACTTTGGGGCCTTTGACGGTACTTCAACCCGGCGAGTGGGTCTCGCACACGGAGAATTGGTGGCTCCATCGCGGCGTCTCCATTTCCGAATGGACGGACCAAGGGTTGGACTCCGCACTGCTGCCGCTGCTTGCCGCACGGTCCGAATAGACCGCACAACCGGGCCGAATAAACTGGTAGTAGCAAATGCGAGTCACAGTTATCGGAACGGGCTATGTTGGCACAGTCACGGGAGCGTGCCTTGCCTGCCTTGGACATCGTGTCACCTGCGTCGACACCGACCAAGCAAAGATCGAGAAATTGCGCGCCGGTGAATCGCCGATCTACGAACCTGGGCTGGAGGAATTGATCGCCTTGGCCCACACCAGCGGCGGAATTGATTTCCAGACGGACCTTTCCGACCCGGTGCGTGAAAGCGACGTGATCTTCATTGCCGTCGGTACCCCGCCCCTGCCCTCGGGCGAATCGAATCTCAGCTATCTGGAGGCGGCCGCCCGCGGAATCGGACGGTCCATGGACTCGACGAAGTTTCGTGTGGTGGTGAACAAGTCAACCGTGCCGGTCGGCACCGGGAATTTGGTCCAAGCCTTGGTGCGCGAAGGCATAGCGGAGTCCGGAGCTGCGGGTGAAGTCGCATTCGGCGTTGCCAGCAACCCGGAGTTCCTCCGGGAGGGCTCCGCGATTCACGATTCTCTCTACCCCGACCGAATCGTGCTCGGTGCCGAAGAAGCGCCGACTCTGGAACTGATGCGGGCACTGTACCAACCCTTGGCAACCCAGAGTTTTGAGGCCCCCGTTTTCGCCCCCCGTCCTGCGAGTATGCCACCTGTGGCCGTGGTATCAACCACGCTCACAAGTGCGGAGATGATCAAGTACTCCGCAAATGCGTTTCTTACGGTCAAGATTGGCTTCGCGAACGAAATCGCCAATATCTGTGAACGTGTGGGTGCGGATGTGACGGAGGTGATGCTCGGCATCGGCCTCGATACACGAATCGGCTCGAAATTCCTCAACGCCGGCCTTGGCTGGGGCGGGAGTTGCTTCGGCAAGGACGTCAGCTCCTTACTGCACACTGCGGGCGAGTACGGCTACAAGGCGCACCTGCTGGAAGCGTCCCTGACGGTGAACAACAACCAACGGCAAGTGATTGTGCAGCGGTTGCAGGAGAGGCTGGGGATTTTGAAGGGACGCACCATCGCTCTCCTCGGCTTGGCCTTCAAACCCAATACAGATGACTTGCGCGATGCGCCCAGCCTGCTAATCGCCGACAAGCTGATCCGCATGGGAGCCCGGATCAAGGCCTTTGATCCGGTCGCGATGGACGCGTGCCGTATCCACCATGCCTCCCTCAACATCCAATATTGTCCCGACGCACTCAGTGCGGTGGATAAGGCCGACGCTGTGGTCCTGGTCACTGAATGGCCGGAGTTCGGGGATCTGGATTTGGCGCAAGTCGCCGCCAAGATGGCCCAGCCTGTGCTCATCGATGGACGCAATCTGTTCAATCCCGAAAGGGCACGTGCGGCTGGATTTGCGTATGAGGGCATTGGCCGCCCAAGACGACGGCAAAGCGGCGCGGGACGGTAATGTCTACCACGGTGATTGCCATTGATGGTCCGGCTGGCGCCGGTAAAAGCACCATCGCGCGGGAAGTTGCCGGAAGGCTGGATTTCACCTACATCGATACCGGTGCCATGTACCGGGCCGTTGCACTGTTGGGAAGCCGCCGTGGCCTGTCATTCGATGACGTCGCAGAGCTGGAACGGTTGGCGCTCACCGCGGAGATAGAATTCCTGCCGGAACGGCGAATTGTGCTGAACGGCGAGGATGTTACCGAGGTTATTCGCACCACGGAGATTTCGTCGGCAGCATCCAAGGTTGCGGCGTTGGGTCCGGTTCGTGCTGCGCTGGTTGCCCAACAGCGCCGGATGGCCGAATCGCTCAACGTCGTCATGGAAGGGCGGGATATTGGCACAGTGGTCTTTCCCGATGCCAAGGTCAAAGTCTTTCTGGATGCGGCACCGGAAGAGCGTGCTAGGAGACGCGCAGGTGAATTCCCCGGAATCGCCTTGGAGGAGCTAGCCCGCCAGATTGCGGAACGCGACAACCGAGACCGGAACAGGGCGGAATCGCCCTTGGTCCAGGCATCTGGAGCGATTGCTCTGGACACCACTGGCTTGGCTATTGACCAAGTCGTAAACAAGATTGTTGAAATTGTCCTGGATCGGAAGGAAGATCGTACTTGAACAATTTGCTCGTGATGAAGTTTGGAGGCACCTCGGTTGGCAATTCTACCCGGATCGCAGCCTCCTGCGCTCTAATCGCCAAGGAAGCGGCCGTCCGCCCTGTGGTTGCAGTCGTTTCGGCGATGTCCAAGGTTACGGACCTGCTCCTCGACACCACCAAGCATGCCGAGGCCGGCGACCGTCCAGTGGTGGATCGAAATATTGAGACCCTGCGGAACAGGCATCTCGAAACCGCGCGGGAACTCTTGTCCGGATCCGAATTGCAGGACGTCGAGGCAGCCATCGGGATTCTGGTGGGTGAATTCCAACGCATTGTGGGTGGCATGGAAATGTTGGCCTACCGTCCGCCGCGGGCCGTGGACGAGGCAATTGCGATCGGGGAGCGGTTGTCGTCGGTCCTGGTGGCCGCATACCTCAGGTCGAAGGGAGTTCCGGCCGAAGCTGTGAACGCCGCCGAGGTGGTGGTCACCGATGCAGTGTTCAATAACGCTTCACCGATCATGGACGCCACTCGGCAAAAAGCCAATTCGCGGTTGGCCCCGGTGCTGGCCAACGGCATAGTACCGGTCGTCACTGGTTTCAACGGCGCAACGACCGATGGCCGGCCAACAACGCTGGGTCGAGGCGGGTCCGATTTCTCCGCGTCGATTCTGGCTGCGTCGCTCGATGCCTCAGAACTCTGGATCTGGTCCGACGTGGACGGCATCATGACAGCCGACCCCCGGCTGGTGCCCAACGCCAAGATCCTGGATGAGATCACCTATGCCGAGGCAGCGGAGTTGGCTTGGGCCGGTGCGAAGGTCCTGCATCCGAGAACCCTGGCTCCCATTGTCGAGCGCGGAATACCGGTTTGGAGCAAGAATAGTTTTGCGCCGGAGAAACCGGGCACCCGCATCGTTTCCAAGCTTGGCGAAGGCAACGCGGGGGCTCGAGCAGTCACGTCGATGGCGAACGTGACACTCGTTTCGCTGGAACCCGCCAATCCCGCTGTCAGTGGAGTCCACGTGATGGCTCGGGCGCTGGATGCTCTTGACCGCGTGAATGTGGAGATTCTGGCACTTTCAAGCTCCAGTTACCGGCAGAGTTTCTGCTTCTTGGTGCGGAATGACGAGTTGACAAAGTCATTGGAAGCCATAGAATCGGCTCTGGCAATCGAAATGGCACACGGTTATGTCCACGAGCCGGAAGTCGACCACAATGTTGGCCTGCTCGCCGTGGTCGGAGAAGGTATGCGTGGCTTTTCCGGTTTTGCCGGTCGTATCTTCACGGCGATCTCACGCGCAAGCATCAACATCATCGCGATCGCCCAGGGCTCGAACGAATTGACGATCTCCGTCGTCGTCCGCCGTGACGGATTGGAAAAGGCCGTCCAGGCTGTTCACGCCGAGTGCTCCTTGTAAACCCCTATGGAACGGATCCTGAATGAACTGAAACGGCTGCTGGCGGAGCAGGTCGATTCAAACATCGACATCCAGGATATCGATCCCGACGCCCCGCTGCTGGAAAACGGCTTGAACTTGGACTCCGTCGCCATCATTGATTTGATTGGTCTGAGCGAAAAGGCTTTCCGGATTGAATTCCGGGAGGATGATCTTTGCATGGACTCGTTCGCGAGTCTGCGGGCGTTGGCGACGGTTATCGAGGCCCGACGCGGGGAGACCTTTGACTACATCAAGGAAATCAACACGCTGTGCAGTGAACTCCTTGACTCGCATCGTCCCTTGTTGGCCTTGAAGAATATCCACAGCAAGCGGGATCTCATCCAGGCGATCAAGTTGGATCTGGATAAACTGACCCACGCCCTAATTGAAGTGAGGCAGGGCAGTGCATCGGCTATTCTCCGGCATTTCTTCGGCGACACCGAAATCGACTATGCCAATATCGAGTCCCGATTGGTGAATGACCGAATCTGCCATGTGGGATTTGAAATTCATGAGCCGCTGGACTTGGTATTGCACGGCATCCGTCAATGGATCGACCGTAGCAACCGCACAGTCGGTGGCAATATGCGGATCCAGAGCTACTTGCGTTTTCCAGCATCCGAAGCATTCCAGAGGCGTGTTGGCGCAATGACGGAGATCATGCGGATAACGCTGGAAGTGGATGGCAGGGGCCTATTGCTGGAATTGTTCGACATCCACAGGCCGGTTGACAGTGCATTGGCGACCGGTCCAGCGGCACCCCGGCACCGGAACTTCGCACCCTTGGCGAAGGATGAAACAGCGGGCCCGGAGCATCGGCAGCGTCTTTCCCAGTTGTTCGCTGCAGATGGAATCTGGCACTACGCGGTGCACGTGCGCCAAGCATCCGATGTAGTAGCGCTACACGGCCAAATGGAGTCTGTGGTGGCGGCCAATCCCTGCTACCGCATGGCGTATCCGTCACCAGTGAGGAACAGCAACGATGCCTCATTTCATACAAAAGTATTGCGTCTGGCCCACGGTGCAACCGAGCGGCTCGAGTTGGAACTCGTCACGCGGGAGTAGGGGAAGCCCGAAATGCAAACGGGCACTCGCCGAAGCGAGTGCCCGTTGTTCGTGTGACTGGGATTTGGATTAAGCCGTGCGGCGACGCCGGACCCAACCGAGTACTCCGAGGCCACCAGCGATCATTGCCCAAGTGGATGGTTCCGGTGCGGTGTCGGTGGAAACCGTAATTGCTGACAAGGCGGTCCGACTAGTATTCACCAAGCTGCTTCCTCCGTAGAAAGCACCGCCGGTTAGACTTGTGATGGATATGCTCACCAGCCAGTCGTTCGTATGTTGGCCGAGAAAATCAAACCTTTGGGCGTCCAGCTGTACAGTGCCGGCCGTGTTCAGGTAAGAACCCGCGCGAGCGTCGCCAGCGTAGGAGCTCTGCGTTAATTGGGTGGAATAAACGGCCACCCCTGTACCCAAATTTACGGCGTTAGCCGAGGACCCCGCCGTCGTGTTCTGGGCATAGGAGGAGCAGTTACTCGTGGTCGCTGACGGGAACGATGCAGATACGCCAGTACAAGCCACAGCATCGCGAATTTCCCGACCGGTTTTCAAATCGTAAGTGATCGTGGTAAGACCGGAGGTTGAATTTGACTGTGAACCGAAATTGAAGCTCACCTCCGTGTAGGAGTTGCCATTCACGCCGTATGCGTCTTGGAGCATCGTCCAAACAACATTTGCACCTTTGATTGCCACAGGCACAATCAGGGTGGTTACCTGCCCAGAATTCGTGCCAGCCGCGCCCATCCAGACCGTGCTGGTGGAGGGGAGGCTGAGATTGACTCCGCCGCTGGTATAGGGGTCGGCAACATTGTACGAGGATGCCGGCGCAAAGCTGCTGGCATTGCTACCCGGGGCAGCTGCAGAGTTAGCTCCCGAGAAAAGGTTCGAACTGTAAGTGGGTATGCTGTTCCAATTGTTGCCGCCCTGAAGATTGGTACTGGAAGTTCCGACTGCCGAGCCCGCTACGCAGCCGTTGTAGCCCGAAGCGTTTTGCGTTGCGCCAGCGCACGCGGTCGTCGCGTTGACGCTGGTGGAGAAGGCTAGGTTGGTGGAAAGGGCAACTTGAAATTGGGCAGCGTTGATAGCGAATGCCGCAGCAAGCCCAAAGGATGAAATTTTTAAAATGCGAGACATCTATGAGTTCCTCCGAGTCGGAAGCTCTGTTCCGATCTACTTCACTATACTACAGGTCGTCGACTATGAACAAACAATACAGCAGGGGGAGGTGGCTCGGGGTAGTTCTAGTACCAACCTGTGGAGGGTTGGAAGGACGAGTGAAACGCCTTCTGCGTTCTGACTTTCCGGTTTCAAGATAACATATTTGCTCGGAAATGTTTTGCGATACCGCCCGTTCCGATAACGCTGTCGCTACCCAAGTTGAGCCATTTCATATCCCGGCTCCCGCATCCATCCAACGCGGACTGCGGCAACATGCCGATCAATTCCGTCCCGGCGATTTCCACCCCGGCCTCGTGCGCGAGACTCTGGACCATGTCGAAAACCACCCCCATCGGCGTCCGCTCAAAGTCCACCAAGTTCATGGATACTTGGACCAATCCCTGCTCCTCAAGATTCAAGCCCAAGGCCTTGACAGCGGGCAGGCCGCCGGACGATTCGCGGATGGCATGGGCTATACGGCGCGCAATTCCAACGTCGCGGGTTGAAAGGTTGATATTCCAGGCGATCAGGAATTTCCGGGCCCCCACCACGCAGGCACCCGCAGTAGGATGCCGCCCGGTCCCAAGATCAGGATCCAGCTCCGTCCGCCTGACATTTTCAAGACGGGCACACTCCGACCGGAGCGCGGCCGACTCGTAGAAAAAGACGGGCACCGCCAGCTCCCTCCAGATGCGATGGCCGGTATCGTGGGCCAGTCCCACGCACTGCTCCATCGTGGCACCGGATAGGGGGACAAAAGGCACGACATCAGCCACTCCCAGCCTGGGGTGAACGCCGGTGTGGCTTCGCAGATCAATGCACTCCACCGCAATCCGCACGGCCTCAAAGGCCGCCGTCGCGACGGCATCCGGTGGCCCGACGATCGTCAGCACAGACCGGTTGTGGTCCAGGTCCGACGTACGGTTGAGCAGCAGTCCCGCCGGCACCGCCGCCGCGATGCGGTCCACGACGGCCACGTTGCGCCCCTCGGAGAAATTCGGTACGCACTCCACAATCATGTCCGCTTGTCCTTGAACGGACGGCGCAAATGCCGGCGGATGCCAAACGGGAGGGGCCGGACCAATGCCGCCACCACCTTGTAGACCAACCCCGGCACCACGATGACCCGGCCTCCGTCCAACTCCCGCAGCGATGCCTCCACCACATCGGCAGCCTTGAGCCAGAGCCAGTCCGGGATGCCCCGGCGGTCCACGCCCAAGGTGTCGTGGAATTCGGTGTAGGTGAAGCCGGGACAGAGCGCCTGCACGCGCACCTCGGATCTTGCGTCGCGGAGTTCGATGTCCAGGCCTTCGGTAAAACTGTTCATCCAAGCTTTGGTGGAGCAATAGCTCACATTGCCGGGATTAGTGGAGAAGGCCGCCACCGAAGAAACGTTGATGACAGCTCCGCTATTGCGTTTCACCAGGAGCCCGAGGGCCGCTTGGGTGAGCCGAACGGTCGCCATTACATGCAGTAGATACATGTTGCGCTGCCCTTCTGGATCCGCTGCCCAGAAATAGCCCAAGGTGCCAAACCCCGCATTGTTCACTAGAAGTTCGAGCCGGGGACAGTCGCGGATCGCCTTTTCGACGGCCTCCAAACCAGATTCCGTGACCAAATCCGCAACCAGCGGCTGGACGGTGGTCGGCAGTTGGCGTGCCAGTTCAGACAGCCGTTCTCCGCGCCGCGCAACCAAAATGAGGTCATAGCCGCGCTCGGCCAACTTCCGGGCGAAGGTTTCGCCGATACCGCTGGATGCGCCGGTAATCAGTGCGACCGGACGGCTGCCGGGCTCATAGGCCATAATCGACATTCTATCGGTTGCCCGCAGGCGGTTTGCCGCGCTAGGCTTGTGAGATCGGATGACTTTGGCTGAAACATGCGGTTGTCGGCTGCTGTACTCGAGCGACCAATCTTTGCTGCTTGAGTTTCGGGAGGCCTCGGACCGGCTCCTCCTGACGCTCGACGTCATCCGCGCCGCCGACCTTCCCGGCTTGGTGAATCTTCACCCCGCCTACGCGACCATTCTGCTTGTCTTCGACCCGGTGGAAACAACCCACGCTGAACTCGCCGGGCACCTGCTGCCGCTGCTGGAACATGCACCCAAACGTGCCTCACACGGCGCAATTCGTACCGTGGAGATCCCCGTGCGTTATGGCGGTACCGGGGGACCAGACTTGGACTGGGTCGCCGAACACCACGGGATCACGCCCGCCGACGTGGTCGAATTGCATTCCGCAGCTGACTACGAAGTGCGGTTTCTAGGATTTGCGCCGGGCTTTGCCTACCTGTCGGGCCTACCTGGGGTACTGGCCACGCCCCGGCTGGATTCACCCAGGACGGTTGTGCCCGCGGGAAGCGTCGGCATCGCCGGAACCCAAACGGGCGTGTACCCGGCTGCAAGTCCCGGTGGCTGGAGGCTGATCGGCAAGACGGATCTCCGCATGTTCGACCCTTCACGCAACCCCATGAGCCTGTTGGAACCCGGAGACAGGGTGCGGTTTATCCCCGTATGATCTCGGTACAATCGCCCGGGGCCTTTACCACCGTTCAGGACTTGGGCCGACCCGGCTATGGACTGGTGGGGCTTTCCCGGGCCGGTGCCGCGGATCCGGTCGCGATAAGGCTTGGGAACCGGCTCTTGGGCAATTGGGAGAATACCGCAGCGCTGGAAATGACGCTCCTGGGCGGAACGTTCCAGTTCCACCATGGTGCGGATGTGGCGGTAACTGGCGGAGCCTGCGGACCCGCCATGTGGAAGCCGTTCCGGGTCGCACCGGGCGGAATCCTAAAGTTCGGTCCGATCACGGGCGGTGTTCGCAGCTACCTTTGCATTCGGGGCGGCATCCAGGTTCCGCTGGTCGGAGGTAGCGCATCGACGCATATGCATGGCGCACTGGGGGGCCTCGAAGGGCGCGCGCTGCGGAAGGGCGATGTACTTGAATTGGGGAGCGAAGAGGCGTCCGGTGTGATTCGTAGCGGCCTGCGACCGGAAGTTCTGGCTGCGCTGGCCTACCGGTCAACCCTGCGGGTCACACGCGGTCCACAGGCGGACCGGTTCGACGCTGCCAATCTAGCCCGCTTCCACTCCCAAGCGTACAAAGTGTCAAACAATTCCAACCGCCTCGGCATCCGCTTGGAGGGTCCTGCCCTATCCTTATCAGATGGTGCAGAAATGACAACCGAAGGCGTTCCTTTGGGTGCTGTGCAGGTTGCGGCCGGTGGCCACCCCATTATCCTGTTCGTGGACCAACAGACGACCGGCGGCTACCCGAAGATCGCCAACGTAATCACCGTGGACCTCCCCTCCGTGGGCCAGTTGCGACCCGGCGACGAGGTAAGGTTCCAACAAGTCGATCCATCCGAGGCACAACGGTTGATCCTGGACCGGGAGACATTGCTGCGCTCGGAGGAGATTTTCCTGTGATAGCCCTCCTGCGCTCCGCCTCAAAGGATCAACGGCGTGTGCTCTTGGCCGCCCAGCTTGGCTGGATGCTGGACGGCATGGACGCACTTTTGTATTCGTTCGCGTTGGCAGGCATCCAGCGTGAATTCGGCATGACTTCGGCCCAGGCGGGATTGCTGTCCTCGATCCCGTTGGTGACGGGTGCAATGGGCGGCGCACTTGCGGGGTATCTGGCGGATCGGTATGGCCGGGCACGGGTACTGGTCTGGTCCATTCTTGTCTATTCCCTCTTCACCGGACTGACGGCGACAGCCCGCAATCCCTTCGAGATGGGCTTGTGGCGCGCACTGATGGGATTTGGCCTAGGGGCGGAATGGTCGGCGGGATCGGTGCTGGTGGCGGAATCGTGGCCGACGGCCAGCCGGGGCAAGGCGGTGGGATTTGTGCAGTCCGGGTGGGCCTTGGGGTATATTTTGGCGGCCTTGCTGGCCGGTAGCGTGATCCCGCGCTACGGTTGGCGGGCATTGTTCGTTTGCGGGGTTCTTCCGGCTCTGGTGACGGTCTGGATTCGGCGCGCCGTCCCGGAGCCTGCGGTGTGGAGAGTCTCGGCGCAGCGTCCGGACCTGTCAATCCTGCTCACACCAAGGATTGCGCGGCCTCTGATTGTCGCCACGGCGGTCTGCACCAGCCTGTTATTTGCCTATTGGGGATTGTTCACGTGGATTCCCGCATACCTGGCCACGCCGTTGGCGCGCGGAGGTGCGGGAATGAGCGTGGTGAAATCGGCAGCCTGGGTTGTACCGATGCAATTGGGATCTTTCGCGGGCTACAACTTGTTTGGCATCTTCGCCGACCGGTTTGGGCGTCGTCCGACCTTCCTCACTTTCGTACTCGGAGCCGCAGTGCTGGTTCCGATCTACGGCTTGGCTGGAGCGAATCCAACATTGTTGATGGCATTGGGACCATTCATTGGCTTCTTCGGCCACGGCTATTTCAGCCTGTTCGGCGCCATGCTGGCCGAATTGTTTCCGTCCTCGATCCGGGCGACGGCACAGGGCATTGCCTACAACGCCGGAAAGGCGGTCAGCGCGTTTGCGCCTTGGACTATCGGGGCGATTGCGGACACACGGGGGATCGGAACGGCCCTCGGTTTTACCTCCGCGTTCTTCGTCCTTGGAGCCGCTCTGATCTTTCTACTGCCGGAAACAAAAGGGGAGGAACTGCAATGACGATGGACATAAATTGCGATATCGGCGAAGTTCCCGAGATGATCGAAGGAGGTGGGCAGGAGTCGATTCTGCCCCACTTGACCTCGGTCAACATCGCTTGTGGTGGACATGCAGGCGATGAGCGGATGATGCGGGTGTCGGTCGACCAGGCCCGCCGGTATGGACTCAAGATAGGTGCCCACCCATCCTACCCCGATCGTGCGAATTTTGGGCGGCTGGAACTGGACATGCCGCTAGGGGCAGTGGAGCAGACCGTTCATGAGCAGATTTTGGCTTTGGTGAAGATCTGCGGCGGCATCGCACATGTAAAACCGCATGGGGCGCTGTACAACCAAGCTGCACGGGATGAGAAGCTGGCGATGGCGGTGGCGAGGGGCGTGGGTCGATTCAGCCGGACCGTCACACTGGTGGGGTTGGCCGGATCCAAGATGCTGGATGTATTCCGGTCGGAGGGCTTTCCCGTCTTGGCCGAGGGGTTTGCCGATCGCC
This sequence comes from uncultured Acidobacteriia bacterium, assembly GCA_903925015.1. Classification (GTDB taxonomy): domain Bacteria; phylum Acidobacteriota; class Terriglobia; order Bryobacterales; family Bryobacteraceae; genus BOG-234. Next base: position 37,124 of record CAIYDY010000377.1, read on the forward strand.
GGTACGAATCGGACGGATCATTGCGCAACCGCCGTTTGCCGGGGGCGCTGATCCAAGATCCGTCGGATGCGGCAGCACAGGCTGTGCGGCTCGCGAAATCGGGAGTTGCTGAAACGATTTGCATCCACGGGGATACGCCCGGGGCAGCAATGATTGCTGCGGCCGTGTCGAAAGCTCTCCGGGGAGCCAGCTCTTAGTATTCGAAATATTTTTTCAGCCGGAGAAACGGCTGTTCCAAGACAACCCAGCTGGTCATCGCCATCAACAAGACCGCCAAAACTGTGAGGGCCCATCCGAGCGGCGGCCAAAACAAGTGGTTGATGTTTTGGTAGACACTGATCGCGATCCAATGGAGGACATACATGCCGTAGCTGTATTTGCCGATTGTGCCCAGCGACGGACTCGCGAGCAGCCTGTAGAGCGGTGATTCCTTGGACAGCGCGAGAACAAGGACCATCACCAAGGTATAAATTGTGGCCGTCCCGCTATCCTTCAGGATCTGGACAACCGGCAAGCGGCTGCCACTCAGGAGTACGAAACTCGCTGCTCCCAAGGGCAAGATGCCGAGAGTGGCATACATTGCGTAGCGTTTCAGTGACGGACCGACGCCGGACTCCTCGGTCAATACCGCCAACAGGGAGCCCAATGCCAAGGCGTCGATCCGGCAGAGTGTGAAGTAGGAGGTCTGGTGTCCGCCCCACTGCAGAGCGCAGCGGGTTGCCAGCGCGATTGGAATCGTCGAAAGCAGGACCCAGCGAAGCTGCCTTCGAGGCAGAAAACTGGCAACAAACGGCCACACCATGTAAAAGTGTTCCTCCACCGCGAGGCTCCAGAAGTGGGCCTTGGCCTGCCAGGCATGAGTCTCCACCGGGATTTCGAGGAAGGTCATTGCCGCGTTTTGCAAGTAGGTCCAATACCAAAACTGAGTTGCAAACGGCAGTTTTTCCCCTATGCCTAGTGTTGGCAGAATGACGAAGACCACCAACAAGAATCCATAGTAGAGCGGGAAGATACGCAATACCCGGCGCATGTAGAAATTTGCGAGGTGGTGCGGGCGGTTTCGGGTGCGGAGCAAAATCCGTGTAATGAGGAATCCGGAAAGGACGAAGAACAGATCCACTCCGGTGCCGCCGAAACTCGCGAGAACGAGGACAAATTTCGGTGGGCGTGTCGGCAGCGCATAGGCAAGAAAATGCCCTGTTATCACCATCAGGACCGCTAGAGCCCGCAAGCCGTCCAGCGCGGGAAGATGCTGGTCCAGTGCGATCCGGTCCACCTTGGACTGGCCCCGCGCTGGCGCGATAGGGCTGGGGGAAGGTGAACTCATTCGATACCGTTTGAGGATAACATCTTCAATCCGCTTGGATCAGGCGCTCCAAGTAATCCACGACGCGCTCAAACGGATCGAAACCGAACGTCCGGGCAATCGGCGCGCGCAGATTTGAATTGGCATTGACGTCATAGAAAATCAGCCGACCGTCCTTGGATTCCAGATACTCGATGCCGCCCACATCCAAGCCACCGGCGGCCATGATCCGTTTTCCCGCCTCGACCGCTGCTGCCGGAACCTCGGGGTATGGATGGAACTCGACCGGCGCGACCGGCTTCACTTCCGGGATTTCACAGCTCCCTTCGCCATCGACCGGATTGCAGACCTCCGATGGGCAGAGGTTGAACGCGCCGTGGGAAACCACCCGCATCGCGTAGAGCAGTTCGCCGCCGAGGAACTCCATGCGGACAATTCCGCGCGCGGGGTCGGTCTCGAAATACTCCTGCAACAGGAGGAGGTTGTCCGGGAGCCAGATATCGGGACGGTCCCGCAACAACACGTGCAACTCCGCAGGCGCGTTCAGCAGGAACATCCGGGCACCGCTGCCACCTTGTTCCGGCTTCACCAGCGCGGGCCAATGGTTCCAATTCGCCAAGGCGGTTTCGGCATCGTTGAAAGCGAGGGACTGCGGGTGGTCGATGCCAAGCTGCTTCATCAGCGCGCCTTGCGCCGATTTCGAAAGCTCCAATGCGAAAGCCTGTGAACCGTTCAAGACCCTCGCGCCACCCATTTCCAACGTCCGCATCAGGGAAAGGCAAAGCGGCACAGCGCGCGCATTGCCCCGCACGTAGGCGCTGGGGCTGGCTTGGTTGAAATAAAGCGGGGCCTTCGGGAGCGCGTCGGGGTCAAAACAGGCCCGCTTCAAATCAAACACGCCGTAGTTGATGCCGCGGGTGTCCAAGGCGGCGAAGAGGGGCTTCTGCCACTCGGGGTGTTCGTGGAGAACGATCAGATCCATGTTGTTGGTCGGGTTGGGTGGAGCGTCTAGTGGGTCATGGAATAAACCACGTAATCAGCCGCGATGCGGAATGAAGTGGCCGAGAACTTGGCGTCATAGCGCGGCTCGTCCGCCCACTCCCACGAATCGCCCAAGTCCATATTGTGGCAGATGGCGACCACAACCCGTCCCTTTTGGTCGTAGATCCCACGCCACTTGGCCTCGTAGCCGTCCTGTTCGTAGGTGCGTCCGCTGCGGAGGTACTGCGCACCGGGGACTTGGTACTTGTCGTCCAGATCGTAAACAGTGTGGAAGATTGCCTCGCCCTTCGGCAGGTCAACGATTTCCCGGTCGGGGAAAACCTTGCGCATGCTTTCGATGAACACCGACCATTCGTAGGTGCCGTGGAAATCATCGCACATGAAGAAGCCGCCACGGTCGAAGAATTCGCGCATTTTGACAGCTTGGTCATCGGTGAGTGCCCAATGGCCCACTTCGACGGCATACAGCCATGGGTAGTTGTAGGCATCGTCGCCGTCATCAAGATCGACTGGCTGCTCGACGGACCGGACGTGTATGCGGGTGAGTCGGCGCAAAGCTGAGGACATATGGCGGTCGGCCCGTGGATAATCCGTCGTCCAACTGGACCCGCCCTCCTTCCAATTGCCGCCAAACCCACGGAAGCCACCGCCTCCCCGTCGTCCAAATCCGCCACCGCCGAAACCACGTCCCCCGGCAGCCTGGGGGTACATCAGGCGCGCGAACTGCCACTCGGTTTTCTCGGTGTAGTCGGGCGGGAGGGGGAAGTTCTCGTACTCGCGACCGGGATATTCGCGGAACGGACGGGGGTTGTTCGTGCCCCAACGCGACTGGGCCGACCCTCTCTGGAGCGCAAACCCCGACCCGAGGATCGCCACCAAGCAACCCGCCGCGATGAACCCTGTTGAGATGCGCATAGGCCCGATTGGCTATCAGGGTATCACGGGGAGTGGCCCGCTAGTGGGTCATCGCATATACGATGTAGTTCGTCGCAATCTTGATCCCGAGCGACGAATACTTCTCGGGGTAGCGTGGCTCGTCGGCCCATTCCCAGGAGTCGCCCAGATCCATGTTGTGGCAGATCGCAACCATCAGCCGGCCGTGGTCGTCGTAAACGCCGCGCCACCGGGGCTCGGTGCCGTCGTATTCGTAGATGCGGCCCGAGTACAGATACTGCGCACCGGGGACCTGGTAGCGGTCGGTCAGGTCATAGAGAACGTGAAAGATGGGGTCGGCGTTGGGGATGTCCACAATCGGCCGGTCCGGGAACACTTGGCTCATGATGCGGGTGAAACCAGCCCACTCGCGGGTGCCATGGAAGTCGTCGCACATGAAAAAACCGCCCCGCAGGAGGTAGTCCCGGAACTTCTGGATCTGGGCCGCGTTGAGGTTCCAATAGCCCACCTCAACGGCGTAGAGCCAGGGGTAGTTGAAGACGTCCTCGGCATCGTCCAGATCCACAGGTTGTTCCACAGATCGGACATGGAGCCGGGTCAGGCGCCGGACAGCCTCGGAAAGGTGCCGGTCGGAGCGCGGGTAGTCAATGGTCCAGTTGGCAGCCCCGTTCTTCCAATCCGGATTGCCGCGAAAGCCATAGGTGGGGACTGCCGGGTACATGAGGCGGGCGAACGCCCACTCGGTCTTTTCCTGATAGTCGGGCGGGAGCGGGAAGTTCTCGTATTCGACGCCTGGGTACTGGCGATAGGCTCGTGGGGCCAGGTGGCCCGGGGCGAATGGTGCAGCCATCTGCAAGGCCCACGCGGCTCCGATGGCCAACAGGCAACCCAAGGCGAGAGTAACGGTCCGTGTCGGCATTCGCGTCGATCAGTTGGTGCGGGCGGATTCGATTCGGTCCGCCAGCATGTCCTCGAATTTTTCGGGGATGAAGCCGGTCATCCGGCTGGAAATCCGCCCTTGGGGATCGAGAACAAGGATCGTGGGAATCGAGGTGATGTTCAACAAGTGGCCCAGACCCGCATCGTAGTAGCTGGGACCTTCCCATTTCATCTCTTCGAGGAACGGCGGCACCAAGGTATGGTCGTCGTCGGCGTCGATCGAGAGAAAGACAACGTTGGGATCCTTCGCATACTTCTTCTTGACGTTCTCGATCATGGGATGTTGGACGCGGCAGGGCATGCACCAGGTAGCCCAAAAATCCATCACAACGGCTTTGCCCTTGAGGGATGAAAGCGCAAGCACTCCGTTGGCACCGGCGCGGGGCAGCACGTATTCGGAGACTGTAGTGGCGTAGACATTGACATCCTTCTGCTTCATGTTCGCCATCCGGTTCCGCTTGAGTTCCACATTGCGGTCAAACGCTTTCAGGATGGCCTCGCCCAGACCGGCGTCGGAACCGTGGAGCTTGGTGTAGATCGCCCCGAGCTTGGCACGGTCCGCAAGCCTGTCGGCCTCGGTCCCGCGCGCATCCTCGCAGGTGAAGGCGTCGGCGTAGGCATCGAAAGCTTCCCCCGTCTTGCCCGCTTTTTCCAGCCAACGGGCCAGTTCGCGCGCCGATTCACCACCGGGAGCCAGATCCCAGGCCTTTTTGGCGAACTTGACCGCGTCGTCGACCGCCCCCATGTTCCCTACGGCGCGGGCGTGCAGAACGGCGGCGCGGGAAAGCCCCTTGTTGACCTCGAGCGCCCACTGGCCTGGACTCATGTGGCCCTCGGCGGCACGGGAGCGCATGGCCTCGACCTCGGTTTCGTACCGGATGGCGAAGGCGATAGCCTTTGGTGGCGAAGCGGGATTGGCATCGTCCAGCAACTCGCGCGTGACGCGGTCGATCAGCGGGAGATCCGTGTTAGCGGGGTTGGAGTTGAGAATGCGCTCTCCGTAGAGGATGATCCGGGCATGGTCGTTGGTTTCGATGGCGGATTTGGTGAGCGCCTGCTCGATCGCAGCCTTCTGCGAAGTATTGGGATACTTCTTCAAATGGCGCTCGAGTGCCCGGATGAAGTCGACCTGGCTGTTGCCCGCCTCCTGAACAGCTTGGTTGAGCTCGTTCTGCTCCTGCCCGACCGAATTGGCCAGTGTGGGCTGGGCCTGGGCTGCAGGTCCAAGCGCAACCGCGAGACAAAACAAAGCCAGTACGGATCTCATGCTGTTCCTATTTTCCCGCCCGAATGCTTTCGGCCAGCGCGGCCGCACGCGTTCTCGCCATATGGATGTAGTTTTCGTTTTTGAAGATGCGGTCCAGAAGGGGCAGGAACTGGGTGTCGCCAACGATGCGCTTCTGGTCGCGGGCACCCTCGAAGCGCAGTATTGCATCATTCACGCCCAGCTTGTCGAATCGGACTGCCCGTTCCAAGTCGAACAGGTAGCGCTCGGTTTCGGAGATCTTCTCGAACCAGTCCAGCAGGGTCTTCGCGTCCAAGTCTTCGGAATAGTTGAAGGTGGCCTCGTGAGGACCGCCCTCACCCTCGTACCGGAAGGTTTTCTTCCCCATGAACGCGACCTTCAGCCCGGATTCGAGTGGACCGGCGAAAAACTTCAGCTTTCCGGCCAGCTCGAACATGGCAGTGGCGTCGGCGTCGCTGATCTTGAAATTGACGGGATTCTCGCGCTTGGGCTCGTCGTTGTAGATAGAGTCGCCGGTCTTTTCGACCGAGATTTCCACGAAGGCGGGCACGCTGCCCGGAAAAACCTTGGTGAAAACGATGCGGGGTCCGTCGGCGAGGAGGGGAAGTGCCGCGAAAAACAAAACAAACCCAGTTTTCATCACCGGCGCAATCCTCCCTGCAAGGCCAGCATGGGGAGGTGCGTTGCGTGGCAGATCGCAATGGCCAGTGCGTCGCTTGCGTCTTCCGACTTGACCGGTTCGGCAAGTTTGAGGATCGACGCCACCATTTGCTGCACCTGCGATTTTTCCGCCCGACCGTAGCCGACCACGCTCATCTTTACCTCCAACGGCGAGTATTCCGCAAATCCAACCGCGGCCTCGGCGACCGTCAACAACGCTACGCCCCGGACATGGGACAACTTGAGGGCGCTGCGTGCGTTGACGGAGAAGAAGACTTCCTCCACCGCCGCGTGGTCCGGCCGAAATTCCTCAAATAAGGACCGGAGAGCGCCCGCGATGTTCAGCAGGCGCTTTTCCAGCGGGTCCTTGGTGGACGAAATGATGCACCCGTGCGTTACAAGGCGATGGGTCCGCCCATCGGAATCAATCACCCCATAACCGGTGCGTTCCGTGCCGCAATCGATTCCGAGCACCCTCTGGAGGGACAAACCCTACTCTTCGTCGTCGGCGATATCGAAGTTCGAATAAACGTTTTGGACGTCGTCGTGGTCTTCCAAGGCCTCAGTCAGTCGCAACATGGCTGCGGCGTTCTTGCCTTCCACCATAATGAGATTTTTGGGAACCATGGCGACTGCCTCCGACGAGACGGTCTCCAGGCCAGCTTTCTGGATCGCGGCCAATACCGCATCGTGGGCGGTAGTGTCGGACAGGACTTCCCAACTATCGCCGGAGTCCTTCAAGTCGTTCGCGCCAGCGTCGAGAACAATTCCCATGAGGGTATCCTCGTCGGCTTGGTCCTTTTCCAGAACAATCTGGCTCTGGCGCTCGAACATCCACGCGACGCTGCCCTGTTCACCCAAGTTTCCGCCCTGCTTGCCGAACATGTGCCGAATCTCGGCCACAGTGCGGTTGCGGTTATCGGTTGCGACCATAACGAGGACAGCCGCGCCGCCGGGGCCGTAGCCTTCGAACATGATTTCGTCGATCTGGCCGCCCTCCAACTCGCCGGTACCGCGCATGATCGCCTTCTTGATGTTGTCGGAAGGCATCGAGACGCCTTTGGCGGCTGTGATGGCGGTGCGGAGGCGGGGGTTGCCGTCGGGGTCTCCGCCGGAACGGGCCGCGATCTGGATTTCTTTGATGAGGCGGGTGAAAATCTTGCCGCGCTTGGCGTCTGTGGCGGCTTTCTTATGCTTGATTGTCGCCCATTTTGAATGCCCTGACATGGTTCTGGTTAAGACTCTTTCCTACAAGTGGCCTTGATCCCACAGGATAGCAAACGCGGAAGTCCGCATTGTGGCGGGGACTCGGTCCGTGCGCTCGCTTTACAATGAAGTTCTTCACGCATAGAGACCCAGCATGGCGCTCAGAACCCTCATCTCCGAAGACCAGATCCAGCAGCGCATCCGTGAAATCGGCGCGCAGATCGATGCCGACTACCCCGATGGCACGCTCTATCTAATCTGCATCCTGAAAGGTGCGTGCTTTTTCCTCGCGGACTTGGCCAGGGCTGTCCGCCGCGACACCTATATCGATTTCATGAGCATCTCCAGCTACGGCAAGGAGAAAACGAGTTCGGGCGAAGTCAAGATCATCAAGGACCTCGACATCTCGCTCGAAGGGGCGGACGTGCTGATCGTCGAGGACATCATCGATACCGGGATTACGCTGAACTATCTCATCTCGGTGCTGAAGAGCCGCCAGCCCAAGTCGGTCCGGGTGGCCACGCTGCTCGACAAGCCTTCGAGGCGCCTGAAGCCCGTGGATGCCGCGTACATCGGGTTCCCGATTCCCGACGAGTTCGTGGTGGGCTACGGATTGGATTTCGCCGAGAAATATCGGAATCTGCGCGAAGTCTGTGTCTTGGAACCTGACTAGACTTTACGGAACCGTGAGGCGGTATTCGCGCATCTTACAATGAAGCGATGCGCAAATTGCGCCGGCTTGCACCGGCTGCTCTTGCACTCATTCTGGCCCTTCTGTCGAGTTCCTGTGGCGCGTTCCTCAGGTCGCGGACGATTCTCCGGCACGGAAAACCCGTATCGGCGTCCCAAATCCTGTTGACCGCGACAAAGGAGGAGCTCAACGAGAGGATCGCGAAGGTATACGGTGCGATCGATTCCTTTCAGGCAACGGTCGACATGACTCCTTCGTCTGGAAGTGTGTACAAGGGTCAAATTACGGAGATCAAGGATGTCAAGGGCTTCGTGCTGTTCAGCAAGCCCTCGAAGATCCGCATCATCGGCTTGGCCCCGGTTGTGCGGACCAAGGCGTTCGACATGGTCTCCGACGGTGTGGATTTCCGGTTCCACCTAACCCAGAAGAATTTGTACGTCCATGGGTCGAACAGCGCCCCGGCGGTGTCGCAGAACAAGATTGAGAATTTGCGGCCCGACGCGTTTCTTGCGTCGATGCTGGTGCGTCCGGCGGACCCGGCTACGGAAGTTCCGATGCTGGTGGATGCAACAGACGAGGACAACGCCTCGTATATCCTTTATTTTCTCCGCAAGGGGCCGAACGGGGAGATCCTGCCGACGCCTTCCCGCAGTTTCATCTTCGACAGGGCGGATCTGAGCATCGACCGCCAGATGGTCTACGACGATACCGGAGCGATCGTCAGCGACACCCGCTATTCCAAGTGGCAGTCCTACAGTGGAGTGATGTTTCCGGGCCGGATCGACATCAACCGTTGGAAGGATGGGTACGGCGTGGTGATGGACATCACCAAGATTCAACTCAACGAAGCGCTGAAGGAAGAGCAGTTTCAGCTCCCCCAGCCGGAAGGCACGCAGTTGCAGATTATAGGAACCCCAATCTTGGGCACGCCGAAACGGGATCAGCAGAAGCAGGATCAAAAGTGACATTCAAGCTTGTTTGGGAAAACGTGCGGCACAAGCCGTTGCGCACGTTGCTGAGCGTTTTGTTGATTGCCGGGCCCGTGACTTTGATTCTCACCTTGGTCGGCATCAGCCATGGCTTTGTGGAGGATTCCAAGAGGCGTTCGGCCGGTGTGGGTGCCGACGTGCTTTTCAAGGCCCCGGGGAGCAGTTTGATGCAGTTCAGCGCGGCCACCCTGCCCGACAAATTGGTGGGTGCGCTTGCTGCGGAGCCGCACGTGGTTCAGGCGACGGGTACGGTGGTGGCCCCGATTGGCGGTTTCGACTCCATGATCGGAATCGAGCCCACGGAATTCAACAAGATGAGCGGCGGTTTCGTGTTCGTCGACGGGCATCCTTTGGACGGCCCGGACGATATCCTGGTGGACACTTGGTACGCCGCACAGCGGAAGCTGAAGATCGGCGGCAAGTTCACGGCACTGGGGCGGGATTGGAAAGTTGCGGGAATCGTGCAACCGGGCAAGCTGGCCCACGTGTTTGCGCGGATGTCGGTACTGCAGGATCTTCTGGGGAATCTGGGGCACGTCAGCCAAATCTTCATCAAGTTGGATGACCCGGCCAAGGCCCCCGAGGTGGTGGCCGCGTTCAAGGTCAAGTACGACGGATACCCGGCGTGGCCGATGGCGGATCTGCAATCGCTGCTCTCGGTGGACAACGTGCCGCTGCTGAAGACGTTCATCGACGTGATTGTTGGAATCGGCGTTTTCTTCGGGTTCACGGTCGTTTCATTGTCGATGTACATGGCGGTGCTGCAGCGGACCCGGGAGATCGGCATTTTGAAGTCGATGGGTGCCACGAAGGGATTTGTGATGGGGCTGATTCTGGCCGAGGCGTTTTTCCTCGGGCTGGGGGGTACGGCGTTGGGAATCGGGCTGAGCTACGTGACCAAGTCGGTGATGATGGCGGTTGCACCGGCGTCGCTGCCCCAGGCGATTGTGTACGGATGGTGGCCGATTGCGGGTGCGGTTGCGATGGGCGCGGCGGTGTTGGGGGCGGTTTATCCGGGTATGTTGGCGGTACGGCAGGATCCGATCGAGGCTTTGGCTTATGAATAGCCCGAACTCCATCATCCATGTCCGCGACCTGCGGAAGGTGTACAAGACGGGCAAGGTTTCCGTGGAGGCACTGCGCGGGGTCAACCTGGAAGTGCCTGCGGGTGAATTCCTCTCGATCGTGGGACCGTCGGGATCGGGGAAATCGACCCTGTTCCATATTGTTGGTGGCTTGACACCGGCCACGAGCGGGGAAGTCGTCGTCGGCGGTTGCGATGTCTCGAAGGCCGGTGACGACGGGCGGACGCAATTGCGGCGAACACAGGTCAGCTTTGTGTTCCAGAAATTCAACCTGCTGCCCAATTTGACCGCGCGGGACAACATCCGGACGGCATTGCATATCGCGGGCCGGTCGTCGAAGGGTTTCGAGACGGACCTTCACGACATCCTGGAACTGTTGGGCATCGCAGGTCGGTTGGACCACAAGCCGAGTGAGCTTTCCGGTGGCGAACAGCAAAGGGTGGCGATTGCGAGGGCCTTGGCGACCCGTCCGGCGATCCTGCTGGCCGACGAACCGACGGGAAATTTGGATACGGCAAATTCCCTGGCTGTTCTGGAATTGCTGCGGGATTTGAATTCGCGGCTGGGCCAGACGATCCTGATGATCACGCACAACACCGAGGCGGCGGAATATGGCCACCGGGTGGTGCATATGCGCGACGGCGAGATTGTGGAGACGCGCTCCACACGGGGCTAGAGAAACTTCATTCCGTCGATCTCGGCGCGGAAGAACTCGCCGTCTTTGGCGAACCGGTCCGTGCCGAAGTACCAGCCTGCGCGAATGTTTGACGGGACGGTGTAGCCGTGGAAAGTCCGTTCCCGTTCGACGACCAGCCCAAAATCGACAAACCGGTGGTTTCCGCCATCGGGATTCCCCCATCGCGGGAACGAGACAGCTGCAACCTGGCCGCTGGAGTTCCGGTTCACCGCAAAGACTGTCGACAAACCGGAAGAGTCGATAAGGAGTCGGACCTGGCCATCGTCCTCTCCGATCCACTCGACATCGCCGACGGAAGGCTCCGGTCCGGCCAGCGCCGACGGAAGCCAGACAACCGTCTCCCCCACCATTCGGCCCAAGGCGGATTTCGAGGTGTCAGACCCCGAACTGCGCGCGATGGGGAAGAGCCCAAAGAGCCGCCAGTCCATCTCCCCGACGCCATCCACACTGCGGTCGCTGCCGCATACAGGGAGTCCGAAGATGCTTGCGGTCCCGGCCCAGACCATGCCGCGTCCCGCGATGATTACCTCTTCAGCAACGAACGGGAACCAAGGACCGAGTTTGATAGTTCCGTGCATCCGGATGCGGGTGGCGGAGGCGAGCTGAGTGCCGGGTGCGATGGCGTGGCCCAGGTGCGGGTCCAACCGGCCATCGAATGGAGGACCGGGGGTGGCGGGGGCGGATTCCCAGAAACGCTCCAGTTGGATATTGCGGACTGCCGGGATGTCGCCTGGAAACCGGATGGCGGTGCAGGCCAGGACCACCGCCACCAGATTCAACGCAAATCCCGCCATCGCGCCGGGCAACGAGAGAGCGCAGGAGACCACGGACGCCAGGACAACGATCGGCAGCAATTGCAACCATCGGGACGAACGGATCAGCACACCTGCCGCGACCAGCCACAGCGCTGTGGCGAGTGCAAGGAATACCAGCCGCTTGGCACCGGTGCCCGATGCCCCTAGATGCCAAACGCCTTCGATGCCCAAAAATACCACCAATACGTACCGCATGATGCCTGAATTCATGGGGAGGCTACTGCAACTGCCACGCGCCGGGCATTTGCGGCACGTAGTACCAGCTGGGGGCGGTTGCCTGTGCGTCACTCAGTTTCAGGTATGCCCATCCGCCCTCGGTTTTCAGAACGGACACGGTGAAAGCCAGGTTGCTGGGAACAGTCCATGTGGTGAATCGCCAGGAGGTGCCGGGGACGAAACCTTCCGGCAAGGAGGGGCGCAGGTCGTTCACAACGTAGACGGGCAGGGGCGAGGCGGCCCCGACCTGCGCGACGGCGGTCGGGGAATTTCGCTGGGCGCTACCGTGCTCGGGCCGGAAAATCAACGCGACCAGCAGTGCAACGAATAGAATCAGCGTGATGTGGGGTTTGGGAAGTGGTGGGCGCACGGGATTGAGCATGCAATCCGGTGGCCGATTGGGCGGAGGCAGCGATTTGCCGCCCCCGCCCCTTTCGAGTGAGTTATCTGGTAAAGCGGCGGCGGATCGCGGCACCCGCGGCCAAGACGCCGCTGAAGAGCCACATTGTGCCAGGCTCGGGGGCTCCGGCACTGCCACCTGAGACGACGGGAGCCGAGACGCTGCCACCGGAAGTGATCGTGGCGGAAAGCGCCGTGCTGTCACCCGCGTAGCCGTTGCCGCCGGGGCCCACGGCGAAATCGACCGTGTCGCCCGTGCTCAACGCAACGCCCAAGGTGAAGTTCGTGGGGATGTTGAAGCTGTGGATGTTGATGTTTACCGAGGCCGTGCCGTTCACGAGAATGTGATCGTCTGTGGATGTTGGATATCCCGGGTTCTGGCCTGAGAAGAAGCCGCTGATTTGGAAGATTCCGTCTTCGGGCGCGGTCCAACGGGTCACGCTGTAGCTGTTGTCGCCGCCGGGATGCATCAGGAGAACATCGTTTGGGAGTGGGATGTATCCGAGGCAGAGCGGACCCGGGGCTGCGCCGTTTACGATGACTTGCGCCTCTGACCCGGCAGCCCAGCCCGAGAGGCTGGAAATGCCGCAGACGTTGCTGACGGCGGAAAAGCTCGAAAAAGAGCTCCCCAAGGTCGTCGTCGATCCATAGCTCCACGCCCCATTCGGGTTGGATGTGGTCGAGAAGTCGCTGCGGGCGTCCCAGGTTCCGGCGAAAAGGTTGCCACCCAGGGCGAGGGCGAGGGCGGCGCAAAAGTGTCCTCGTTATGTATCAGCGGAAACGGCCGGAAAAACCGGACACAGACACCAACATTTTTTATCCTTGCAAATCTGGACCCTCGTGCCGGAATTGCAAGGATGCGGACTACTTGGCTGTCGGGAGCGACTTCAACTTGTAGCTATAGGTCTTGAAGTCGAAATCGTACGCTGTGACTTCGGGCCGCATCGGCGCGCTGGATTTCGGCGCGTACTTCGCCATTTCGGCCTTCACCTTGGCGAACTTGGGATTGTTGGCCAAGTTGGTGAACTCGTTGGGGTCCGCCTTGCGGTCGTAAAGCTCCTCGCCGCCATCGTGATAGACGATGTAGCGCCACTTTTCGCTCACCACGGCATGGTTGCCGGGGAGGTAGGTGGATACGGTCGGCGGGCGCTTGGCCTGCGGGTTGCGCAGCAGCGGAACCAGGCTGGTGCCGTCCAGACGCGGGTTCCTGGGCAGGCCGGCGATCTCCACCATGGTGGGGTAGAGGTCGAGCAGGCTCACGGGCTGGGTGCGGGTGGTTCCTGCGGCCTGCAC
>CAIYDY010000378.1 GCA_903925015.1 uncultured Acidobacteriia bacterium
CCGAACCATGGGATATCTTCATCGCCGGTGTTGCCGGACTGATTGCCTTGGGAATGCCTTCGGCAAGCCTGATTGACCAGGTCGGCGCATGGTTGCCCGCCGTCCTGGGCGCACTGCTGCCCATCCCCCTTTTCTTTCTCACCAAGCGCCTTTTCGGTGCCGCTCCGGCGTGCTGGGCCGCCATTGCGGCCGCAGTTATCCCTGGCACCCTCGTGTGGGTCACCCACCTTGGAGTTCCAGACCACCACGTCGCCGAATGCCTGCTTAGTATCTGCGCGTTGGTTTTCTTGTGCGGTGCCGTGGAAACTGTAGGCCGTGCCATGTTGTGGAGAATCATTGTTTCCGGCCTCCTGTTCGGGACTTACTTGTGCGTCCGTCCCGCCGGCATCTTTGTTCCCGTCACACTGGCGATCGCCGCACTGATCGAGCCCTTCCTTGCCCCCTATGTCGCCGCGACCCTCGCCATCGCTAGCGCTGTCTTTCTTGCGTCCAGTGGAAATATCTGGGCGAAATACACCTGGCTTACTTTGGCTTGCACCATCACGGCTTGTCTACTGGCGTGGGCGCTCGGGGTGCTGTGGCGGAAGCGGGCGTGGTCGAAAGCTCTCCTTCTCCCGGCGGTCGGAATCGCCGCAGCCGTTGCCATTGGAATTGTCGCCGCACTGCAACCTGCCGTTTTCCAATCGCTGCTGGAAACAGTCGGAAGGTATGTGCCTGGCCTCCAGAGTGGTTCAAAAAGCTATTTGGTTGCGGAACTGTCGCCGCTGTGGGACGTTCCTCCCGGCGGTGTGGGGTCCATCTTCGAATTTCTGGGGCCCGTCTGGCTTCCCGCTTTCCCCGTTCTTCTTTGCGCCTTTCCCGCCATCTGGCGCTCCCGACGCCCCGCACTCGTTCTCTGCTCGGTCTGGGGACTCGTCATGACCGCCGCCGGTGTCATCCAGATGCGGATGATGGTTTACGGGGAACCCGCCATCGCCGTCGCCGCAGGTGTTGGTTGCGCCTGGTTGATGGCGCAATTGCCGCGCTTCCGGACAGCCCTGTCCGTTTCAACCGCCGTCTTCCTGTTCGTCAGCGGAGTTCCCCACAGCGCAGCGCACAGCGTTACCGATGGTGGCCCACGCCCGGAGTGGCACCAGGCTCTGGCGTGGCTCCGATGGAACACCCCGGAGCCGATGGGCGATCCCAAAGCCTGGCTGGGCTACTGGCCCGCCCTGCCTCCCGGCAAGGACTTCGTCTACCCCCCGTCGGCCTACAGCGTCCTCACATGGTGGGACTTCGGCGATTGGGTCAATGCCATCGGCCACCGGATTCCCTCCACCAACGGGACCCAGACCAATGCCGATACTGTTGCGGCATTCCTCACCGCAGCGTCACCGGAGGCTGCCCGGAGTCTGGCTTCCCAAATGCACGCCCGCTACGCTGTCTTGAATTTCGAAGTGACCGGCAAGCTGTGGGAAACCGTGCTCCGGTGGTCCAACCGTACTGTTTCCCGGTATCAACAGGTGATATTCACCAAGACGCCCACGGGTGGGCACATCCCGCTACTTGTTTACCTGCCGGAGTACTACAAAACCATGGCGGTGCGCATCTACAATTTCGACGGCCAACCCATCTCCGCCGGGTCGGAGAATTCGGCTTTCATCACCAAGCCGGTGCGTGACGTCTCCGGCATGCAGATCGATGTGCTGGAAAGGGAGGAGAAGTTCGAGTCGCAGGAGAAACTGCAGGAATACAGGCTCCTGCATCCGGGTGAGTTTGTGCTGGTCGGCAGTAGCGACCCCATGGTGAGCTGCGTCAACGTGGACGGCCTCGATTGGATCAAGCCGGTGTTTGCCTCGTCGGGACCGGCCGGACCCCGGACGGTCAAGGTTTTCGAACTGAACCCGTAAGGAACTTTAGGTTAGCCTTTCTTGCCTGTGGCGACCTTTTCAGGTCGCCACAAACGGCACCTTCCGAGCTACTGTTAGCCTTGGAAACCCCGGAATCGCCGCGCAACCACCATCGCCCCGCCGATGCCGAACAGCAGCACGGTCGACGGTTCCGGAGTCTCGCTCGCGGTATAGCTGTTGATTGTGGAACGTCCAGAAACCGGATTCGTCGTGATCGTGGTATCGCCATTGATCGTCACAGCAGCCGCAATCGTCCCGTCGGGTCCCAGCAAGTTACTGTAGTTGGTGTCCAGCAGATACACGAAAAACTCGCTGCC
>CAIYDY010000379.1 GCA_903925015.1 uncultured Acidobacteriia bacterium
CCGCTTCGTATGACAATACCGCGCGGGTATGGGATGCGGGGACCGGCAAACCTCTGGGCAGCCCACTCACCCACAACAGCCTCGTCAATTCGGCGGCGTTCAGCCCGGACGGCCGGCGCGTCGTCACCGCTTCGGATGACAAGACCGCGCGGGTATGGGATGCGGAGACCGGCAAACCTCTGGGCAGCCCGCTCACCCACAACAACTCCGTCACTTCGGCGGCGTTCAGCCCGGACGGGCGGCGCGTCGTCACCGCTTCGTCGGACAAGACCGCTAGAATCTGGACCGTCTTGATTGGCACCGATTCGCCTGCTGATACCGGCCTGATGGCGGATTTTGCGGAGGCTTTGGGGGGATATCGGGTCAACGAGTTGGGGGCTTTGGTTCCGGTGGACGACCAGATTGCCTTGCTGGCGGCGATGCGGAAGCGGTTGGACCGGGCCGCTCATCCGACGGGGTCCTTGGTTTGGTATTTGCGGCGGGCTTTGGGGATGGAGTAGAGGGGGAAGATGGTTTGGTTGGGAATGGCGGTTCTGGGTGCCGACTGCAAGGAAGATGGCATGCAGGGATTGAGGGTGAGGCCGCCTTCGGAACAACAAGCGCGGGTAGCCGGTCGGACAGGCCGGAAAATTTTGCGGAACCGGTTCCGAGGCCTACAGGGATCAAGGATGTTTGTCGATATGTAAGGCAGGTGCAGGACTACGACTCAACCTTGAAGCAACTGCTGCAGGACCCGCAGGGTCTCGCGGCTGAATACTTGACGGGACGCCGCTTGGTGTCCTGGCGGAATCCGGAAATGCCGGCCACGCTCACGCTGCGGGCGGACTCGGTCGGCAGGGACGATACGGGCGAAACCGTGCACATTGAGTGGCAGGGGCGCAACGACGCGAAGATGGCGGCCCGGATGCTGCAATACGCGGCGTGGCTGTTGAACGACGAGGGTAGGTTCCCGCTCCAGTACGTATTCTATGTGGGGGCGTCCGAGATGTCGATGCCGACCACGGTGGTGTCCGAGGGCCGGATCGTGTATTCGTACAACCTGTTGAACATTGCCGACTTGGACGCCGAGCCGTTGCTGGCCAGTCCGGATGTGCGGGATAATATCCTTGCGGTGCTGATGCGGCTGGACGACCGGGAACGGGCGCTGCACCGGATCCTGGGGCGGATCGGCGACTTGCGGGATGCCAACCGCCGCGAGGCGTACCAGCAGCTTCGGCGCTTGGCCGGTCTGCGGCATATGGGCGAATTGGTGGAGGAGGAGGGAAAACGGATGTTCGTACTGGAAGACTATTTGGAGCACGATACTTTTGGGCCGGTGCTGGCCCGGAACTTGGAGAAGGAACGGCAGGAAGGGCGGCGGGAAGGACGGCAGGAAGGGCACCAGGAAGGACGGAACGAGGGCAAGCGCGAAGGTGCGCTGCAACTCGTCCAGAGGGGCCTTGCGAAACGATTCGGCCAAGTCCCGGATTCCCTGCTTCAACAGCTGTCGGGACTGTCTATTGCCGAACTTGAGGAATTCAACTTCAGAGTCTTTACTGCCAACAGGCCGGAAGACTTGTTGAACTAGCGTGCTTGTCCTGCCGATGCGGCGGCCCTCGGCATGCGAAAACAAGATCCGGGTGTCCGCGCACATTGCCAACCGCGCGATTCGGTCGACTTCTCCCATGGGCTTCGCACCCAAGTGAAGGGGTTTTCTGAACAACACGCGGATGACCTGGCCGCGATCGTTTCTTCCTTCACGTGAGGCCGTGCTTGGGGCGGACTGGCCGATTCTGAGGTACTGCCGCTGGCGCGCCGAACATCCGGTTGTGGCTGCCTAAAAGGCTGCCGCGGGCAATATTGCCCGCCCTACACAAACTTCGGGTGTAAATCGGGTCGAGGCGTTCATTCCTGTCTCCATGAATAGCACTAGATTGTCAAGGGGGTGTCAAGGGCATGTAAAACATATTGAACCTAGAGGGGCGGGGGTTCTATGGTGTCGTCCATTGCCCGGTCGATCCAGAGTTGGCTGAAGAGGGCGTCTTCGGACTCTTGGAATTCGCCGAGAAGGGGTTGCCTTAAGTTCGGCCAACCGCTTCGATTCGGTCACCCCAGCGGATGGTGAATTGTTGCAGGGCCTGGCGCCAGCCCTGCGCCGTGGTCCATTTTTTCGAGACATTGCTCAGTGCCGGGTAGAGCAGCTTGATGGCTGAATCCTGGGTGGGGAACGAGGCCCTGTTCTTCGTGACTTTCCTCAAAGGCCGCCACCGCAATATTGAGGTTGAACTTCCCTAGCCGTAACTTTGTTTGAACTGGAACTGGGTGCGCGCCCATTGTTGCGCCGCGACCGTAGTCAAAGCTCCCGCAGGTTGAGTCCTCGGACGCCGATGGAAGACCGGCCACTTGAAGTTCCCTCAGTGGGTCATGGCATAGACCACGTAATTGACGCCGATCCGGATCGCCAATGATGCCGAAGCCTCGGGGTAGGTCGGGTCATCGGCGTATTCCCATGCGTCGCCCAGGTCGGAATTGTAGGCGACGGCGACCATCAAGCGTCCCTTGTCGTCGTATATTCCCTGCCAGTGGGCTCCGCGACCACCGTCCTGGCAGTTCTTGCAGCCGGCTCGTACGTGGGCTTGGCCGGGAATTTGTACCCGGTCCTTGAGTTCAAAGACGGCGTGCAGAACTTGGTCTTCTTCTGGAATCTCGACGACCGGGCGGTCGGGGAAGACCATTTTCATCGAGTCCAGGAAGATCTCGCGTTCTCCTCGACCGTGGAAATCGTCGGCCAGAAAGAAGCCGCCGCGCAGCAGGTACTCGCGAAGTCCGTCACAGATGCGCTGGCTCGGACCCCACTCGCCCACTTGGACGGCGTAGAGCCAGGGGAGGTCGAACTGTTCGTTTTCCTCGATGTTGACGGGCTGCTCGACGGACCGGACATCGACGCGTGTGAGGCGGCGCATGGCCTTCGCGAAGTGGCGGTCGGCGCGGGGGTAGTCCTGGGTCCAGAGTGAGAGGCCTTGTCGCCAGTCGCCTTGGTACCGGGGGTAATAGCCGTCGACTCCCGGTCCGCCGCTGGAGAACATCATGCGGGCGAAGATGAATTCGCCGGGGATGTTGGCGTCCTGGGGTGTCTCGAAGCGGAAGTATTCGACGCCCGGATATTGGCGGAATGGCTTCTGCTGGGCGAAGAGCGTGGCAAGTCCCGCCAAGCCCAGGATGCAAGCTGCCGTCACCGGAATCCGGATGGATTTGCGCGTGGACACGTGTTCCGCCTGTGACGAGCATAACACCGGATAATGGGATTCGCTCTTTGCGTGTGGAAGGTAAATGAACGTCTACAGCATCCTCCGCTTCTTCCTGCCGTTGCGGAATCCCGTTGGATTCACGCTGGCCGATGTATTGGAGTTCGGGCTGGCGTTGTTTTGTCTCGTGGGAATCCTGTGGCGCGGGAAATTGGCTCTTGGGCTGCGTTGGTTGGCGGAACGTCCGGTAGGCTGCATGTCGGTTTTGGCTGCCCTGCCAGTACTGCTGCGACTAGTATTGCTGCGCCATAATCCGGTGCCGATGCCGCAGGTTGCGGATGATTTTTCGTTCCTGCTGCTGGCTGACACGCTGGCGCATTTCCGGTTGGCGAATCCAGTGCATCCGATGCACCGGTTCTTCGAATCGATTTTCATTCTGCGGGAGCCTTCGTACAGTTCCATCTATCCGTTGGGGCAGGGAATTGTGTTGGCGCTGGGGCAGGTTCTGGCCGGGGAGCCTTGGGCGGGCGTCGCGACGTCGGTGGGTGTGTTTTGTTCGGCGTGTTTCTGGATGTTGCGGGGGTGGGTGCGGCCGACCGTGGCGCTTTCAGGGGCGTTGATGGCGGTGATGCTTTTTGGCCCTCTAAACCAATGGATGAACAATTATTGGGGCGGGGCGGTGTCGGGGATTGCGGGTTGTCTGGTCTTCGGCGCATTGCCCCGCTTGTGGCGCGAGGGACGGGTTCGGGAAGCCGTGATTCTGGGAGCGGGGCTGGGGTTGCAGGTGTTGTCGCGCCCTTTCGAGGCGGTGCTGTTGGCCATCTGCATTCTGCCCGCCGCGTATTGGGTTCCGGCGGGCTGGCGACGCCGGATTGCAGGGGTTGCGCTGGTCTCTTTGGTTCCGGCGCTTGCCCTGACTTTGGCGCACAACAAGGCAGTCACAGGCGAGTGGGCAACTTTGCCCTACATGCTCAGCCGCCAGCAATATGGCGTGCCCGCGGCATTCACGTTCCAGACCATGCCGGAACCCCACCGGGCGCTGACTCCGGAACAGGAGTTGGACTACAGGACCCAGAAGGCCGTCCATGACGGGTTGCCGGATAGTCCCGCCGAGTATTGGGCGCGCTTGAGGGCGCGGGTTAAGTTCCTTCGTTTCTTCATGTTCGCTCCGATGTATCCGGTCTTGCTGTTCTGCATTCCCTTGGTGCGGCGTCCCAAGGTCTTGTGGCTCGCGGGGTGTCTTGGCATTTTTGCGCTGGGAACGAATTTCTACCCATATTTTTATCCCCACTACGTGGCGGCAGTGGCGTGCTTGGTCCTGCTCGCGACTATGGTCGGACTGGACCGTCTGGCGGCGGTGCGAATTCGGGGGCACTTGGTGGGGGCCGATGCGGCCAGGATTCTGCTCCTGCTGTGCGGAGCCCAGTTCCTGTTCTGGTACGGATTCCGCATCTTCGGGAGCGAGGATATTTTTATCGCCTCCGGACCCTACGAGAGCTGGAACTACGTCAATTTCGGCGACGCGGAGGGCAGGGTCGCCGTGGCGCGGAAACTTGCGGCGACTCCAACTCCGAACTTGGTTTTCGTCCGGTACAGCCGGCGCCATCTTTTGCGTGAATGGCTCCAGAACGGTGCGGATATCGACCATTCGCGCACGGTTTGGGCCTTGGACCTTGGCCCAGAGGAGGACCGCGCGCTTATTTCGTACTACCCTGGTCGGAAGGTTTGGCTGCTGGAGCCCGACTTGATTCCTCCCCGCTTGACCGCACTGGAGGCTCCTGTCCCGTGACAGGCGTCCCTTGGCCCGCACGGAACCGATGGTGAGAAACTGGTAGTTCTAAGGATGGAGGGGCGTATTGCCGGGCTCTCTAACAGCTCTTTTTCTGATTCAGACTAGTTTCATCGATCTTGTCAGTCACGGCTCGGTACTGGCCAACGTGGTTTTGGCGTTGCTGGCGCTGATTTCGATCTATTCGTGGACCATCATCTTCGCGAAATGGTCCTCGTTCCGGGCCGCGCAGGCGAGCGATGTCCGGTTCCAGCGGGCGTTCCGGAAGTCGACCGGCTTGGAGGCCGTGATGGTGGCGAGCGAGCAGTTCCGCCCGTCGCCGCTGGTTTCCGTCTTCGACGACGGCTATGCGGAGGTCAGCCGCCAAGTGAAAACCCGCGGCTCGGTTTCCAACCGCGAGGCGTTGGGGCGCAGTCTCACGATCTCCACCAACGAACAGATTGCCAAGCTCGAACAGAACTTGGGCTGGCTGGCAACGACGGCGTCCGTGTCGCCGTTCATCGGGTTGTTTGGGACAGTGCTGGGGATTATTCGGGCTTTCCAAAACTTGGGGTCGGCGGGGAGCA
The DNA here is from genome assembly GCA_903925015.1 of uncultured Acidobacteriia bacterium. GTDB lineage: Bacteria > Acidobacteriota > Terriglobia > Bryobacterales > Bryobacteraceae > BOG-234. Next base: position 5,580 of record CAIYDY010000379.1, read on the forward strand.
CCAGTCTGAGCGCGGTTGGCCCCGGCATCGCCGAAGCGCTGATCGCGACGGCTGCGGGGCTGTTCGCGGCTATTCCGGCAGCGATGGCCTACAACTACTTCGGCAATATCCTGAAGCAGATTGGCGGGCGCATGGACGACTTCGGACTTGAGTTCCTGAACTTGGTCGACCGGAGTTTTGGGGAGTAGATGGCCATGAACGTCGGCAGTCTGGGAGGCGGACGACGGTCCCGGGGCGGTCCGCCGCTGGCCGAAATAAATGTCACCCCGTTTGTGGACGTTGCGCTCGTCTTGCTGATCATCTTTATGATCACGGCGCACGTCATGGAGTATGGGGTCGAAATCGACGTGCCGAAAACCACCACCGTGGCGTCCACCACCAAGGAGTATCCGGTGGTATCACTTTCCAAGACCGGCGACCTATTCCTCGGCAAGGAGCCGGTGCGGTTGGCGCTGCTGCCCGAGACGATCCGCTCGAAGTATCCCGGGCAGGATTCCGTTTTCGTGCGTGCCGATGCCCGGACGTATTACGATGCGCTGGCGCAGGTACTGGCTTCGCTGGGCGCGGCGAAATTGAAGGTCAATCTTGTGACGCAGCCGGATGAGGGCGGGAAGAAATAGCGGTGGCACGCGAGTCATTAGCCGGTCCGTTCGTCCGATCCATGGCGGCGCATGCCGTGCTTGCCGCAGTGCTTCTGTTTTCCGGTTTCCTGAAGGCGGATTCCTGGGGTTCGCCCCATGCCAGCAGCGGGTCGGTAGGGGTTGGGTTGGTGCAGACAATTCCGATCCCGCGCAACGAAGGCAAGACAAACCCACTCGCGAACGACACGCAAAACCTGGCACCACAGGAAGAGGCGCAGCCTGCCAAGAAACAGGCCGTGAAGACGCCGGAATCGAATGCGTTGGCTGTGCCGGACCGGTTCGATAAAAAAAACAACAAGAAGGCTGAAAGAACCACCCGTCCCGAGACATATCGTCCATTGCAGTACCAAGCGAATCAGGTTTATACGAAGACGGCGCAGGCGGCCAGCTCGCCCATGTACGGGATGGCGGGGTCTGGCGGGATCGACATCGGGCCCGCGTCGATTTTGGGCACCAAGTTCGGGGCGTACGCGCAGTTGCTGCGTGATCGGATCGCGCAGCACTGGAACACGTCGGACGTGCGAGCCACGCCAACCCAGAAGTGTGCGGTCTCGTTTACGATCGCCAAAAATGGGACAATAACGAATGTGCAGGTGACCCAGCCAAGCGGCAGCTATCTTCTGGATACGTCGGCAAAGCGGGCCATCCTTGAGGCCAACCCGCTACCCGCGCTGCCACCGCAGTTTGATCGCAGCGAGGCGACCGTTGAAATGTGGTTCCAACTAAAACAATGACGCGGAAAACTGTTTTTCTCATTGCGGCGCTGCCGGTGATTGGCGCGGCCCTTCTGTTTGGCCAGAATGTCGATATCCGCGAATGGATAACAGGCAAGGGTGGCAAGCCTGCCATCGCCGTAACTGATTTCCGCGGGTCGGGCGCGGCGCAACCCCTGATGGGGACCTTCAATTCGACCCTTTTCAGCGACTTGGACAGCTCCAGCCTCTTCGAGATGAAGCCGAAGAGCAATTTCCCGCTCTCGAATCCGCAGCGCCCGGAGGATCTCCGTCCGGAGGACAACAAGCAGGGGCTGGCGCTCGTCGATTGGGCCGGTCCGCCGGTGAATGCGACCCACATTGCGTTCGGCTACTCCGCTGCTGTCAACGGGGTTCTGGTGCTGTATGGATACCTGTATGACACGAGGCCGGAAAATTCGCAGGCACCGCAGCTCCTCTACGGGCGTTACACCGGCTCGCTGGACGCGGCTGGAGCCACCAAGGTGGCGCACGAGTTCGCCAACGACATCATCCAGAAGTTCGGTGGCGCTGCTTCCTTGTTGGGCAGCCGGATCTATTTCTCGTCCAACCGTTCGGGCGCGGATGAAATTTGGGCAATGGATTGGGACGGCAACAACCAGAAGGCGCTGACGAACCTGAAATCGCTGTCGATCATGCCGGGTGTTTCTCCGGACGGGTCGCGGGTGGCGTTTACGAGTTACGCGAAGGGGACGCCGAGGATCATGATTGCCTCGACTGAAAACGGACGGCTCCTGCCCTTCTATAACCAGGAGGCGTCACTCAATACGACTCCGAACTTCACGCCGGACGGCAAGCAGATCTACTACGCGTCGTCGGCCAGCGGTTTGGCACAGATCTTCGTGGCGGGCTTGGATGGGCAGGGGTTCCGGCGGATCTCGCGCCGCGAGGCTATCGCCGTGGAACCGAAGGTCAATCCCAAGAATTCGAATGTTGTGCTGTTCGTGAGCGGCCCGGGTCCGCAGCAAATCTACAAGATGGACGCCGAGGGCTCGAACGTGGAGCGGATCACCAACGGCGAAGGCGAGGCCTCGAACCCGAGTTGGAATCCGGATGGACAGCACATTGCGTTCTCGTGGACGCGCGGTTACGCCAAGGGTGACTGGAACGTTTTCGTGATGGACATCGGCTCCAAGCAATATATTCAGCTCACACACAGCGAGGGGCGGAATGAAAATCCCAACTGGGCCCCGGACGGGCGGCATTTGGTGTTTACTTCCACCCGCAACGGACGCCCGCAACTCTACACAATGTTGGCCGACGGCACTCAAGTCAAGCAGTTGACCCAGACGGGGACAAATAGATACCCGGTCTGGGGTGCAAAGTAGCAGATCTTGGTGTTCAATAGGAGGAACGAAGATTTTATGAAAACAAACGCGTGGTATCCGGTTCGCCCCTCCACCCGGGCGAGTGTTGCGCTGGCAGTAGCTCTGACCGTTTTTGCGGCGGGTTGCAAGAAAAAAGTTGTTGTACCGCCGCCTCCTCCTCCAATAGCTGCACCTGAAGCCCCAAAGGTGAACCAACCAGCTCCAAGTACGGCCGCAGTTACCGATTTCACGGTTGAACCCAGCACCATCGAACGCGGGCAGACTGCCAACCTCCGCTGGGCAACCACAGGCGCAACCGAGGTTTCCATCAACAACGGTATCGGCACTGTGGCTGCAAGTGGTGCCCGGAGTGTCCGCCCGGATGTGACAACTACCTACACGCTGACCGCTACTGGTCCGGGTGGCAATGCCACGCGTACCGCGACGGTTTCCGTGACTGCCCCGCCACCGCCCCCCCCGCCAGCCCCGGTCGTACGCTCCAACGTCGGGACTCTCGAATCGCGGGTGGCCTCCGATCTTCAGGACGCCCTGTTTGACTACGACTCCAACAATATCCGTGACGATGCCCGCGCCGCTTTGACAGTAGATGCAGCCTCGCTTCAGAAGATATTTGCCGATTTCCCCAATGCTTCGATCAACTTGGAAGGCCATTGCGACGAGCGGGGTTCCGCCGAATACAACCTTGGTTTGGGCGACAGGCGTGCCTCGGCCGTCCGTGACTTCCTGGTCCAACTGGGCATCCCCGCAGCCAAGATCAAGACGATCAGCTATGGCAAGGAACGCCCGCAGTGCACGGAAGCGAACGAATCCTGCTGGCAGAAGAACCGTCGTGGCCACTTCTCGGCCAACCAATAAGAACATGCGATCCACCAAACATTTCGCCCCCGCAACGCTGTTTCTGGGTTTCCTGAGCTTGGCTGGTCCCGCCTTCGGCGCGGCCAGCCGTGAGCAGCAGGAAATGCAACGCGACATCGCCCAGCTCCAAGACCAGGTCAAGGCCTTGCAAAGCAGCTTCGACCAAAAGATGTCCGCCATCCAAGTGCTTGTCCAGCAGGCACTGGATGCGGGCAACAAGGCCAACACGGGCGTTACCGTCCTGAATTCGACGGTCAATCAGACGTTGGACCGTGAACTAGGGGCGAAGCTCCAGCCGATTGCCGGTCTTGCCGCCAAGGTGGACAACACCAACAACGACGTTTCCGAGGTCCGCAACTCCATGGCGGACCTGAACACGTCGATGAACAAGGTGATGCAGAAGCTGAACGACATCGACAATGTTTTGAAGGTGCTGTCGGCCCCGCCTGCCGCCCCGCCCCAGGCAGCCGCGCCACCTGCCGCTGTCATTCCACCTGCGTCGACCTTGTTCACCAACGCGGTCCGCGACCAAAATGGCGGGAAGTTCGACCTCGCAATTTCCGAGTTCAACGACTTCCTGAAGTTCTATCCGGAGGACCCCAATGCGTCCTCGGCGCTGCTGAACGTCGGCGAGTGCCACATGTCGCAGCTGAAGTACGATCAGGCGGCACAGGATTTCGATGCCGTCATCGAGCGCTACCCGGCGAGTGAAGTGACTCCTGATGCGATGTATTCCAAGGGCGTGGCGTTGCGCAAAGCGGGCCGGAAGACTGAGGCGATTGCCACTTTCCGTGCCGTCGTCGCCAAGTATGCGCGCAAGGATCAGGGTGCCCAGGCCAAGGACCAGCTGAAGGAAATGGGCGTCGCCACGGCGGTATCCGCTCCCGCGACCCCCGTTCGCCGCAAAAAGTAGTTCGAAGGAGATTCCTGTGGGAAAAGCACTCGCCGCCTTGATGTTTTCCAGCTTGGGATTGACGGCTGGCGAGTACCCACGGGAGTTGAACGCGTATCCCGGCACCACGCCGAAGTTGGACGGCGTGATTTCGCCCGGTGAATGGGATGATGCGGTCACGTTCACCAACGCTGGCTGGATGTCCCAGTTTTCACCGACCACCAATCCAAAGGACCTCGCTCTCAAAGGGTATGTCAAGCACGACGGCAAGCGATTGTATTTCGCTTTCGATGTGACCGACGATGTGCTGTACGGCATCGATACCCCCCGCTGGCTCCCGTCCGAAAACGCCAAGGCCCACGAACTTTCGCGCGATGGCTACCCGTGGTTCGGCGACGAGATGGAGCTGTTGGTCAACGCCGCGAATAAATGGGTTGCCAACGAGGATTCAGCGGGCGACGGAAGTTCGTGGCAGATGGTCTGTAATCTGACGAAATCCCGCAAGGGAGGCCTGGGGGTGGGTGGTCTCCTGGAGGGTGAGCCGCGAAAGCTGGAGAGCGCGTGGAACAACTACCAGAAGTGGATTTTGGACGGATCCCAGGCGTGTGTGGCCAAGGCCAAGCCCGGCGGGCATGGTTACATCATCGAATGGGCCGTGAACTTCGATCCCTGCTTGGAGGTCGAGCCGGGCAAGTTTTACTCGGCCGCGCTGGGTGACCGCAAGATGGGTTTGAATATCGCGTTGGGCGATTTAGACCTTCCCGAAACCGGCGAAGGCAATTTCGGCCACTTCCACCACGAGGACTGGTTCGCCGGGGAGAAGAATCTACGGACACAGCTGAAGCAGCTCGGGTCCTTGTGGATGCGAGCCAAGCGGTAGCCTTCCAGCGCGTTCCGGACTTCGGATTCCAAGTCCCGAACCCTTGAACACCGGGGCGTCAAGTTCCGTATATTGGATAGGGAGACACCAAATGTACTGCACCAAATGTGGCACTGAACTCAAGGACCTCGACAAATTCTGTTCCAACTGCGGCAACTCGACTAGTCCCGGCCCGTCCTATTCCGCAGCCGGATCCGTTCCGCCAGCCGGTCCTCCTCCCCACCAGAGGCTGCTCCTGGACAAGCGGAACAAGAAAATCGCCGGGGTCTGCGCCGGTTTCGCGCGCCACTTCGGGGTCGACCTGGTTCTGATGCGCGTCATCTGGCTGGCCGTTGCACTCACCACGGGTGTCGGTTTCCTAGTCTACTTGGCGGCGTGGATTGTTGTCCCCAGTGACGAGGGCGTGGAATTCGCCTAGGGGGTGGTTGCGGAATTTGGGGAGAGGGGCACCAGTTCCCCCAGCACCGTAGGAATTAACTCCGATACCGTCGGGTGGATGTGTACGGCGCGCTGGACCACCGTGTACGGAGCCTTCGCGTACATGGCATCCAGGATGCAGTGGATGGCCTCGTCGCCCCCCACGCCTAGGATCGCAGCACCCAGGATTTGCTTGGTCTCGGCGTGTACGGTTACTTTCATGAACCCGCGTGTGTCGCCCTTCTCCAGCGCGCGGCCCACACGGGTCATCGGCCGCTTGCCGGTGAGCGCTGGTATGCCTCGGCGCAGTATTTCCGCGTCGGTGAGCCCGGCGCGTCCCAGAGGCGGGTCGATGAAAAGGCCGTAGGTTGGAATCCGGTCGGTGATCCGGCGGGGCTCCTCGGAAGGGTTCAGCAGGTTGTGTGCTGCGATTTCGTAGTCGTTGTACGAAGTATGCGTGAAACCGCCGCGACCGTGGCAATCGCCCATCGCCCAGATGCCGGGGGTGCTGGTGCGCAGCTCGTCGTCGACTTGGATGTAGCCATGCTTGTCGACCACGACGCCAGCTAGATCCAAGCCGAGGTCCGAGGTGTTCGGGACCCGCCCGACCGCGAGCAAAACATGAGATCCCACGATTTCGGCGTCCGGGTCATGAGAATTCATGCCCACGGCGATGTCGCCGTCCCTTTGTGAAAACCGGATCCGGTCCGAATTCAGGCAGATGCGGACGCCCTCGCCCTCCAGGATTTCCCGAACGGTTTCGGAGACATCCTCGTCCTCGCGGGGGATCAGCCGGGGGCCGCGCTCGACAACCGTCACCTCGCTGCCGAAGCGGCGGTACATCTGGGCAAATTCCAGCCCGATGTAACTGCCGCCGATCACCACCAGGTGTCGGGGCAGGAAATCCACATCCATCATGCTGCTGTTGGTGAGGAACGGGACTTCGCGGATGCCGGGCATGTCGGGTACGGACGCTCGGCCCCCCACATTGATGAAGATCTTCGGGGCGGTGAGCAAATCCGACCCGACGCGTACGGTCACGGGAGACTCGAAACGCGCGTGCCCCTCGAAGACCGCTAGATTCGGGGTGCTTTTCAGCCAGCCTTCGACACCGGTCCGGGACCGCGCTGAAACGGCATCCTTGCGGGCCTTGACGGCCTTCATGTCCACGGTGACCGGGCCTGTGGAGACCCCGTAATCCGCCGCCCGCCGCGCCAAGTGGGCGGCGTAGGCGCTGGCAACGAGTGTCTTTGTTGGAATGCAGCCCGTGTTGACGCAAGTGCCGCCGAAGAGCTTGCGCTCCACCATGGCGACTTGCATGCCCGTGCCCGCCAGCCGCGCGGCAAGGGACGGACCAGCTTGGCCCGCCCCGATCACAATGGCATCGAAGTTTCTCACTGGAACCTCGAAACAACAAACAGCCCGCCGCCAATGGCGATTAGGTCTTCGAGTAGCGCGACCGGCAAATCCGGGATCTTGAGCGCCCGGACTAGTCCCACGCGGACTTCATACCCTCCGAAAGTGCCGCAAAGCGCCCCGGCAGCCCCGGCGAGGAAGCCGAAGTACGCCTCCTGGCCCGCTGATGACGCCAATGCCGCCGCGCATGTCCCGCCGAGGATCAACCGCGTAGCCAGCGCGCCTGGACTCTTGCGACTGGGAATCCAGGACTGCTTGTCGCCATAGAGCTCCAGCGCGGCGAGCACACAGAACACGGGAGCGGCCCATGCCGCGCCGAAGAAAGCGAACGCGGTGGCCCCGAAGTGTGCCCAGCCGAGCCGCGCACCCAGGCTGAGCGTGGAAACACCCGAGAACGACCGTAGGCCGTTGATGCATCCCAGGGCGAACGCCCAGATGAACACGAGGGGCGCGGACACTAGGGTTTCACCGTGGGATATTTGATCCCCAGTTGGTCCAAGTAGTTGTCGTACTTGGTGGGGTCGTAGTACAACTCCTTCATCTTTGGCCGGTATTGGTCCATGGTCTTCTGGTTGAGCCAAATCGCCGGCTTGTCATCGGGGCGCAGCAGGCTCTTGTATTTCACGGTCTTGGTCTGGACGTTGTTGTAGTAGTCCCAAGCCTTCGTCACCAGTTCCGGCTTGAGCAGGATGTCAAGCATCGTCATCGCCTGTACCTTGGCACCGGCCACGACGCCCTTGTGGGCGATGGGGGTGGCCATGGAGATCGCATTGGCCCAGTTGTGGCCCGGGCCGCCGGGGATGTTCGAAGGATAGTTCAATGTGACGGTGGGGACCACCCAGGAGACGTCGCCGATATCGTCGGAACCGCCTCCGGTGGGCTGCTGTTGCTGACCCCCCTCCGCTTCCGCATCGCCCTCCGGTGCCTTCTGCTTGCGCAATTCGGGAATCTTGGAGGCAAGGCCGCGCACCGGAACCTTCAACTCGGTTTGCAGGGCTTTTGCCAGCTTCTGGTCATCGTCGGACCACTGCGGCAGACCCACTTTCTTGATGTTTTCGTACATGGCCTCGGCGATCGGAACGTTGAAGTGTCCGGGCCAGGCGGAACCCAGAACACGGGAGGTGAACGTGGTGTCGGTCATCAGGGTGGCGGCCTGGGCCATGTTGTCGCCGATCTTCCAGAGGTTCATGATGTGTTCGTAGTCAGCCTCGCGGAAGTAGTACCAGACGGCGGCGTTAGGTGGGACGACGTTGGGCTGGTCGCCGCCGTTGGTGATCACGTTGTGGATGCGGGTGGCGAGGCGCAGATGCTCGCGGCGGAAGTTCCAGCCGATGTCCATCAGTTCGACCGCATCTAGCGCGCTCTTGCCTCGCCAGGGGGCCCCGGCGGCGTGGGCGCTTTCGCCCTTGAACAGGTATTCCACGGAGATCAGGCCGTTCTGGGTGGTTGGACCGCTGCTCACATTGAGATTGTTGCCGACGTGGGTGAACAGGACGACGTCCACATCCTTGAACATGCCGTCCCGGACGTAGTAGGCCTTCGTGCCGACCAGTTCCTCGGCGACGCCGGGCCAGAGCCGGATGGTGCCCTTGAGATGTTCGCGCTCCATCGTTTGCTTTACGGCGATGGCGGCGAGGATGTTCAGCGGAAGGCCGGAGTTGTGGCCTTCCCCATGGCCGGGCGCGCCCTCGATCATCGGTTCGTGGTAGGCGACGCCGGGCTTTTGGGATGCCTGTGGGATGTCGTCAATATCGGAGCCGAGCGAAATGACCGGCTTGCCCTCACCCCAGGAGGCAACCCAGGCGGTGGGGATGCCGGACACCCCGCGCTGGATCTTGAAGCCTTCCTTTTCGAGGATGCCGGTGAGGTATTTGGAGGTTTCCACTTCTTGGAATCCGAGTTCGCCGAAGCTGAAAACGCTGTCCACCATGACTTGGGCACGTTTTTTCATGGCGTCGATCTGTCCGGCAAGGTCGGCCTTGATGGCGGCCTGTTTCTCCGGGGAGACGGTGTTCTGGGCAGGGAGGCTGGAGGCCAGCAGGAGAGCAATCGATATGCGAAGCGCGGGCGCGAGTGTGAGCTTCATTGAAGCAGTGTAGCGCTTTGTGGGCAGGGGCGGGGTGGAAATCTATTTTCGGGCGTGGAGGGCCGATAGAATTATGACATGGCGGCAACTGGCGACTTGAGGTGGCGGCAACGTTTCGAACACTTGGAGCGTGCGTTTTGCCGCTTCAGGGCGGCGTGCGTGCAGGACTCTTACTCGGAGTTAGAACTCGCGGGCCTGATCCAGATGTTCGAATTCACGTTTGAACTTGCGTGGAAAACCATGAAGGACTTGCTGACACACGAGGGTTTCGTTGTGAATTCCCCCCGGGAGGCAATAAGAGTGGCCTTGTCGGCTGGATTGATTTCCGAGGGCGCGATATGGATGGAGGCCCTCGAAAGCCGGAATCGGTTCACTCACGCTTATGATGCCAAGGCCGCCGAGGAGGCACAGAATCTCATAAAGTCGTCCTACTTGCCGATGCTGGAAGCTTTTGTATCCCGGTTGGCGGAGCTTGGCAATGAATGACGGTTTTACGCCGGGACAGCGTGCGGCTATTCAAGCCGCTTTCGCTGAGTTTCCCGAGGTGGAGCGCGTTGTGTTGTTCGGTTCGCGGGCCATGGGGAGCTGGACTGCCGGGTCGGACGCGGACTTGGCGCTTTTCGGCGACCGGTTGGGGCTGCGCGACGAGCTTCGGATCGCGGCACGGCTTGAAGATTTGGCCGTCCCCTTCCGGGTGGATCTGGTTCGATACGGTGCGGCGGACGATGCACTCAGGGACCATGTCACCCGCCGGGGCCTCGAGTTTTACCGCAAGGGCGACTTGCCGTCGTAGCCGGTCATTTCGAGGTAGCCAACCCCTTTCTGGCTGCCGCTGAAATCGACTGCTCCCTCCCAGTACCCGACACTGCCGTTCTTTGGGGCCAACTCCTGGTTCGCCAGTACGGGTCGGCATGCCAAGTCGATTCCGAGCGAGGGCACCTGCACCTGCCATTCCACTGGATACTTCCCGTGGCGGGCAGCACCCGGCACCAGCGCGAACTCTTTGTAAGTCAAATGTCGTGCTTTGCCATCCTTGTCCACAAAAATACCGGACGAGTGGGTGTCCAGGCCTCCTCCCGACTTGCGGAACCGGTACAGCATCAACTCGGTCCCGTTTTCCAGCTGGATGCTGAACCAGTCCCACCCCAGCTGGTCCGCGGCGAGTTGGTTGCTGAACCATTCGTGGTCCATCCAGGCGGTTCCAGTCACTTGGTGCGAGTCGATGGACCCCTTCACCCGCAGCCTTGGGAACGAAACATAGTGCGATGCCATGCCCACGCCGTCCGCCTTCTGGCTGACGCCGTTCTCGCCTTGGATCACAAACCCCTTTTCGGGCTCCAGTTCCAGTTGTAGGCGGAATTTCGGGGTGATCGCCCGCAGCGTCTGCCGGTCGCCCTGGGTCCAGGTTGCGGACCAGTTGGCATTCCACACTTTGCGCTCTTGAAATGATGCGCCGGCGATTCCGGGGCCTGATCGGTTGAGCTTTTCCTCATATAGAAAGCGCTTGCCGGAGGCGTCCGTTAGCGCGGCGTGGCCGAGATAGGCGTTTTTCAACGTCCAGACCGACTTGTTGTCCTCTCCCGGCGCGACACCCTGCCTGAAAAAAACCAATTCGAAGCCGAACCGTTTGCCCCCCTCGTCCACCACATTGCCCGTGTAATACCACCATTCGGTGCGGAAGTCTTCGTGCTCGAAATGGTCGCGTGGAAACTGGTAATGGTATCCGGGCAGCGCTTGGTTCCACGCGAACTCCTTTGCAGCCCACAGGATCGTTGGAAGCACGGCAAACAGCACCACAGACAGCACCGAGCCTAACCCAGCCTTGATACCATGAGGTGACTTCGAATGGTTGTTGAGACCCGTTCCGCGCAATTTGAAAGTATCCCCCTCGACTCGGGCGCAACTCTGGCGCCTGTGGAAATAGCCTACGAAACCTATGGCCACCTGAATGCCGCCAAATCCAACGCTATACTGGTGACCCACGCCTTCACCGGAGACGCCCACGCCGCAGGAATCAGCCACGAAACCGGAAAGCCCGGTTGGTGGGACAATATGATCGGTCCCGGCAAGGCATTCGATACGGACCGGTATTTCGTCATTTGCTCCAACGTACTGGGCGGCTGCCAAGGTACCACTGGACCCGGCGCGAAGAATCCCGCGACAGGCCGCCCTTATGCGATGTCGTTTCCAGTGATCACGATTCGCGATATGGTGCGGTTGCAGCGGATGCTTGTTCAATCCTTGGGGATTGAGCGGCTGTTGGGCGTGGCGGGCGGCTCCATGGGGGGCATGCAGGCACTGGAATGGGCGGTATCGTATCCGGAAATGGTCCTGTCCGTAATCCCGATTGCGACCACTTGGCGCCACAGCGCGCAGCAGATCGCCTTCAACGAGGTGGGTCGCCAAGCGATCATGGCGGACCCGGATTGGTCCGAGGGCAACTACTACGACACGAACAAGCCCCCGGCGCGAGGCTTGTCGATTGCGCGCATGGTGGGCCATATCACTTACATGAGCGACGAGTCCATGCGCGAGAAGTTCGGTCGGCGCCTCCGTGAGAAGGAGAAGTTCGGCTTTGACTTTGGCGTGGATTTCGAGATCGAAAGCTATCTGCGTTACCGTGGAAACCAGTTTGTATCTCGTTTTGACGCGAACTCGTACCTCTACATCACCAAGGCCGAGGACTAGTTCGACCTCACCAACGGCAGCGGGCGGCTTGCCGATGCTTTCCGCGACGTCGGGACGCGGTTTTTGGTGATCAGCTTCACCTCGGACTGGCTCTATCCCAGTTACCAGTCTCAGGAGATTGTCCGCGTGCTCCGCCGCATGAACGGGGACGTCGCTTACTGCGATCTCCAGTCCAATTATGGCCATGACGCGTTTCTGGTGGACATCGCCGAACAGACCGAGCTGGTTCGGGGATTCCTCGACAGTACCTCCAGAACGGCTGCATCCACTCACACAAGGGGTGTCGCGTGACAAAATCGACGACCATGGAAAAGCCCGTAACAGGCGACGCACGCACTGTAAAGTTGACTGAACGGCCCGACTTCGGGGTTATCGGCGAAATTATCCAGTCCGGGAGCCGTGTGCTGGACCTCGGCTGCGGCGAGGGCGAGCTGCTGGCGTGGCTATTGGCAAACAAAAATATCGTTGCGCGCGGCGTCGAGATTGCGGCTCCCAAGGTTCGCAAGGCGATTGCGCGCGGCGTATCAGCCTATCAAGGCGATCTGGACGAAGGGTTGGCGGATTACCCCGACCATGCCTTCGATTACGTTATTCTAAGCCAGACCTTGCAGGAGACAAAGGCTCCGCTGCATGTGTTGCGCGAGATGTTGCGTGTAGGAAAACGGGCAATCGTTTCATTTCCAAACTTTGGCCACTGGTCTGTTCGAAAAGCTATGCTGCTAACCGGGCAGGCACCCAAGACAAAATTATTCCCGTACGACTGGTATAACTCGCCAAACATTCACTTTCTCAGCATCAATGACTTTGAGGAGCTGTGCACCGACGCCGGGTTGCCGATCTCGAAGCGATACTTTCTTTCCGGCCCGGCTCGTGTTTCGACAATGCCGAACCTGCTTGCCCAGACGGCTGTTTTTTTGTTGGGGTAAGCATGATCTGTCCAAAATGCCATAGCAGCCGGGCCCATCGGACGGAGCGCAAGGGTTTGGTTGACCAGTTGGCGCATTGGCTGCTGTTGAAGCCATATATATGTCCGTCCTGTTTCCTGCGGTTTCGGGCACTGCCACAGGGAGGGAACCATCCAGGCTTGGGGGAACAGTTGCAAATGCGCCTTGCCGAAGCTACTAGGGGCAAGGGCGGCAGATGGGTCCGGAAGTCGGGCTGTATTTTTTACCTGATTGCTTTGCTGCTGTTTCTTGTAGGGCTGCGCTTGCTGCTGCCGTCACAATGAACCTCGTCGAGTGATCCTCCAAGGTCCGCAACCTATGTTTGCGAAACTATTTGCGCTATGGGACTGCTAGTGATATCCTAAGGCTGAACCATGGTATCTGATCGCGAAATACTTGAAGCTGCCCTCTTCGGCTTTCAAGCGCAACTAAAAGAGGTGGAAGCGAAGATCTCCGAGATCCGCACCCAGTTGGCCGGTCGCACCGCACCCGTGCGTACTCCCGAAGCCGCACCGAAAGCCAAGGCTGGTCGCCCCAAGACGCAGCCGGTCGCCGATATTCCGGGGAAGAAGAAGCGTGTCATGTCCGCCTCCGCTCGTGAGCGGATTGCTGAAGCGCAAAAGCGCCGCTGGGCAGCCCACCACGCCAAGCAGGGTGAAAACTAGGAATTCACAGGCCAGAATAAAAAAGGGAGGAGCTCAGCTCCTCCCTTTTTTGTTGGTACTTCAGTCTTGTCCAAGACGGCCCGACCCATAAGGGCCGTACCTCAACTAGAGTTGGTTGACCTGTTCCGCCTGCAGGCCCTTCGGTCCACGCGTCACCACGAAGCTGACCTTTGCGCCCTCATCCAACGACCTGTAACCTTGGGTCTCGATCGCCGAGAAGTGGACGAAAACGTCCTCGCCGGATTCACGCTGGATGAATCCAAATCCCTTCGCGGCGTTAAACCACTTCACGGTTCCTTGTTCTTTCATGTGTCTTTTAATCTCTTTCCAGCTTTTGTAGTTCCCGGCGGAGTCAATTTCGAAGACGGTACATCGAGCAACGCGGAGGCGGTTCGTGGTGGGTCGGTAGAAAGTGCAGCGGGTCCAAGAGCTATGACCAGAGTACCACGACGGGATGTGCGGCTCCGGCTGGGACCGCCAGGAGCGGCAGGGGGATCACCCTCGAGCCAACTTCAAAAAAACTCTTGACATTCGAATCGGTTAGTACTAGTTTTTTAGTATGAGACCCCGCAGCAGTACCCTCACAGAGCAGGAACTCGAAATCATGAAGATCGTCTGGGACCACGAAGCCGCGACGGTCCGCGATGTCTATGAGATTCTTCTGGAGCGGCGAAAGCTGGAATCGCGCACGGTGGCCTACACCACGGTGATGACGATGATGAAGATCCTGGAGCAAAAGGAGTACCTCCGCAAGGATGAATCCGACCGTGCGTTTGTCTACCGCCCCGCGCAGCCGAAGGGCACTGTCATCGGCGCGATGGTTCGGGAGTTCGTCAACCGGGTCTTCAACGGCTCGGCGGAACCCCTCCTTGTGCACCTGGTGGAAGAGCACAACCTTTCGAAAGAGGATCTGGAGGAAATTGCCAAGATCCGGGGGCGGCAATGAATCTTGAGAATCTTTTTGTCTATTCGGCACAGGTCTGTGTCGTGGTAGCGGTCTCGGCCGGAGTCGCGAAGCTGGCGCGGCTCAAGAGCCCCGACGTGCGCTTGGTGTGGTGGCAATTGGTGCTATTGTCCTGCCTTGCGCTGCCGGGCGTCCGACCGTGGAACGTGCCGCAGGTCTATGTTCAGACCAGTACCGGGCAGGATATCCCGATTACGCCCATTGCGCACGCGGTGCCCGCGGTCCACATCGATTGGTCGCAGCTTGTGCTGTTCGTGGTGGCAGCGGGCATCGCCTGGAGGCTGCTGCTGCTCTCGCTCGGCCTTGTCCGGTTGTCGCGCTATCGCCGGAACAGTATCCCTTTGGAACCTCAATCGCAGTGGTGCGTCGAGGCGCAAGTGCTCGTCTCTCCTGATGTTTCCGGTCCTGTGACGTTTGGTGTCCGGCATCCCGTCATACTCTTGCCCAGCCGTTGCCGGACTTTCAATTCATCCACGATGGACGCCATTCTCTGCCACGAAATTCTGCATGTCCGCCGGAAGGACTGGCTGTTTACGGTGGCCGAGGAATTGGTTCGTGCCGCGCTATGGTTCCATCCCGCCGTCTGGTGGGTGCTGGCCGAGATCCAACTGGCGCGCGAGGAGACCGTCGACCAGGCGGTGATCGACATGACCCAGGCCCGCGACTGCTACGTGGACGCGTTGTTGACCATTGCTGGCGGTGGCCGGGAGTCTGAACTTGCCCCGGCCCCCCTGTTTCTGCGCAAAAGACATCTGAAACAGAGGGTCGTGACCATTTTCAAGGAGGTTGGAATGTCCAGACGAATGAAGATTGTGGCCTTCACAGTCAGTACGGTGGCACTGGCTGCGGCGTGCTGGGTTGCGACCAGCACTCTTCCCCTCCACGCGGCACCGCAGGAAGTGGTGGATGCCCAGGGCATTTCCGTTGACGTTGGAGACACGGCAATCCTGCACCGCCGTTCCGTGGGATACCCGCAGGAGGCCATCGTCAAAGGTGTCCAAGGCGAAGTAGCGATTCTGGTGAAGATCGGCGGCGACGGAGACGTGTCCGACGCCACTATTGTTTCCGGTCCCGAGGAACTTCGTAAACCTGTGCTGCGATCGGTGCTGGATTGGCACTTCGACAGAAGCGAAGCCAACTCGACCCGGCAGATTGTGGTCCGCTTCCGCTTGCCGACCGGGCAGCCGGCAACGCGCGAGCGATTGCTGGAGGACCCAAAAAATCTTGACGCACTGGCGAGGAAGCAAATGCTGCCCGGTATCAACATGGACAAGCTTGCGGGATTGACCGGCCCCCAGCCGGCAAACCCCCAGACTATCGACAAAATCAGCGTCACAGGCGTCTCCCAGGAAACCCGGTGGGCGCTGGTGGATAAGCTCCAGGTCTTGGTTGGCAGAACTGCGAGTCAGGAAACCATGGAACTTGCTCGTGAAGCTGTTCACTCTTTGGACTCCCATTTGGTTGTCCGAACCATTGCTTCGTCGCAGACCGCCAGCACGCTGGTGGTTTCGGCTCCGGCGGAGGTTACCGCGATGGCGGACGGCTCCGCTGCCGCGCATGTTCCCGTCCGGCAAATGACTGCGGAGGTAGCGGCGGATCCTCCGACTCAGCTCCGCGTGGGAGGCGATGCCGCCCAGAACAACTTGTCGATCAAGGTCAACCCGGTCTACCCCCCGATGGCGAAGCAGGCGCGTGTCCAGGGGACGATTCGGTTCGAGGTTGTGATTGCCAGGGACGGATCCATCCGGAACCTGCATCTCGTTTCGGGTCCACCGCTGCTGGTGCAATCCGCAATCGAGGCCGTCCGTCAATGGGTCTACAAGCCCACGTTGCTCAACGGCAACCCGGTGGAGGTGATTACCACCATTGATGTGAACTACACTTTGTCGGAATAGGTTTTCAAAAGGAGTTGGAGATGTTCAAAACGAATATTGCGGCGTTGGCCGCGAGCATGCTTTGGCTGGGGGTAGCGTGTTGGGCGGCCCCGCAGCTATCGATCGACCCTGTGGGGGTGACGGTACAACCCGGCGGTGCCGAGGTTGTGCACCGCGCGCCGGTGGCCTATCCCCGGCAAGCCGTCGAGAAAGGCGTAGAAGGGCAAGTGGTCGCGCAAGTGCGGCTGGACGTCTTGGGGAATGTGTTCGACGCGAACATTCTCTCCGGTCCAGAGGAACTGCGAAAGCCGGTGCTCCAGTCAGTGCTTGGATGGCATTTCGCGAAAGAGGCCGCAAATTCGACACGCCAAGTGGCGGTTGTTTTTGCACTGCCGGAGGCAAAGGCCCAGTTGGCCGAGTCCGACAAGCGCCGGAACTTGGCGGAAGCCCAGGCCATGGAGCAGCTCAAGAATGCGATGGCCGCCAAATCACAGGCCGAAACAGCCGCAAAGGCGGCAGGCGCATTGGCCACGCCGGAGCCCAAGGTCGTCTCGAGTATCCGGGTGGAAGGCCTTTCCGAGCATTCCCGCGAGCAGGTACTTGGCTTGCTTGGGGTGAGTGTGGGCTCGCGGCTTGATTCGGGGACAGCTCTGAAAATGATGCAGAATGTCCGGGCCTACGACGACCATCTGGTTGTCCGCCTGACACCCGCCGGGAGTGGCAAGACCAGTATTCTCGTCACGTCCAACCCCGACCCGTCTGCGACCACGGTGATTTCAAGTACGGCTCCAAACACCGGTGCCGTCCAATCCCGGCCCGGCGCGGTGCGCGTAGGAGGCAATGTGCAAGCTTCGAACTTGGTTTCCAAGGTGAATCCGGAATATCCGGCATTGGCCAAGCAGGCCCGCGTGCAGGGAGTCGTCCAGTTCGAGGCCGTGGTCGGCAAGGACGGATGGATTCAAAACCTGCGTCTTGTTTCTGGCCCACCCCTTTTGGTGCAGGCCGCGATGCAGGCCGTGCAGCAGTGGAAATACAAGCCAACCCTAGTGAATGGCAACCCGGTGGAAGTGATCACCACAATCGATGTAAACTTTACATTGTCTGAGTAGGAGAGAGCCATGAAATCGAAGTCATCCTGGGGCGTAGTCGCCGCAGCTGTCGTAATGTTCGCGTTTGCCGCAACCGGGGCATCCGCCGAACCTCAGAATCCGATTCGGGTAGGGGGTGCCGTCCAGCAACACAATCTGGTGAGGCAGCCAAAGCCGGTGTATCCGGCGGAGGCGAAGGCCGCCCGCGTCCAAGGCACGGTGCAGTTGCAGATCACGATTGGCAAGGACGGCAAGGTGCAGAGCCTGAACGTTCTATCGGGTCCGCCCGAACTGCTGCAGGCCGCGGTGGACGCTGTCCGGCAGTGGGAATATAAGCCAACCCTGCTGAATGGGGAGCCTGTAGAAGTTCTAACAACTGTGGATGTAAACTTTACCCTGATGCAATAGCCTCCAGCAAAGAGAAAAGGGCCACCCGGTTGGGTGGCCCTTTTCTAGTTCTGACGCGAAGATTGCCTAGAACCGGAACTTCAATCCGAGTTCGAGGATCCGCATCGGTTGAACGCTGGTGATGTTGGTATAGCCGACGCCGCTGCGGTACTGGTTGTACAATGCCGTGGGGCTGGTGACGTTGGAGGCTGCGGCCCGCTGCGCCAACTGGTCAGGAGTGTTATACACCGTGAACCCGCTGGCATAGGTTGCGCCATTGGCCTTGTACTGCACACCACTGTTGAGGTTGGTGCGCCGTACTTGGTTGAAGACGTTGTAGCCGGCGGCCCGGAACTCAAGAGTCTTGCCTTCTGTGATCTTGAAGATCTTCGTCAAGGTCATGTCGTTGACGAATGTGCCAGGGGCATTCAGGAAGTTGCGGGGGCCCGTGCCAGTCCCGGTCGGGAAGATTGCCGGGATCGAGAGGCCCGCAGGGTTGAATTGCAGCACCCCATTGGCACCGAGATCGCCGCCGATGCCAACACGGGGCGAAAGATCCGGCGTTCCGAGGAACGTAAGCCCCGTGTTGACGCTCGAGCCGGTGTTGGCTTGCTGGATGCTGAACGAAGGAGTGTAGGGCTGGCCTCCGAAGAACGATAGCACGTGCGCGAATTGCCAGCCATCCAGCACCGTGCGCGACACCGGATTGCTCCATCCCAGCTTTTCCGACAGTTTGGGCAACTTGTAGATGTAGTTGTTGGCCAAGCTGTACGGGCGACCGGTGTTCGAAGTGTAGCCGGTGTACTGCTTCCAGTTGTAGTTGTAAAGGCCGGTGCTCTCCTGACCGGAAATGAGGCGGCCCTTGGTGAACGCGACTTGGAAGGAAAGACCGGAACCGAAACGCTTCTGCAGATTTGCTTGGAAGGAGTCGTACCGGTTGTTGCCCACGTTGGCGGTTGCGGTAAGGGTGTTGAGCCCTTGGTACGGACGCATGACAATGGCATTTTCCGAGTTGCTGCCGGGCAATGGTCCGGGGTTGGCCGCCGTGATCGGTCCCGCGAAGTTGTAGCCGGCGTTGGTGGAGTCCACGTACTGCGGTAGGAACGCTGTGCCGGGGGCGATAGCGTTCGTGTTGAAGTTGATGGCTTGGTGGCGCTGGATGTTACCCACATAGCCGACGTCGCCGACCATCTTCCACGGCAGTTCGTGCTGCACTGAGAAGCTGTAGTCGTACACCGTGGGAGCCTTACGGGTGGAGGCGTCCCGTGCAGCATAGCTGGCGGGCGAGATGCGCTGGATGCTGGAGCCGCCAGCCAGGGTCGACAGGCTGGTTTGGAGGTAGTCGACATTGTTTGTCAAGCCGTTGTTGAAGGCCGTGACAGCGTCGCCGATACCGTTTCGGTTGTAAGCCCACCCAAATCCGCCGCGGACTACCATTTTCGGATCACGTTCGGGCGACCAAGCAAATCCGCCGCGGGGAGCGAACAGGAGGTACTTGGGGCTCAAAAGCCCGGTGTTTCCTGCTTCGGTGGAGCCGATCGCGTAGACGCCGTCGCGCGGGTTGCCAGAACCGGGCACGATGCTGTAGAGCAGCAGGCTAGCCAAGTTCGAGTTGAGTGGCGTGTTCGGGAATGCGGGGTCGATGACGTTTTTCGAATTCTTCGGGTCCGGGACGTAGAAGCGCGGAGCCGTCTTCGGATCGTAGAGATTCGGCAGGAAAACGGCATCCTTGAATTCGGACGGATTGACGTCGCGCTCGGAGGGCATGTGGTACATGCGCAGGCCGTAGTTCAGCGTGAGGCGGCGGTTGACCTTCCAAGTGTCCTGGGCGAAGAACTGGGCGTCCTGGAAGACGGAGTTCTTGTGGGAGATGGACGAGACCTGGGTGAATTCGTTCAGGGCTCCAAGCAGTATGTTCGACGGGCCATAGTTGGTATCGAACTGGCTGTGGCTGGCGCTGAAGTCGTAGGTGCCCTTATCGTTGGCTGCAGTGATCTCCTGCTTCAGGTTGCGGAAGGCCTGCGCTCCGAACTTGTAGGTGTGGGTGCCTTTCGACCAAGTGACAGTGCCGGACATCTGGAATTCATTGGCTTTCGCGAACGCCGGGAGACGGTTGAATGCGAAGGTCGGGTAGATGCCGCCCGCGTTGATCGAGGGTAGGATGGTGCTGGTTGAGGGATAGACCGTGGGGAGTCCGCCGAGGCCGAGCTTGCCGGTATCCACTTGATCGGAATTCAACGGCGTGACACGGACGAAATCGTAACTCCAACCCGCCAGCACTTCGGCCACCACGCTCGATGAGAAGACGTGGGTAACACTGATGGCTGCCGCCCGGTCCGGACGGAACTGGTTCATCATGTTGAACGGCAGGTTCGCACCACTGTTGTAGATGCCCTTGTCGGTGTTGGTGCCACTATCGTTCGAATAGCGGAAGTAGGCCCGCGTCGTGTCATTGATGTTCCAATCCACCTTGCCGACCTGCGAGAGCCGGGGATAGAGCGACTGGTAGACCAAATTGTAGTTGTTGTTGGGGTCGTTCGGGTTGTTCGCGGCAGGATAGAGTGCCATGATCGCTTTGCCGAGCGGGTTGATCATGCTGGCCGGCAGAACGTTGCCCGGAAACGCAACAGGAGTGCCGCTGTACTGCGTACCCGGCTGATAGATCGACGGGCGGGAACCGTTGGCGTTGAATGTCTGCGAGAAATCGCCAGCCCGTTCCAGAGCCGTTGGCACGCGTGCCTGCACCGTGGTGCCGGGGATATTTTGCTTGAAGTTCTCGAAGTTATAGAAGAAGAAGATCTTGTCCTTCTTTGCCGGGCCACCGAGATTGGCACCGAAATAGTTGTACCGGTAGATCGGGCGCGGCAGGCCGGTGTAGTTGTTGGACCAGGAATTGGCGTTCAAATCCTCATTCCGGAGGTTCTCAAAGCCGACTCCGTGGTACCGGTTGGTGCCGGACTTGGTGACGATGTTGATTGAGATGCCGCCGCGGTTGCCGTATTCGGCCGTGAAATTGTTGGTGAGGACCGAGATCTCCTGGATGGATTCGAGGCTGGGGGAGACGGTGACCTTGGCGTCGCTGCCGTGGTCGACAATGCTGCCGCCGTCGAGATTCACTTGCGTCTGGTTGAAGCTCTTGCCGTTGACGCTGAAATCCTGGTAGCCGTAATAGCCGTACTCGCGACCGCTGATGCCCTGGTCGCTGATCGGGGTGGAGCCCGGCACGATTTTCAGCAGCGTGGCCCAGTTCCGGCCGTTGTTGGGCATTTCGGAAACTTGGGCGGCTTGGATGGTTTCGGCGCGGGTGCCGGAATCCTTGACCAATTGCTGTTCTGCGGTAACAGTGATTTCCTCGGCTGGGCCGCCGCCGACGACCATGGTCACGTCACCCATCGAGAGCTCTTGGAAGCCGTTGATCGTGATGTTGTCGAGTTTCTTGTCCCGGAAGCCTGGCGACTTGAAGGTGATGCTGTATTCGCCGGGAACGATGGATGGGAGGTTGAAGATGCCCTGCGCGTTGGTTGTGATGTCGCGGGTTGTTTTGGTGGAAAGTTGGACGAGGGTGACGTGTGCTCCGGCAATGACAGCCGAACTTTGGTCAACTACCGTGCCGCCGATGCTGCCGAGCCCGGCCTGCGCGTACAGGGACGCGGCGGCGACGGCAACCGAGAGGGAGAGCCGAAGACAGGATAAGACGTTCATTTTTGTAACTCCTTGGAGACCCGCAGACCCGTATAGTTCATTTGTGCGGATGCGCGAAATCCTAACTGTGGGGGATTTTAGCATGTTTGGGAATTGGTTTACGTTGTGTGAATGGAAAATCTATCCACTATCCTTCCAGGGCAAAGAACTTTCCGATTTGGACAAATTCCAATGCTACGGCTTGGTGGGCGGCTCGGTTACCTCGTCCTCGAATTTGATGGAGGCGTCGGCGTTGTACTTGCGGTAGTTTTCGAAACGGATTTCGGCCTTGGTCAAGGTCCGGTCGAAGCCTGAAACATTTTCGACCGAGGTCGGAAGAAAGAATTCGCGATCGGAGATGTTGACGGGGCCGTACCGGATCGCCGTATGGATGAGGAATCCGGAACGGTCTGGTTCGGAATTGCTTTCAATTCGCAGGATTTGCCCGGTTGTGCAGTCTGCGGAGACGTAGCCTGTGTATGCGAGGGCG
>CAIYDY010000380.1 GCA_903925015.1 uncultured Acidobacteriia bacterium
ACCTTCTTGAGCTGGTCGAACTGGCCCGCAGCCAAGTTCAGGTTCTTCATAGTGGCGGCCGCCACGGCCTGTTGGGTCTGGAAGGCGACGGCGGGCTCGATTGTGCGGAAGTTCAAGGCGCCGCCGCTTTGTGCGACCACCTTGTGGAAAAGCCCCTTGGCCGCCGGCATGTGCATCATGCGCACCACTTTGCCGCCGCCCCCGGACTGCCCGAAGATGGTCACGTTGGCGGGGTCGCCGCCGAAGGCTTCGATGTTCTCGTGGACCCATTGCAGCGCCGAAACGAGGTCCGCCGTGCCGGTGTAGCGCGAGTTGGCGTATTGCGACCCGTAGGCCGAGAGGTCGAGCGTGCCGAGGATGTTCAACCGGTGGTTCAGGCTTACCACGACGATATCGCCGAACTCGCTCAGGTTTTTGCCGTCGTATGCGTAGGCCTCCATCGACGAGCCGTTGGTGAACCCGCCGCCGTGCATCCAAACCATGACCGGCTTCTTGCCGGCGAGACCCTGGCTCCAGATATTGAGGACTTGGCAGTCCTCGTTTTCAACCCAGTACCTGTGCGGGAAGACAAACTCGTTCGCGCCGGGAAGGCCCGAGGGCGGGATCGGGCATACAGCCCCCCACGCCTGGGCGTTTTTTACACCGTCCCACGGCTCGACCGGCTTGGGAAGCTCGAATCGTTCGGCCTTGGCGTACGGTATGCCGAGGAAGGTGAAGGTCTTGCCGTCGCGGTAGCCGCGCAGCTTGCCGGGCTTGGTCTGGACGACCGGCGGCTGCAGGTTGGGCGGGGCGGCCGAGTTGGCGGCACCGGGCGAGTCGGACTTGGCGGCTTCGGCTCCGAATGCGAGGGTGGCGGCGGTGCCGGTGGTAAGGACGGCCGAGCCGGCGAGAAGGGTGCGTCGGTTCAGGCGCGGGGAGTTCGTAAGGTCCTTGGGCATGTGTGCCTCCGTAGGTGTTATATCAGATTCGGCGAGATCGAGGGGGAGCGATGGTTCGCGCTGTTTGGGTGCCTGTCCCGGGGGGCGGAGCAGCGCCCGGGCCTCCACATTCAACGCCTCCAGCTCTTCGTTCAATTCCCCCACCTCTTCGTTCAATTTCCCCAGCCGCGCCGCAAACTCGAAGTGTCTGGTTGGGTCGCCGCGGGGACGAACCCGCCGTCAGGAATTCGCCCAGTGCTTCTTCGGTTGTGAGCAGGGTCGCGCTGGTCGGATCGGCTGGGGCAGCGGTTTCCGGGTACGAACAGGGCGATCCAATAAAGTGTGTCCGCGAAAACTACGTTCACCGCTTCGGCGTTCCGTACACGCAATGGTCAACCTGAGCCGCGAGATCTGCGCCACGAAGGTCCATGGTTTTTTTCAAGCCAACCGGAAAATTGAGTGGGACGGGCGGCAACGTGGGGTGTCGTGTATCGGATGAATGAAGCCAAGGCGGGATTCGTTGGTGTTCAGTTGTTGGGATGGGCGAATCGGCGGTCATGCTCTGGGGCGTTACGGTTATGGCCTGCTAAAAGCAGGCTGCAGCCAAGAATGGCTGCCCCACAACGGAGGATGACGGTGGAATTTCCAGCCAGCGCGACTACGGCAGATGATTCGCCCGGACCGCCAATGCCGGATCATGGTCGATGATGCGCAGCAGGGCCGCTGCAGGGCCTGTGGGGGGGGCGAGCCAATCGGAAAAACGGAGTGGATGGACGGAAAATTGGGGGGGGGGCTTTGTCGGATGCATGGAGCCAAGGTGGGAGTTTTTGGTGTTTCAGCTGTTGGCATGGACGAATTGGCGGTCCTGCTCTGGGGCGTTACGGTTATGCCTGCTAAAAGCAGGCTGCAGCCAAGAATGGCTGCCCCACAACG
>CAIYDY010000381.1 GCA_903925015.1 uncultured Acidobacteriia bacterium
AGATCGTCGCCGACGAGCTGTGTATTGTGCCCCATGGTGTCGGTCATGAGCTTCCAACCGGCCCAATCGTCTTCGGCAAGGCCGTCCTCGATCGAGATGATGGGGTACTGGCGACGCCAGTTGGCCCAGAATTCCACCATTTGCTCCGAGGTGCGGACGCTCTTGTCGGACTTCTTAAAGACGTAGTTGCCGTCAACATAGAATTCGCTGGCGGCGGGGTCGAGGGCGATGCTGATCTGGTCGCCGGGCTTGTAACCAGCGAGCGTGATGGCTTCCAGAACGACTTCGAGGGCTTCCTCGTTGGACTTGAGGTTCGGGGCGAAACCGCCCTCGTCGCCGACAGCCGTGGAGTAGCCGCGCTTCTTGAGGACGGTCTTGAGGTTGTGGAAGACTTCGACGCCCATGCGGAGCGACTCGGAGAAGGTGTCCGCGCCGTGGGGGATGACCATGAATTCCTGCATGTCAACGGAGCTGTCGGCGTGCGCTCCACCGTTGATGATGTTCATCATCGGGACGGGGAGGGTGCAGGCGTTGACGCCGCCCAAATAGCGGTAAAGCGGGGTCTTCAGGGAGGCGGCTGCAGCGCGGGCGGTGGCCATGGAGACGGCCAGCATGGCGTTGGCACCGAGGTTGCCCTTGTTGGAGGTGCCGTCGAGCGCGATCATCGCGTTGTCGACCACAGCCTGAAGGGTGGCGTCGTGGCCGAGGAGGGCCTTGGCGATCGGACCGTTCACGTTGGCCACGGCCTTGAGGGTACCCTTGCCGAGGTAGCGGGACTTGTCGCCGTCACGAAGTTCTACGGCCTCGTGTTCGCCGGTGGAGGCACCGCTGGGGACCGCTGCGCGGCCCACGCTGCCGTCGGCCAAGAAAACTTCCGCCTCGACGGTGGGGTTGCCACGCGAATCGAGGATCTCGGTTCCATGAATGCGTACGATTGCTGACACTTTGACTTGCTCCTAAAGAATGAGAACTTGTGTCGCGGCGGGGGCGGCGATACCGGAAAACTGGCAGCCGGTCCAACCCGTCCCGGTCCGAAACGGGCCGGTCGGCGATCTTCTCTAGTTTCGCATGTGGAATCTTCCGGTATGCGGCTTCGGCGGGAGCCAGCCTGTTGGGGCACGGTCCCGCCTTGTTTTGCCGTATTAGAACCCGTTGGAGCCTAGGCCCGGCGCGGAACGCCGGCAGCCATTCATGACCCAGCAGTTTCGGGGCGTAGCCGATCAGGAGTCCCGCGCGACTGCCCTCGGAGGCCAGACCACGGAATAGGGTTGGTAGGGTTGGACGTGGATCTCAGCCTCGCGCAGCCGCGCTTGGGCGAGGTCGTAAGCGGCCTGCATGCGCAACCAGATCTCCGGGGTGGCACCGAAGGCCCTTGCGAGGCGGATCGCCATCTCGGCGGATACGCCAGCTTGCCCATTGATGAGGCGGGAGAGTGTTGTCCGACTAACCCCCAGCACCTTGGCCCCCGCCGTTACGGAAAGGGAGAAAGGTTCGAGGCAGTTTAGCCGAACTGAGAGATCGGGGTGGGGTGGATCTTTCATTGACATTCGGTTGTCTCCCTAGACACCTTGTTCTGCTAGTGCTAGTGGTAATCGATCAATTCAATATCGTCGGCGTCGCCTTGCTCGAAGCGGAAAATGCCTCCAAACGGGGCTTTGCTTCTGCGTATCACCACTGGAGACTCGGGAGTTGTTCAGCCCCGCGAAACAACCCGCATACTCGGTTTTGGGGGATCTTTGAAGCTCTCGCCTCAAGCCATCCCCTGATTACGGCTGGCGTTGGTTCCGAGGATCGATCCCGCCAAGGCTTTCGTAGCACCCCTGTTCGCATCGAAGTAGTTGCTGTAACGGATGCTCCAAGCCTGCCGGTGCGATCCTTCGGGGCCACACCGGCTTTTCTGCGTTTCCGAACAAGTTTTTTTGATGGGGGATGACCGGGTTCCCGCCTCGTTCCTGTTTACCTAGATGAAGACAGCAACGCCGGCACTGGAAAATGGACCGGCACAAGAAGAGAGGATTCCATGACACCCTACAAGCTCAACCACTACTACACCGAACTGATGGACTTCGTCGAGGAAGTCCGGCGCACCGACCCCGTTCTGGGCATCTTCACGCTGCTGGCGATGGCCGACAATCGGGACTCGCATTTCGCGCAACAGGGCCGAAAGACATCTCACCCTGCTGGAATCTATTCGCTACGGGCCATGGAGGCGTAGGTATCCGATTAGCGGTAGATTATCCCCCCGCTCCCGTGCTAATCTGGAGTTCTGTGCGTCCGACTGGATGCACGGAACATATCAGCGCCCTTTCCGACCATAGCTCCCTCGGGAGAGTCGGCTCGGGACATATCAGGATCGGTTTGGGGGTGTATTGAATTGGCTGAAGTCAGACTTCAGGACGGGGAGACGTTGGAAAACGCGCTCCGTCGTTTCAAACGGAAGGTGCAGACGGAAGACATCATCAAGGAAGTCAAGCGTCACTCCTTTTATTTGAAGCCGGGCGAGAAAAAGCGGGTCAAGGCCGCGCTTGCCCGTAAGAGGAACCGGAAAAAGAGTCGCCGGGATCCTGAATAGAAGTACCGGGGCGAAGTGGATGAACATCCGCTTCGCCCCTTTTTCATTTCCGTCGCATTTCGTGATACGATTTCGGGGTTGGGTAGCGGAGGCTAGGTCATGGCGGATTTTCAGGATCGCGTACTGAAATGCATCGATTGCGGGAGCGACTTCACGTTCACCGCGGGCGAACAAAGGTTTTACGATGAAAAGGGCTTCACGAACGAGCCCCGGCGCTGCAAGTCGTGCAAAGCCAATCGTCAGGACAGGCCAGGTGGAGGCCGCTCGGGAGGCCGTTCCGGTGGCGCCCCGCAGCGAGTCGAGACGGCAACAGTTTGCGCGGGCTGCGGACGGGAAACGACGGTGCCTTTCAAGCCAACGCAAGGCAGGGCTGTACTGTGCCGCGAGTGCTTCCAAGCCAGCAAGTCAGCCGGGACGTCGGCACGCAGCTATTAGACATCGAAGGCCCACGAAAGGCTGCCCGCGCAAACCGCCCATGTAAGATGGGATCGGAATAGTGTGTGGCTGCGGTGTCGCTGTAGCTGGTTGTCGCACACTTTTCCAGATGCGTGCCCGGTGGCCCGCCCCTTGGACAATGGATCTCAGCGAACCTTCCCTCGAACGACTCCGTCTCAAGCTGCGCTACAAGGTCCTTTATCACGTGGGCCACAATTGCGCGGATGTGGACGACCTTGTCCAGGAAAGCCTCGCGCGCTTCATCAAAGCGGCCCAAAACGAACAGATCCGCAACACGCAGGAGTTGGGAGCGTTCCTGAACGGCGTTTGCCGGAACGTGATCCTCGAATTCCGCCGCCGGGTGAAGCGGGAGCCGAATATCGACGAGGACATGCAGATTCCCGAGACGCGTGTCCGACCGGATGCCGAGATTTTCGAAATGCGTGATGCGATCGACCACGGCTTGGGCGAATTGGCGGAACGAGACCGGGACATACTGCGTGCACTTTATCTGGAGGGGCGCGAAAAGGAAGACATTTGCAGGGATTGGAACATGAGCGACGCACAGTTCCGTGTCGTCCTGTTCCGGGCCAAAGAGCGGTTCCGGCGCGTGTACGCCGGAGAAACTAAGCGTCGCGGCGATGCGGCGATTGAAACAAAATGATTGGTCTTTGCACTGAGTAGGTGGACGGAACAGTATGAGCGCCCAACAGACCGAGCGGCAGGAAACCCAGTTTCAGGAAGCACGATGCAAGATGGAACCGATCAAGCGTGAGCAGGTCATAGCCAAATACTTGTCGCGGACTTTGGACACGGAGGCCGTGGAAGAGTTCGAGGGGCACTACCTCGGTTGCGACGAATGTTTTGACGAATTGCGGGTGAGTGAACATCTAGCGACGGAGCTGCGTTCGTCCAAGCTGGCTTGGAAGCAGGCGCAAGGTGTGTCCGTACTGCAATTCCGGGCTGCGGCGACGCTGACGCACTCCGCCTCCGAGCTGGAGGAGTTGCGCCGCGAAGTCCTGGAGCAGAGTGATTCGCGCGTCATCATCGATCTCGGCCGGGTGACGAAGATCGACAGCGCCGGTTTGGGCCAGTTGATGAGTTGTTACTCGCATTTGGTGCGGAACCAAGGCACGCTGCGGATTGTCAACGCGATGCCGGATGTCCGTAAAGTGATGGACATGACGGGAATCAGCTCGCTGATCGGCACGTTCCAGGACGAACAGGAAGCGCTGAACAGCTTCCGAAATTAGACGGCATCGTCGCTTCGAGGGCGTCCGATGCGATGCCTGATGTACATTGGCCCAATGGAAAGAACTCTTGCCCGCCGAATCATCGTGATCGGCGGGCTTTTGTTTTTTACCGTGCTTGCGGGTACGGCGGGTTTTGTGGTGGTGGAGCGGTACACGCCGTTCGACGCGTTCTACATGACCCTGATCACCATTACCACGGTGGGGTATCAGGAAATCAGGCCGCTGAGCCATTCCGGACGGATCTTCAACTCGTTCCTGATCCTGTTCGGCGTGAGCGTGATGTTCTTCGCAGTGGGCGCGGTCACGCAGACAATCATCGAGTGGGAACTGCAGGGCACCTTCCGGATTCGGAGGAGGAAACGGTTGATCGACAAGTTGGAAAACCATTACATCATTTGCGGCTATGGCCGGGTGGGCCGGCATGCGTCGCTCGAACTGCAAAAGGCCGGTGCGCCGTTTGTTGTGATCGACCGCAACGAGCAGCGGGCTGAAAATGCGCGGAAGTCCGGGATGCATGTGATCGTAGCGGATTCGACGCGGGATGATTCGCTGCGCCAGGCCGGAATCGTGCGCGCGGCGGGCTTGGTATCGGCTCTGGCGACCGACGCCGACAATCTATTCGTGATCCTGTCGGCACGTACGATGAACGCAAGAATGACTATCGTGACGAGGGCCAGCGAGGAGGAATCCGAAGTGAAACTGCGGCGGGCGGGGGCGGACACCGTGTTCGCGCCTTTCAGCATTACCGGACACCGGCTGGCGCATTCGCTGCTGAGACCGCACGTTTCCACGTTCCTCGATTCCGCGACCGGTTTTATCGGATTGGATGTCTCGATCGAACAGGTCCAGGTCGGCACCAGTAGCAAGGTGGTCGGGAAGTCGCTGAAGGAGTTGCACGTCGGGCGGGAGATGGGGGTGATCGTGCTGGCAATCCGAAAACCGGGGGGTGAAATGCAATTCAACCCCCCGGCGGAGGCGGCTTTGTGCGTAGGCGACTACCTTATCGCCATGGGCGGCGGCGAGAATTTGCGCCGTTTGGACGCATTCCTCACCGGAAAATAGGCTACTTGCTGCCGATGGCCACCAATTCCTTCAACGTCCGGTGGTAGAGCTTGCCGTTGGCATAGCTGGGAGTGTTGAGGGTCCAAGTTTCACCCGACGGCCCGAGGTCGTTGATGGCGACGATGGCGGATTCGTCCAGCACCTTGGCTTTGGCGTCCACGACATAGGTAATTCCCAGCATGGTGGTGAAGTAGACCTTGCCGCCGAGTTCCACGGGGCTGCCCCAAAAAGCCGGAATCTCCCAGCCGTCGGTGCGGGAGCGGTCCTCGGCAGCCACATCGTTGCCATTAATGTCCAAGGTCTTGGTGCGGACCGCGACGCCGTACACCTTCTTTTCGGGCTGGCCTGGCTGGCGGAGGACGGTCACGGGGAGTTCCAGATACTCCACCTTCCCGGTCTCCACGTTGACGCGTCCGATGGAATGCGAGGGGCCGCCCTTGCCTTTGGGGGCCTGTCCGTTGCGGCGGTGGGCGGTGGACGCGAGGAAATAGTGGTAGCCTCCGGCCACGATGTTGCAGTGCCAGGCGGGCATCACGCGGATCACCTCGCCGGGCTGGGCATTGACGCGGGGCGAAAGGTCGCGGATTTCCCTCAGGTTAGCGTTGGTGTGCACGATGTACTTATTCGCCGCCGGATCCCACTGGCGGTAATCGACATTCTTGATCAATGACTGCTCGCGGAGTAGCTTGCCGGTTTTGGAGTCAATGACGAGGTGCGATTCCTCCGGGTTGAGCTTGAACCAGTAGGCGTATTTCGCGTCCCAGTGCATCACGTACAGAGCCTGCCAAGTCGGCGCGGCAAGGGAACCGGGGGTGGCGAGGGGTTTCCCGGTGGCGTCCGTCCCGGCAACGTATTGCCAGAGACTCTTGCCCGCGGAGGCGGGGTCGAGGGAGATCATGCTCAGGCCGACGGGCCGCTCGGGCACGTCATGCCAACCGCCGCGGGCCGTTACGAGTGCGGGCTTGCCGTTGGCAGCAACGCCGAACCGCGAGGTGGTGTAGGTGGTGGTGGCGTCTTCGGCGATCCAAAGTGTCTTGCCGGTTGCCTTGTCGAGCGCGCGGAGGTAGTTCCAGCCTTTCTTGGCGTCCGGGTTGCCGTCGAGCGGCTCAACATTGAGCAAAGCGTTGCCGTAGAGGATGGGCTCATGCTGCTTGTTGAACGGGTAGGGTTCACCCCACGGGGTCCAGGTGTGACGCCAAACCTGCTTGCCATTCCAATCGACGCACAGGATGATGCCGCTGGAATTGGTGAACCAGATGTGCTTGCCATCGGTGGCGGGCGTGGGGCTGGTGGAGTCGCTGTAGGCGTACATGAGGGGGCTCTTGACGGTGCCCTCCAGCTTCACGGACCAGAGAATCTTGCCGGTTTTTGCGTCGATGGCGTGGCCGAGGATGGTGGCGCTGAATTTCGGGTCGCCCGCTTTGTAGGGCTCGAAGGTGGTGAGGAAGATGCGGTCGCCCCAAACTGCGATGCCGCTTTGTCCCCCGGCGGGCAACGGCGCGCGCCAGAGGATATTCTTGTCCAGCGCGACGCTCCAACTGACGGGAGCTTTGGCCTTGGGGGAGGACCAAGTTCCGTCAGGTCCAGCGGCCTGGGGCCAGTTTTCAGCGGCGGGGGAGATGGCTGCAAAGCCAAGGGCAATCGAAATCAGGAAAAAAGTGGAACGCATGGGAGCTCGGATACAATCCAGCATATATGGCTGTGGTCCGAATGAAGGACATCGCGCGCGAGCTCGGCGTGTCGGTGGTGACGGTTTCCAAGGCGCTTCGAAACCACGACGACATTAGCGAGGAAACCCGCAACAAGGTCCTGCAGCGGATGCGCGACCTGAACTACCGCCCGAATCTGGCCGCCCGTGCACTGGTGACGGGCAAGAGCCTGATCGTGGGGTTCGTGGTGCCCGGGCTGCTGCACTCGTTTTTCGGAGAGATCGCAAAGGGCTTGACCAACGTGTTCCGGAAAAAGGGATATGGACTCGTAATCGCGACCTCGGAGGAGGAGCCCGAGCTGGAGCAGCAGGAGATCGAACAATTGCTGGCCAGGCGGGTGGACGCGCTGATTGTCGCCAGCACACAGGCTGGACGCGAAACCTTCGACCGGATGGAGGAGCAGGAGACGCCGTTCGTGTTGATCGACCGCCGGATTTCCGGACTGAAGGCCAATTTTGTCGGCGTGGACGACAAGACGGTCGGACTGATGGCTACGGAACACCTGATCCAATGCGGTTGCCGTAGGATCGCGTATATTTACGGCACTAGGCTGAGCCCGGCGTTGGGGAGGTTGGAAGGCTATCGGACGGCGCTGGAGCGCTACGGCATCCCGTTGCGGCCGGAGTATGAGCGATCGCTGGACGAGACAGGCGACGCCACCGACGACGCCGCGTACGGAATCATGAAGGAGCTTCTGGCGTTGCCGGAACGCCCGGACGGAGTCTTCGGGTTCAACGACCAATTTGCCGTGAGCGCCATGAAGGCCGTTCTGGACGCCGGTTTGCGGATACCCGAGGATGTGGCGTTTGTGGGCAGCGGCAACATCCGGCATGCGGATTTTCTGCGGGTACCGTTGACGACGATCGACCAGAACAGCGTTTTGATCGGCGAACGGGCTGCGAAATTGGCTCTGGCGATGATCGAATCCAAGACGCCCCTGCCGCCAAAGACCGTGGTGGTGGAGCCGAAACTGGTGGTGCGGCAATCGAGCATGCGGATTCCCCGGTAGTGCGTACAGCAAAGACGAGCCCGCATATAATAATGACTTGGTGCGCGCCGGTCTGATAGCGGTCCTTTTTCTCATGGCGGTAATGGTAGCCGACGTGCGTGCCGACATCCGTGGATGCGTCTGCGACTTGGCCGACCAGCGGTCCCTGGCCCAGCGTACTTGCAGCCTTTGCGTGGAGATCACCAAACATAACGGCGAAGGCCCCGTCGTATTGGTGAGGGACGTGAATCCGACCAAGCCAAACCGCTGGATTGTGATGCCGCAGGAAACGTACGACGGTTCCAATCCGCTGGCCCGGATGTCGGAGGCGGAGCGTAAGCGCTTCTGGAACACCGCGATAGCCAAAGCCCGCGAGGTTTGGGGCGAGAGCTGGGGGATTGCCATGAATGGCGACATGTCCCGCACCCAGTGCCACCTCCACGCCCACATCGGCAAGCTGCTGGAAGAGGGTAAGGACGAAGATGATACGGAATCGGGAATTTTCATCGATTCGGCGTCCGAACTCCCGGCCATCAACAACGGGACAGGCCTCTGGTTCCACCCGCTTTACGGTCGTCTGCACGTGCATACGGGCGGCCAGACCACCGAACACATCCTGATGCGCTGATTGTTGGCAACCGGCGCAAAGAAATCGATCCCCAATGTCCCTTTTAGAAATTCAAAAGCTCCCGACCCCGGAAAATTCCGCGATCCACCTCCACCCGACCGACAACGTGGCGATTGCCCGTGTCCCTTTGGCCCCCGGCCAGGTCTTGCGGGTGGGCGGGCTCGAATTTGCAGTGGTCACACCCGTTCCTGCCGGGCACAAGGTGGCGATGGCCGACATTCCGGCTGGCGCTCAGGTCCACCGTTATGGCCAGCGGATCGGGTTGGCCAGCCGCGACATCCGCAAGGGTGAACACGTGCACACCCAGAACGTGGGCTTTGAGGAGATCCATTTCGAGTACGAATACCCGACGGTTGACATTCCATTCCCGCCGGCGCCTGCCAACATGCCGACGTTCGAAGGCTATGTCCGCGAGGACGGACGCGTGGGTACGCGGAACTTCGTTGCGGTGGTGGCGGCCAGCAACTGCGCGGCCTACACGTCGCAACTGATCGAGCGCAGTTTTCTTGGCGAAACGCTGCCGGACAACATCGACGGCGTGGTGGCATTCCCGCACGGCGAGGGCTGCGGCATGCAGTGGGGCGATGACGCAACCCAGCTCCGCCGCACGCTTTCGGGAGTTCTGGCGCATCCGAACGTGTCGGCGGCGGTGATTCTGGGACTGGGCTGCGAAGTCAACCAGATCGACCACTATCTTGGCCCGAATGCGCCGAGGAGCAGCAGGCTGGTTGGGTTGACGCTGCAGGGTTCCGGCGGAACGCGCGGCGCGACCGAGGCGGCACGGCGGGAAATCAAGAACCTGCTGGAGCAATGCGCGGAGGAGAAGCGCTCGACGGTACCCGCATCGAAAATCACGCTGGGCTTGAATTGCGGCGGATCGGATTCGTTTTCCGGCATCACCGCCAATCCGGCGCTGGGAGTGGCCTCGGACATGCTGGCCGCACTGGGCGGTTCCACAGTGTTGGCGGAAACGACGGAGATCTTCGGTGCCGAGCACCTGCTGGTGCGGCGCGCACGCAACCGCGAGGTGGCGGAAAAACTTCTCGGGTATGTGGCCATGTACAAGCGCTACCTGAACCAGTTCGGCGGCAGTTTCGACGACAACCCTTCGCCGGGCAACAAGGACGGGGGGCTGACGAACATCCTGGAGAAGTCCCTGGGTGCCGTGGCGAAGGCGGGCGCATCCACGTTGACGGACGCGCTGGGGTACGCCGAACGGATCACGGTGCCTGGGTTCAATTTCATGAACACGCCCGGGTATGATCCGCCATCCCTGGCGGGCTTGGCTGCAGGCGGATGCAACATGATCGTTTTCACCACGGGACGCGGCTCCGCGATCGGATTCCCCACGGTTCCAGTCATCAAAGTGGCCAGCAACAGCCTCACATTCCGCCGGATGGCGGACAATATGGATATCAACGCGGGTGCGATTGCGGACGGCGACAGGACAGTGCAGGAGGTCGGGAAGGAGATTTTCGACATGATCCTGCGGTCGGCGTCGGGCGAACGGACGAAGGCGGAAATTCTGGGCCACCATGAATTTGTGCCGTGGCGCATCGGTCCGGTAATGTAGGTTTTGGAACGTCTTGGCGGAGAAAAGATTGCAATGTTGAAAAGATTCGTTCTGTTGGTGATGTCGGCCCTGATCGCAACGGCGCAAACGCCGGCCCCGAAGGCAGCCGCAACGGCTCCGGAGGCCAAAAAGAAATCGGCGCTGAACAAGGCGGACCTGGAAGCCTACGTAAGGCACCTTTTCGTCTGGCCGGAAGCCATTACGGTCGAGATCAAGGACCAGAAGCCAGGACCGATGCCTGGCTACTATGAAGTCGCGGTCCGGGGTGTAAGTGGTGCCCAGATGCAGAACGACACGTTCTACGTCTCCTATGACGGCCAGCGGATCATCCGCGGCCTAGTCTACGACGTGGCGGCCAATCCGTTCAAGCCGGAGCTGGACAAAATCAAGACCGAGGGCCAGCCGTCGTTCGGCACGCCCGGTGCACCGGTCGTGATCGCCGAATTCAGCGACTACGAGTGCCCCTACTGCCGAGAACAGTCGAAATCCCTACGGGACAATCTGATGAAGACGTTCCCGAAGGAAGTCCGGCTGTACTATTTCGACTATCCGTTGGAGCAAATCCATCCTTGGGCCAAGCCTGCGGCGATGGCTGGCCGGTGCGTTTTCAATCAAAGCGTGTCTTCCTACTGGGATTTCCACGATTGGATATTCGACAAGCAGTCGGAGATCACTGCGGAAAACATGAAGGTGAAGATTCTGGATTTTGCCAAGACCAAGTCCGACTTGGATACGGCGAAGTTGACAAGTTGCATGGATACCAAGGCGACGGAGAAGGACGTGGACCGTTCCGTGGTAATGGGCCAGAACCTGTCAGTGAACCAGACTCCGACGATTTTCGTGAACGGTCGGCGCTTGGCCGGTGTTTCGTCATGGCCGGACCTGAAATTCGTGATCGATTTCGAGATCGGCTACCAGAAGACGGCCAAGAATGCGGGCGAGGATTGCGGCTGCGACGTGCGGCTGCCGATCTTCGGGGATGCTCCCGCCGCCAAGCCGGGCTCGCTGCAGCCCGCAAAGAAGGAATAATCCATGCGCCGCATCGTAGTCCTTATTTGCGCCGGAGCGTCCCTGCTGGCAGCAGCAACTCCGGGCTTCGACGCGGCGAGGTACTTGGACCATATCAAGTTCCTGTCGTCGGACGAATTGAAGGGGCGCGCCACGGGGTCACCCGAATTGGAGACGGCGGCTGCGTATATCACCAAGCAGTTCCGGCAGTTGGGGCTGAAACCGGTTGCGGGAGCATCGTACCTGCAGCCGTTTGAGGTCACCACGGCGGCCAATTTGGGGAAACAAAACCTGTTCGACGCCACCACCGGCGACGCGACTGTTTCGCTCCAGGTGTCCAAAGACTTCATTCCGTTGAGTTTCTCCGCCAGCGGGACGTTCGAGGGCTCGGTTGTCTTCGCCGGTTACGGCATCACCGCCAAGGAATACAACTACGACGATTACGCGGGAATTGACGCCAAGGGAAAGTTCGTCGTCGTGCTGGCACATGAGCCGCAAGAGTTCGACGAGAAGAGCGTGTTTGCTGGCAAGGCGTACACCTACCACTCGGAAGCGTACAGTAAGGCTTCGAACGCTCGGGCGCACGGTGCCAAGGGCGTGATTTTGGTGGCGGACCGAGCCAACCATCTGGCGGACCCGGAAACGCTGGAGAAGTTCGGGCGCACCGATGGTCCCGCCGAGGCACCGATCCCAATGGTGCAGGTGCTGGAGGAATCGGCGGCGAAGCTGTTGGGCGGCCGGAACCTGCGCGATTTGGGGAAGAAGATCGATGCCGGGCTCCAGCCGCAATCGTTCGAGCTTCCCGGGGTGCGACTGCGGGAGCAGATCGGCATCGAGCGCGTCTTGAAGACAGTGCACAACGTTCTAGGGTACTTGCCCGGCGAGACCGATGAATACCTCATCATTGGGGCCCACTACGACCACTTGGGGCTCGGCGAACATTTTTCGATGGCACCGTCGCTGGCAGGCACGGTTCACCACGGGGCCGACGACAACGCGTCAGGCACGGCCGGCGTACTGGAATTGGCCCGTTATTTTGCAGCACAGCCGAAACTGAAGCGCGGGATTCTGTTCATGACCTTTGCCGGGGAGGAATTGGGGTTGCTGGGTTCGGGCTACTACGCAAACCATCCGCTGATGCCTCTGGCCAAGGCCGCCACCATGGTGAATCTGGACATGATCGGCCGGGTCCGCGAAGGCAAGCTCTATGTGGGTGGTGCGGGTACCGGCACCGGCCTGCAGGCGGACTTGGACTCCGCTGCGGCCAAGTACAGGTTCAAGATTGATTTTTCCGACAATGGGTACGGGTCGAGCGACCATACGTCGTTCACCACCAAGCAAGTTCCGGTGCTGTTCTTTTTCTCCGGGCTGCACGGCGATTACCACAAGCCGAGCGACACTTGGGACAAGATCGATGCCGCCGGAGCGGTGGAAGTGCTCGGTATGGTTGCCGACGTGGCGACCAGGATCGACAGCGCTGCGGAGTTGCCGAAGTTCGTGCGCGTGGAACCGAAGGTGAGCGCACATTCTGGTGATGCGCCAGCGCCCTCCGGGTCCTCGGGTGGGGGCTACGGGCCAAATTTCGGAAGTATTCCCGATTTTGCGGAGCCGCCCAAGGGAGTGCGCTTTGCGGACGTCAAAGAGGGGTCGCCGGCAGCCCTTGCGGGCCTCAAACCCGGCGACATCATGATCACCTTCGGGGACCGGGACATTGCGAATCTCTATGATTTCACCTACGCGCTGCGGTCCCACAAGGCTGGAGACGAGGTTTTGGTGGAGGTCCTGCGGAACGACAAGAAACTGGCCGTAAAAGTGAAACTCACGGAACGAAAATAGACACTAAAGGTTTGGGCCGATTCCACCGATGTACTGGGTGACGGACCATGAGAACACTGACCATGCCAGCACTATGCCTGCTCCCACCGCTAATCCTTCATCCTTTCGGGGGAGCTGGAAGCGCCGAGGAACTCTTGGAGGGCTCCAAAGCCGCGCTCGCGCTGGAGGGACTTCTTGATGGGCAGGGTCTCGCCGACAGCGAGTTCGAATTGGAGCGCAAGGTTTTGATCGGGCGCTACCAGGAAATTCGAATGCTGCTGTTCCTGGGCAAGGATATCTTCCGGTGGATTGAGCAGTGCTGCGACTTTGTTTCGCGCTCCTCAACGGTGGATCCGCGCATTTCGGAGCAGAGTTTTGCGGCATTTGTGGTGGATGACCCACCGCAGTTTGTGCGGGAGAAACTGGAGCGTTGGGGTGTTTCCGACCGGCGGGCGGTTTTTTCGCGGGCGATCGGTATTCACAGCCTTTTCGCGGCTCCGCCTCCGCCTGAAACACTGTCGCCCATTTTTCTGCGGAACTACCACCGCTACGCAGACCACGCGTACATCTGCTACCAACACCTGCGCCCGTTCTTTTCGCTGGCTTCGAAGGATTATGACTTCGAACTGTACGCGTCGGAGGAGTACGCGAAGATCTTGTCGGACCAGTGGGAGCGTGGCTAGCGGATCATTTCGCGGATTACACTGCCACCGAAGTCAGTGAGTTTCTCATTCCGGCCGTTGTGCAGAAACCATAACCGGTTCTGGTCCATGCCGAGGAGGTCCAAGATCGTCGCGTGGAAGTCGCGCATGTGGTAGCGGGCACCTTCACCCTTGAGTCCGAGTTCGTCGGTCCGGCCAATCGCGGAACCGGCATTCACACCGCCACCGGCGAACCACATGGTGAAGCCGTGGGGATTGTGGTCCCGGCCGTTCCCGCCCTGGGACATGGGCAGGCGCCCGAATTCGCTGCCCCAAATTACAAGGGTGGTGTCAAGAAGCCCGCGACGCTTCAAGTCCGTGAGCAGCGCTGCGACGGGCTGGTCCGTCATGCCGCACATTTTTTCGTGGTTCGCCACCAGATCCTTGTGGGCGTCCCACTGGACCGATACCGGACCGCCACCGGAATACAGCTGCACGAAACGGACCCCGCGCTCCACCAGACGCCGGGCGAGGAGGCAGCGGGTGCCGAACTCCGCAGTCTGTTTCCGGTCGAGCCCGTACAGTTGCCGTGTCTCGTCCGTCTCCTTGGAAAGATCGACGGCCTCGGGAGCATGGCTCTGCATCCGGAACGCCAACTCATAGGAGCTAATCCGGGCGGCCAATTCGGTATCCGAATCCAGCGCGTCCATTTCGTTCATGGACTGGAGAAAATCCAAAGTGCGGCGCTGCCGTTCGGGGGAGACACCGGATTCCGGCTTCAAATTGACGATCGGATTCGGACCGGGACGGAAAACGGTGCCCTGATAGACAGCAGGCAGGAATCCAGCCCCCCAGCAAGGCGTTCCACCTTCGGGCGTGCCCTCCGGCTGCGGCATCACGACGTATGCGGGCAGATTGTCACTCTCGCTCCCGAGGCCGTAGGTAATCCAGGAGCCCATGCTGGGGTACCCCATCAGGATTCGTCCGGTATTGACCTGGTACATGGCCGGTGCGTGGACAGTGCTTTCGGTGTAGAAGGAGCGGACGAAGCAGATATCGTCCACCTTCTGAGCAATATGGGGGAAGAGGGTCGACACCTCCATCCCGCTCTGCCCGTACTTGTTGAATTTCCATGGACTTTTCAGCAGCGGGGTGTCGCCCTTGGTGAACTGGCTGACGATGGTCCCGTAGCTGGGCGGGAGCGGCTGCCCGTCGAATTTTTCGAGGGCGGGCTTGGGATCGAAAGTATCGATGTGGCTGGGAGCACCCACCATGAACAGGAAAATGACCGACTTGGCTTTGGGCGCAAAGTGCGGCTGCTTGGCCGCAAGGGGGTTGATGCGTTTCGCGGCAGCCCAAGCCGGGGGGTCGAGGAGCGACGCAAGCGCGATGGAACCGAAACCATGGGCGGCGCGCCCCAGAACATCGCGGCGGGTTACGAATTGGCGTTGGAACGGATTCATCGCGTCAACCTACTTCGTGCTGGCTTCCCGAATGTACTCCTGGACCTGTTCGTCCAGCAACTCCAACGGCAGTCGTCCGTTCCGCAAAACCACATCGTGGAATTCGCGGACGTCGAACTTCGGGCCCAGCTTCTGTTCGGCCAGGGTCCGAAGCTGGCGGATTTTCAATTGTCCCAGTTTGTAGGAGAGCGCCTGGGACGGCCAGGAGATGTAGCGGTCAATCTCGGCGGTCGAAACCGAAGGCGCGTGGGTGCTGAAATAGTCGAGGGCGGTTTCGCGCGACCATCCGAAGGCGTGCATACCCGTGTCCACAACTAGGCGCACAGCGCGAAAACGCTCGCTGGCCAGCTGCCCAAACCGGCTCGAGGGCTCACGGTAGAGGCCCAACTCGGAACCGAGGGACTCCACATAAAGGGCCCAGCCTTCCCCATAAGCGCTATTGCTGTAGAACCGGCGGACTTCCGGCAGATCCGGTAAGCCCTGCGCCAAGGTGCCTTGGAAGATATGTCCGGGCACGGCCTCATGCAGAACGAGCGACTCCTTGTCGTACTTGACCTGCTTTTCGGGCTGGTAAGCGTTCAGGTTGAACCAGCCGGGACGCGAGAAATCCGGGGCTGGAGCTTGGGCGTTGGACGCCGTGGCAGCCTCGCGGTCGGGCGGGATGGCCCGGATTCCGTAGAGAAGCGGCGGAATACGGCTGAACTGGTTGGGCAACTGCGGCTCTATGAGCTTGGCGATGTTCCGGCAGTAGGCCAGCATCTCCTCCCTGGAGTGGAAACGTTGGTCCGGATCGGCCTCCAGCTTCCGTTCATACTCCGCAATGGTGCCGCTGAAACCAACCTCCTTGAGCAATGCCCGCATTTCGTCTTCGAGCCGCTTCACCTCCGCCAGGCCCAAATCATGGACCTCGCGCGGCGTCATGTTGGTTGTGGTCAACGAACGGATCAGGGCTTGGTAGGTGTCCTGGCCATTCGGGAGGGACGTCACCGCGATGCTGGGACGCGCCTTCGGCAGGTACTTGGTCTCCAGGAAGGCGTATACCTTCCTCCAAGCCGGGAGGAAGCCCGAATTGTATGCCTCGACGGCCTGCGCTTTCAGGCGCTGCTGTTCGGACGCGGGGACCGCGGCCGGGAAGTGGCGGAACGCTTCCAGTAACGCGCTGTTCTCGGGAGTCTGCCGGATCTGGTCCGCAAGTTGGGACATCACGCGGTCGACCACAACCTTGGGCTGGGTAGTACCGGCCGCCAAGGCCTCATCAAGGACGACCAGTCGTTGGTCCATCAGCGCCGGAATGCCCCGCAGCTTCTTCAACTGGTTCTCATAGTCGGCCACGGTGCGGGCAGGCGCGCCGTCGAAAGCTTGATATACGCTGGTGTGGAAGCCGAAAAGCTGGCCGACGGGGAGCAAGTGCTCGGAGGCGTCCCACGCGCCGAGGCGAACCTGCGTGTCATACGCCAGTAGGCGCAGGGTCAATTTTTCCTGTGGCTTCAGGTTCGCTGTGTTGAACTTGGTTGCCTGGGCCAGTCGGCTCTCCAGATGGGCTTTGCGACGGTCGCGGGCGGCCTTCGAATAGTCGGTCCAGACGCCATCGTATTCACGCCTGCCGAGCCGTGCCGCGAACTCAGGCTCGTCGCGGAGGCGCTCCTCCCAAGTCTCCTTGAAGAAATCAGTTGCGGATTGGGCCTGCAGGGAGGAGGCGGCGACGACGAGGAAAAGGATGTTTCGCATGGGCTGGAGGCTTCCTAGGGAATGTAGACGAACTCGTTTCGGTTCAATATTGCAAGACACATTTCAGACAGCGAGGCACCGCCGGACAGGAACTGTTTCGCCAGGTGCAATTCGGCGGGTTTCGGGGGGCGGGAGAGGGCCAGACGCCACGCGGTCCGAATTTGGCAATCGGAACCGCTGGATTTGCATTCCGACCGCAGACGGGCGGCGAACGCCTCGGACTGCTCCTTCATGAAACCACCATTGAAGAGGGTTAGCGCTTGGAGGGCGTGGATGCTCACGGGGCGGATTGGGCAGGAAGTCACGTCGTCGGGTTGGTCGAAGGCCGACATCAGGGGCAGACGCACGCTGCGCTTGTTGTAGAGATAAATACTGCGCCGGTTGCGCACGAATGGATCGGGACTGACGGGCCAGAGTCCGTCTCGCTCGAATTCGGTAAAGATGAGGTCGTAGACTTCCGGCTCGATGGGGACACGGACGGGCCGACCGCCCATTTTTGGATTCAGGGTACCGGCCACGGCGAGCGCAGCGTCGCGGATCGTCTCACCTTCCATCCGTTTGCGATTCATGCGCCAGAATAGCCTATTTTCGGGATCCGCCGTAGGGGCGGGCCGACCGGCGGATTCTGCCTGCTGGCGGTAGGTGTTCGAAAGCAGTATGAGACGGTCGATCGCCCGGATGTCCCATCCATTCTCCATGAATTCGACGGCGAGCCAGTCGAGTAGCGGCTGGTTGGTGGGGCGCTGTCCCATCACGCCGAAGTCATTGGGGGTGGCGACAATGCCCCGCCCCATGCGGAACTGCCAGATCCGGTTGACCATAACACGGGCCGTGAGTGGGTTTTCGCGGGAGGTGAGCCAGTTTGCGAAAGCGGTGCGCCGACCGCCGCTGGGCGGGACCTCGAAGGCGGCCTTGACGACGCGCGGTGGAGCCGGATCGACGGGATCCAAGCGGTGCTTGGGGTCACCCATGCGCAGCACGTAACTTTGCGGCGGAGGTTCACCGGTATTCACAAAGGCGTAGGCGGTGGGCAATGGATCCGGTGCCGTGGTTTCGATTTCGTGCAGCTGGATACGAAGGGCGGCCCGGCGATCCTTATCCGCCGGGGACATGGCGTCGACAATTTCGTCCCAAGTGAGCCCGACCTGATCCTTGGCGTCCTTCGCAAGCAATTTCTGCTCGGGAGTACGCTTGGCCTCCGGGGTATTGTAGGCATCGCGGAGGCGGGCCTCCAGCGATGCTAGTTTGGCTGCGCGCAGTCGCTCGTCATAGGGCTTGGCGAGCGCTTTGAGTTCGTCCTGAACGGGTTTGAGGCGCGCCTTGTAGGCTGCGTCATCAGCCTGCCAAGCCGCCTTCACCTGGGCCTTGGCGATTTCCACGTCCTTGCCCTTGGCACCCGCAAAAACCGCTTGGAGACGGTAGAAGTCCGTTTGCGGGATCGGGTCGAATTTGTGGTTGTGGCAACGGGCGCAATTGACGGTCAACCCGAGATAGGTCTGGGCGATGGAGGTAGCGATTTCGGTGAGAACTTCCTGGCGGGACTCGTCGGGATCGATATTCCCGGACACCAAATGCTCGCTTCCGGCGCGGAGGTAGCCGGTGGCAACCAAGGCGGCCGGGTCGTCCGGATACATTTCGTCGCCCGCGAGTTGCTCCTTGACGAAACGGTCGAAGGGCTTGTTCCGACTGAAGGAATCAACCACATAGTCGCGGTAGCGCCAAGCGTGGGGCCGGTCGGCGTCCAGTTCGTAGCCGTTGGTGTCGGCGTAGCGGACAATGTCGAGCCACTTGAGTGCCCAGCGCTCGCCGTAGGCTGGCGACGCGAGCAGCCGATCCACCAAGCGCTCGTAAGCCTGTGGAGACCGATCCGTGATGAAGGCGTCGACCTCGGCGGGAGTGGGGGGAAGGCCGGTAACGTCGAGGGTTACGCGTCGGATCAGGTGGGTGCGGTCCAAGGCTGCGGAAGGAGCAATCCCTTCCTTCCGCAGCGCAGAAATGATAAACGCATCCACCGGATTCGAGGCGATTCGAGGCACTGGGGACCGCTGGGGTTTGCGAAAAGCCCAGTAGCCCGCGCGGTTGCCGATGAACGAGTCTTCGTCAACGGTTCCTGCCAACAGCGGCAGGGAGGCGAGGACGAAGAGAATCCGGTGTCTGGAACCCATGTCCTATTGCCCTGTGGAGTGTGCCGGCCCCCGGAGGACAGCGTTCAGGAGCAGCACGTTCAAACCGTCCATTGCAGCCCGGTAATTGGGGTTGGCCGTGAAGCCGATGACGTTGCCGCCACCCGACCGCGACACGATGACGAAAGGCTTGAACGCCAGCTGCTTGCGGTATTCGTCCCACATATAGCCGCTGGTGGTCTTCGCCAAGTCGTCCGGACCGGCGAAAGTGACCGCGTTGACACCCTTGTCGATCTTGATGGGGGTGAAGATGTTTCGGCCCGAGACCATCGCGAAGACGCTTTCCGGAACTCCGGCGGAGATCCACTGTTCCGGGTCCACAATGCATTTCACAAGGGCTCCGTGGAGGGATTCGGGTGCTTCCGAATCGGGCTGGATCATTTTTTCGAGGTCAGCGGCAGTTGCGATTAGCTTTCCAGGAACTGTGGTGGGCGGCGTGGCGGCCCCGGCGGCACCCGAATTACCACCACCTGCGCCGCCCCGTCCCGGGCCAGTGGCAGCTGGGGTTTCCGGGACGCGGTCCTCGCGCTGAACGGCGAGGAATCCGGACCTGGGATCGGCCAGAAAC
>CAIYDY010000382.1 GCA_903925015.1 uncultured Acidobacteriia bacterium
CTCCCCAATGCCGCCCGCCCCCATTTCCATCCGCTTGGGTGATTTCCGGTCATCAGTGTTTCGTTCTGCAGATTTTTGAATTGCGCAAAGAATGCTGGATTGGGATCCCGGGTTCGTTTAGCGAAATTTGTTGTTCGTTGAAAACCCCAGCCCTGCCGTCTCGCCAGGCAACCGAGCGGCGGCGGACGACAGCGATGGCGTTAGACCGGGTTGGTGCGAATTTGGCTGGGGATTGCATCCGGCGCGATTCTACCGCTTCGACTGGATGCAGAGGCTCCCGCAGGAGGTCGCTGGCCAAGCATGGCCTACGAAACCTGTTGATTCCGCAGGCGTTGCGCAACAGCACATTTTTCCGCGTGCCCCGTGACCGGTCAGGATCAGGTTCAGATTTTCTGCACCGAAACTGAAATAGAGCCGTGTTGATGCTACCGGGCGGGGAGCTTTGGGCCTTCGAGAGCTCTGGCGACGGAATTGGTGGCCCACAGATAGTCGGCGTCAGGGTGGCGTCACCAAGCCCACAGAAGACTCACAGAATCGTGTCCGACCCGTTATTCAGACTTCACTACGGGTTCACACCAGGCCCCTACGCTGGGTTTACCCCCAATGACCAAACTCGCAACCCGTATGTTTTTCGCGGCGGCGCTATTCGCGTCGTCCGCATTCCCCCAAGCTAAAAACGTAATCCTCTTCGTCGGCGACGGAGCCGGCGTTTCCAGCCTCAACGCCGCCAGCATCTTCGGATACGGTGAACCAAGGTCGCTGTACTTCCAGAACATGCCGCACCTCGCGCTGGCCGATACCTCCACCGTCAAGGAATGGGTCACCGACGGCGCAGCCTGCGCATCCGCCTGGGCCACCGGACGGAAGACCCGCAACGGCGTCGTTTCCATGTCGGCGGCGGCGGAACGCGATGTGAAGGACGGCGAAGTCTACAAGACGATTTTCGAATACGCCCAGGAACAGGGAATGTCCACCGGTGTGATTTCCAATGAGGACCGCACTGGTATCACCGACGCGGTGGTCTCCGCTTTCTACGCCCACCACAACAACCGGGGCAAGAGCGGCGACATCTTCCTGCAATTGCTGAACTCCAAATACGGTCGCGGGCCGGATGTCGCCATCGGCACCGGCCGGAAGGTTGTGAACGCGGCGGTCGAGACCTCGGGCCACCATATCGCGGCCGAAGCGACGGCAAAAGGCTACGCCTACGTCAACACGATGGAGGAACTGGGCAAGGTGCCGTCCGCAACAACCCGCGTCATCGCGCTGATGGACGATGAGAACTTCGATTTCACTGAAGCGGTGAAGCAAGCCGTCGCGCGGCTTTCGAAGAACCCGAAGGGGTTCATCCTGGTGGCGCACTCGGATTGCCACACGGGCAAGACCAGGAC
The DNA here is from genome assembly GCA_903925015.1 of uncultured Acidobacteriia bacterium. Taxonomy (GTDB): domain Bacteria; phylum Acidobacteriota; class Terriglobia; order Bryobacterales; family Bryobacteraceae; genus BOG-234. Next base: position 1,392 of record CAIYDY010000382.1, read on the forward strand.
CACCTTGGACCGGATCGTCAAGCTAGACAACGCGGCGCGGGCCGTTGCGGAGCCGATCAAATCGAACACTCTGGTCCTGTTCACGGCGGACCACAGCTATGACTTGCGGATCAAGGGCGAGACCCTGGTGGAAACCAACAAGGCCTCGGACCACAAGCGGATCAGCTCCATCGTTTCGCTCGAGGACGAGCATACGGCGGAAGAGGTTCCGTTCCTTGGAATGGGACCGGGCTCCGAGCGCATCGGCGGGTATATGTCGAACACCGATGTGTTCAAGGTAATGATGGCGAACTTTGGTTGGACGGACTCGGGCACCAAGAAGTAAGGATTACGGCCAAACGAAGAATAAGGTGGAAACCATGACACAAAAGACATTTAGGATCATTTTCGCTGCGGTGGCAATGGCATCGGTTGCAGCCGCCCAGCCGCGCATTCCGAAAACCTTGGGAGACCAGTTCTCCTACGACTCCAACGGCGTGTTGCACCTGTCCAAGAATGGGCAGAGCCAGACAATGCTCGGCACCACTGACAAATACGTCCTGACGGATATGATCACGCCCGCGACCGGCGCGGAAACCGGCATCCAGTTGGATTTCGGCAAGTCCGACCTGAACGGGACCGTTGCGTGGGGTCCTTACATGGAGGACGCGCAGTATCCAATGATTACCTACAATCCGCGCCCGGTGCCGCTCGAAAAGGGCCGCGCGCTGCTTCCGCTGAAGACGGTCTTCGTCGGCGCGGCGGACTTCTTCCATTTCAGCGAAACGGGCCGGGGCGTAGTGGGGTTCCGTGTCATCGACGCCGTCGGCCGGCTGCTGTACGAAGGCCGGGTGGCCTTTACGGGTAAGGGTCCGTACCAAGTGGTGCCGACCATTATTGAAGGACCGCTGGTCAACCTGCTGACTCCGACCGGTACGGTGGTCTCGTTCGAGACCAGTGTTCCGGTGAAGACGTCGATCACGGTGGACGGCAAGAGCTTCGGCAATGGCGCCGCGACGACGCACCACGAAATCGCGGTAACGGGGCTGAAGGCCGACACGGCATACAAGTACGAGATCGCTTACGGAGACCGTAAGGACGCGCACAACTTCCGGACTGCGGTCCCCGAGGGCAGCCGCAAGCCTTTTACCTTCGGCTTCACGGCGGATACGCGGGCGGTGACCGGCGGCGGCGAGAACGACCTGGGTGCGGTTGATTACAAGGACACCCGCGCCGCGATGGCCGTCGCGATGCAAAGCAAGGCCGCGTTCATGGTGGCGATGGGCGGCAACACCACGGGCAATAACAACAGCACCGACGGGCACATGCTGGAACACGCCAATTGGAAGCGGGCTTTGGAGCCGTTCTGGTCGCACATTCCGGTCTACGCCGGGATGGGGAACCATGAGGGCAACTACATGGCGTTTACGCCGGATTCGACAACCAAAAAGGGGGGCCGGATCGCGCGGTTCCCGTATGAAACGGAGTCCGGGGAAGCGGCGTGGGCCAAGTCGTTCGTACTGCCGACCAATGGCCCGGAGAGCGAGGGCCCCGATTTTCCCACCTACAAGGAAAACGTCTACTATTACACCTACGGCAACCTGGCGATGGTGGTCCTAAACTCGGAGTATTGGAAGTCGGCCGACAAGCAGGTTAACGGCGCGCCGGAAGGCTACGTGATGGACGAGCAAATGAAGTGGCTCGAACAAACCTTGAAAAAGCTTGAGGCCGACCCGAAGGTCGAACATATCTTCGTCAACCTGCATAGCTGCGTCTTCCCGAGCGGCGACCATGCGGACGCCGGCATGTGGTTCAACGGCAGTAACGACCCGCGGCCGATGGTGGCCGGAGTGCGGGCCGCCAAGGGTATCATCGAGCGGCGCGACGAACTGATCGACATGGCGATCAACCACGGCAAGAAGGTGGTTGGATTCCTCGTCGGTAGCGAGCACAATATCACCTACCTAAAGGTGACGCCAACACTGGACATCTATCCGAAGGACTGGACGCTGCCGAAGCTGAAGATCAATCGGGAATTCGCCTATGTCAACAGCGGCGCGGGCGGAACCTACGCCTATGCCCTGTTGGACACAACCCCTTGGCACAAGCAGTTCCAATACTTCACGGCACCCCCGGCGTTGACGCTGTTCACGGTTAATGGTCCGAGCATTTCCATGAAGATCGTCAACCCGGCAACGCTGGAAGTGATTGCCGACAACATCAAACTCAAGTAGCTTGGCAGACATGGGGAAATACGCCCGCGAGCTGTGTTTCCCCATAGCCTTGCAGACTAGTCCCGTCCACAAAACACCAACCATCACCAACGAGGATTCATGACCTTTCGCAAAGAACTCCGATTACTTCTGTCGATCTGCCTTCTGGCGGGTGCGGCTTGGGCTCAGGAAGACCGTGCGGCTGTGACCGGCATCGTCACCGACATTTCGAAGTCGCCGGTTGGCGGCGCCACGATTGAAATCGACAGCAAGGCCACCGGATTCCACCGGACGCTACAGAGCAACGCGTCGGGAGTCTATCTGATTCCGGGGCTCCCAATCGGCAGCTACGAGTTGCATATCAAGAAGGACGGCTTCAGCCCCGCCAACTACAAGGCATTCGATTTGGCCGTGGGACAGACCAGAACGATCAACGCCGAGCTGCAGGTTGCGGGAGTCGCCGAGTCCGTAACGGTGGTGGGTGAAACGGCAGCTTTGGAGCAAAGCTCGTCGAAAGTGGCGGGCGTAATCAGCGCCAACCAAGTGTCCGAGTTGCCGATCAACGGGCGGGCTTGGACGGTGCTGATGGCCTTGGTTCCGGGAGCCATGGACTCGGGCGGCGGCACCCAGAAATCGATCCGGTTTGCGGGCCGTGCGGGAGACGACACCAACTACCGGTTCGACGGCGTGGATGCTTCCGGCATTTCCGCCCAAGCGCCAAACACCAGCACGCGGCTGCAGATCTCGACCGAGGCAATCGCCGAGTTCAAGGTGGACACGATGCTGTACGGGGCCGACACCGGCGGAACGGCGGGCGGGCAGGTGGAGGTCATTTCAAAGAGCGGCTCCAATAATTTTCACGGCGGGGTTTTCGAATACCTCCGCAACGATGTGTTGAATACGCGCGGGCCCTTCGACGGCTCCACCCTGCCGCCCATGAGGCTGAACCAGTTCGGCGGCAGCGGCGGCGGTCCGGTGATCCGGAACAGGACGTTCTTTTTCGCGGCCTATGAGGGGCTGCGGCAGAGGGTGGGAACAACGCTGATCGGCAACGTCCCCAGCGCCGCCTTCCGCGCTACCGTGGCCACCCAGTCCCCGGTGCTGGCTACAATTGTCAACGCTTTCCCTGTTGGAAACAGGACCCTTTCGGCTACGACTTCGCAGTACGTTTCCACGGGCAGCCTGGCCGCGAACGAGGATTCGGGCCTGATCCGCGTCGACCACAGCTTCTCGGATTCAACCACCATTTCGGCACGCTACAACATCGACCAAGTGCACCTGGCCTCGCCTAGCGGAAACCTCGGGGACACGTCGCAGACCGACACTGCTCCGATGAACGGCGTGATCACGTTGTCGCATGTCTTCTCGCCCAGCATGTTCAACTCCCTGCAACTGGGCGTGAACCGGATTTCGCGGCGTGGGTTTACCGACTCGCTTTTCTACGACAAGACCAAGATCTTCAACTCGGTGAACGTGACTGGTTTCGACAAGCTGAGTCAAGGCGGGATTCCAACGGTCGGCGCACCTTCGACGTACACGCTGAAGGATGACTTCACTTGGACGCGCAGCAGGCACACGATCAAGGCCGGCTTCGAGATCAAGCGAGTCGTCTACAACTACAGCCAGGCATCGGAGAACGCGTTGGTCTACGCATCCACCTCGACGTTTGCCGCCAACCAATTGGACCAAGTCAACCTGATCGGCGGCATTCCGATGCACGGGTTGATCGAGACCCAATATTTCGGCTATATCCAGGATACGTGGAAGGTTCAGCCGCATCTGACGTTCAACATCGGACTGCGGTATGAATTCTTCAACGCCTTCCATGAGATCTACGGGCGCAATATACCGTTCGACCACCGCACCTGCGGCGGCTACTGCCCCGTCGGGTCCGCCTTCAGTTTTCCGGATACGAAGAATTTCGAGCCCCGTTTGAGCATCGCGTGGTCGCCGCAAAGCTTCGGCGGGAAGACCGTTATCCGCGCGGGATCGGGCATGTACAAGGGCCAAGGCCAATTGGGCGATTTGAATGCCCCCAGCGACAACTACACGACGCGTTACAGCCTGAACGCCAGCAGCTTCCCGGGTCTGAAATATCCGGCGGACGCTTTCTATGCGGCGGCTGCGAGCCAGGCTGTGACACCGCGCGACCTGCCGCGCGACCGGCGCGACCCGACCGTGATCCAGTGGGGGCTGCAAATCCAGACAACCCTGCCCGCCGGATTCCTGTTGGACACCGGATACATCGGCTACCACGGCTACCACCAGTTCACGCGCTGGTACTTTAACGGGTGTCTTCCTGGAACGGCCCAAACTGTTTGTGTCCGGCCAAATCCTGCGTTCGGTCCGATAGACTCCAAGCAAACAGACTCCAACAACCACTTCCATGGTTGGCAGACATCGTTGCGGCGGCAACTCCGCACGGGTTGGTCGTTCGGGGCCAACTACATGTGGTCGCACGCCATCAATGACGATTCCACGGGAGGCGGCGAGACCGGCTACCCACAGATCAACACCTGCCGAGCCTGCGACACCGCTAGTTCCGACGCGGATATCCGCCATACCTTCTCGGTGAACACCGTTTACCGGCTGCCGTTTGGCAAGGGTGCCGCATACTTCAACCAGAGCCGGACCGCCTCCGCGATCCTGGGCGGCTGGGAATTCAGCGCCACCGGAACGGCCCGCACGGGTACCCCGGTGAACGTGACGGTGACACGGAGCGCGAACGTGGTTCCAGACGGACTTTCCTTGGAAAATGGTGTGTCCTACCAGCGGCCCAACCTGGTCGCCGGCGTCTCGCTGATCCCCGCCGGCCAAAGCATCAACAACTGGATCAACAAGGCCGCGTTCTTTTCGGACCCGACGGTGGTTGGTTACGGCAACGCGGGGCGCAACCTGATCCGGGGACCGAAATTCTGGCAGAGTGACATTTCCCTGTCGCGCGATTTCCGGTTGACGGAACGGTTTGTGGCCACGCTCCGGATGGAGGGCTTCAACATCTTCAACCGGGCGCAATACGGGAATCCGAACGGCAATTTCTCCAGCGCAAGCTTCGGGCGGATCACCTCCACGGTGAACGGGAGTTCGCCGACCGGGAGTGGCACGCCGCGGCAATTCCAAGTGGCGATGCGGCTGCAGTTCTAGGCCGATTCCACGACGACGGCAGACGGCGGAGGTGGGTCGGCCGGCTGGTTGCCTTCCCGCCTCCGTGCGAGTGTTCCATGCAAACTACGAATAGGAGAAACAACGCCATGACGAAAATGAACATCATCGCGATCAGCCTTCTGGCTGTCGCGTCCATGCAAGGCGAAACTGGTTACAAGGTGACGGGACGCTATCCGCTCCCCGGTACCGGAGGGTGGGACTACGTCTCCATCGACAGCTCGGCGAGGCGGATCTACGTATCCCACGTCACCCAGGTCGAGGTTGTCGACGCCGATTCGGGCAAGCTGGTCGGCACCATCCCGGACACGCCTGGCGTGCACGGCGCGGCCGTCGCGACCGGTATGGACCGCGGCTTCACCAGCAACGGCGGCGAGGACAAAGTCACCATCTTCGACACCAAAACGCTGAAGGTGATCGAAAAGATCAGCGTCGGCAAGGGACCGGACGGAATTTACTACGAGCCGACCAGCAAGCGCATCTTCACCAACAACCACGGCTCGCACGACATTACCGCGATTGACGCAAAGACCGGCAAGGTGGTCGGGACAGTGGCGGTGGCCGGTGACGGCGAACAGGCGATCTTCGGCACCGACGGCATGGTTTACGTGAACCTGGAGGACAAGGCCGAAGTGGCAGTGTTCGACCCGAAAACGCTGGAAGTGAAAAAGCGCTTCAAGATCGGCGTGGCGGAGACGCCCACCGGTTTGGCATACGACGCCAAGACCAACCGCCTGTTCATCGGCCTCCGCAAGGAACCGATGATGGTGGTGATGGACGCGGCGAACGGCAAAGTGGTGGGGCATTTCCCGATCGGTGCCGGGGTCGACTTCGCTGCCTTCGACGTCAAGAACCAGCTGGTGCTGTTCTCCTGCGGGGCGGCCGGCAGCATCAGCGCCTTCCGTGTGAAATCTGCCGACGAATACGAGGATGCAGGGGCGATTCCCACCCAGGTCACCGCCAAGACGATGGCGTTCGACACCAAGACTGGGAAGATTTTCCTGCCCGCAGCAACCGTGGAGACTGTTCCGCCAGCAGTGGCAGGTGGCCGTCCCACGCGGAAGAACAGTGATTTCGTGGTGCTCGTGGTCTCGCGGTAGTAGTTCAATGGTTGGCTGCCTGACGACAATTGCCTGACGAATATGGACCGACCCGGCGTACGTTCCAATCCCGCAGTTTCGAGCATCCTGGTTGTGGAGGACGACCCGGCCATGGCTCGGGCCCTCCGGCAAGGCTTGGAACAGGAGAACTATGTCGTCACGGTGGCTCCGAACGGCTGGAAGGGCTTGGAATTGGCGCAGCGCGGCCGGTTCCAAGCCATCCTGCTGGACGTGATGTTGCCTGGGCTGGACGGACATTCGTTGGCGCGGCAATTGCGGTCCGGAGGAGACGACACACCCATTCTCATGTTGACGGCCCGCGATACGGTGGAAGATCTCGTCCTCGGCTTCGATGCCGGTGCGGAGGACTATATCAGCAAACCGTTTTCGTTCCTGGAACTGCTCGCCCGGCTACGGTCGTTGATTCGCCGCTCCGGCGTGCAACAGCGCGACCTTTGTGTGGCGGATCTGATCATGGAGACGGAATCCCATCTCGTCTCCCGCGATGGGAGGCCGATATCGCTTACCAAGACCGAGTACCTGATGCTCGAAAGCCTAATGAAAAACGCTGGGCACGTCATGTCGCGCGACGCTATCGTCCGGGACGTCTGGGGCCAAAACACTTCGATTGAGCAAAACAACATCGACTGGTACGTGAAGGCGCTCCGCGACAAGGTCGACGGGAGTTCCCCGGTCAAGTTGATCCATACTGTTCGGGGCTTCGGCTACCGATTGAGCGCGAACGCATGAGACTCCCGATTCGAACCCGCTTGACTGCGGTGTATAGCGCGATCTTCTGCATTGGCATGATCGCTCTGGAGGTGGTGACTTATGTTGGTCTCAACGCCGCCATCGAAACAGTGGTGGACCGGGACTTGGAAGCGCGGCTGGCCGGCGTGGTCGACTACGTGGACAATCACATTGCGAAACTGAGTCTGGCGAGATTCCAACACGATCTAGCAGGCCATGGAACGTTGCGACCGGAGTGGCTGATTATACGAGACATGCAAGCGGGCGACATCTTTGAATCCCCGGCGCTTCGTGAAACCGCACTCTCCAGGAGGGCGTCGCCATCCCCCCGCTTCATGTCGACGCAGGCCGGGCCGGTACGTGTCCGCGTCCTGCTGGACCGGCGGGCCATCCGCGGCCACCGCTACGAGTTGATTCTGGCCACGGATTTATCCGGAACTTCTGAAATCATCCGGTACTTCCGTCTGCTGCTGATTCTACTCACGCCCGTAATACTGGCTGCCTCGGCGGCGGCAGGATACGCCATCAGCGCTCGGGCTCTTACCCCGGTCTCGGACCTCACTCGGGCTGCGGGCAAGATCGGAGCCCCCTGTCTATCGCAGCGTCTGACCGTTCACCAGAGCGGCGATGAAATCGAGGAACTTGCCCTCACTTTGAACCGAATGTTGGCTCGGATTGAATCCTCGTTCCTCCAAATACGGCAGTTCACCTCCGACGCATCGCATGAATTGCGAACCCCGCTGGCGGCGATCCGGGCGACGACGGAGGTCGCTCTTTTGAATCCCAGCGGCAGCGCAGACTCCTATCGGCAGGCTCTGCACAGGGTTCTTGGGGAGGCGGAGAGAAATACGGTTCTTCTGGACAACATGCTCCGTCTGGCCCGCGCGGATTCAGCCACGGTGGTACCGATCTCGAATCCAGTCGACTTGGAAAAGAAGCTGGCTCAAGCGTGCGAGCGCATGGCCAATCTGGCTACGGAGAATCGGATACAGCTTCGCACGAGTATTCCGGTGCAAGGGCGTGGGGACCTGCGCATAGGAGGGGATTCGGACCAACTGATCCGCCTCTGCCTGATCCTTTTGGACAATGCCATCAAATACACGCCGGGAGGCGGGACCGTCACGGTCGAGGTCAACCGCGTTGGAGAGACTGTCAGCCTCTCGGTCACGGACACCGGAATCGGCATCTCCGACGACGATTTGGCGAGAATCTTTGAACGTTTCTACCGTGCCGACGCAGTCCGGACGAGCGGTTCCGGATCCGGGCTTGGGTTGGCGATCGCGAAGGCGATCGTCGAGAGCCACAGGGCCACGATTCACGTGCGTAGTTCCCTAGGCTCGGGCTCAACTTTTCGCGTGGACTTCCCTGCCCTGTTGTCCACCGCCGCACTGAGTCCGCGCACACCCCATGCTGTCATCGTTCAGTCTTTATAAGGAATACCGCCCTGCTCCATATGCCGCTCTCGAAACGTGCTGTTCAAGTTGCAATCCGCCAGACTCATGTCTGGGTGGGCCTTTCGGTTGGGCTGCTATTCTGCATCCTATCAATATCGGGGGGCCTGCTTATGCTCAGGCCCGACATCGAAAACACCCTTCGTCCAAAATGGGTTCGGCACAGTGCCGAAAGGCCGGCGTTGATTCTGACGGCAGCACTCGCCAATGTGCAACGCCAATGGCCGACGGCGGAGATTGTCAGTCTGAACATTCCGGCGGACGGCAATTACAACGAGTTCGATCTTCGCTTGCCGCACGACCAAACGGCGAAAGTCTTTACGGACAGCCAATCCGGCGAGGTCCTTGGAACCTTTGATCTGCTTTGGCTGAACTGGCTCGTCGATCTGCACCATAACCTCCTTCTCGGAAAGAACGGCAAGCGCACCGTCGGCTACATCGGCATTTTCCTCTTCTTTACGAGCCTGTCGGGGCTTGGGCTGTTCCTGATCCGCAAGCCGAAGCTGCGAACCGCATTCCGGATTCGCCGGGGGGTGGCGTGGAAAGTAGTCAATTTCGACTTGCACCGCGCCCTCGGCCTGTTCAGCAATGCATTGCTGCTGGCCGTGTCGATCACGGGTGTCGCGCTTGCATTTCCAGAAACGGTTGCAACAGTGTTCCGGATCCCGAGGGAAAAAGCGTCCGCACGTCCGGCCAAGCGGGATGGCAAGAAAGACGAACACGCGTCTAGACAGATCGAAGAGTTGCTCGCAGCGGCACAACGCGCCGTCCCGGGTGGAACACCGAGGCAGGTCCGATTCCCCACGGGCGGAGGAAATCAGGCTTCGGTGCGGCTCTGGCTGCCAACGGACCTTCGGCCCGAGGGCAATAACCGGGTCAGGCTGGAGGCAGCCAGCCTTCGTCTCGTACAGGTCGAGCGCGCATCCGATTGGAGCCCGGCCAAACGGTGGACGCAGTTGGCGGCCCCTGTGCACTATGGCGAGTGGGGAGGTGCACTGCTCCGCATTTTATGGGCGTGTATCGGACTCGTTCCGCCGGTGTTGTTTGTCTCAGGCATCGTGATTTGGGTGCAGCCGCATTTGGCCCGGCGAGCCCGTTCGCAAAGAGCCGCCAAGGAAGTCCTGATTTTGGAAAAGGAGCTTGTTCATTGATCCGATCATTCACACTCTTCGCGCTGAGCGCATGCCTGGCCGGTTTCAGCAGGCCGGCGGACGCCCAACCCGGGCCGCAACCGCAATCGCAAACAGGGTCGCTGCGTGGGCAGGTTAGCGATCCGTCGGGAGGCATTGTGCCGGGCGCGGTTGTCATCCTGACCGGGCGTGCAAGGACGTTCCGTGCGACGGCGGATGGCGTCGGCGTGTATCAGCTCGCGGGTCTGCCCACCGGGAACTATACGATCCAAGCGACGGCACCGGCCCTCTCGTCGGCCACGTCGATCAGCGTGTCAATTCGGACGGGAATCCAGACTCTCGATATCCGCCTTCAAGTGTCGGCCACAAACCAACAGCTTGAGATCAAGGAGGATGACCGGACTGTGAATCTCGCCCCTTCATCGAATGCCGGCGCCTTGGTGCTCCGCGGCGATGACTTGGACGCGCTTCCCGATGATCCGGACGATCTGCAGGCGGATCTCCAAGCGCTGGCAGGCCCCGCAGCCGGCCCGGGTGGTGGTTCGATCTTCGTCGACGGCTTCAGCGGAGGGGAGATTCCGCCCAAAGGATCGATTCGGGAGATCCGGATCAATCAGGATCCGTTTTCCGCGGAGTATGACAAGCTAGGCTACGGACGGATCGAGATATTCACAAAGCCGGGCACCAACAAGTACCACGGCACGGTGGACTATAACTTCGCCAATGACTTCTGGAATTCCCGCAACCCTTACTCCGCGGTCAAGGCACCTCTCACCCTCAATGAATTCGAGGGCGGGTCAAGCGGGCCTTTGGGGAAGCGGGCGTCGTTTACCCTGGACGCGCAAAGGAACATGGTGGATAACGGAGCGGTTATCAACGCCGTCACATTGGATCCCGGGAACCTCTCCCGGCAGCCTTACAGCGCGATCTTCAAAGTACCGCAGAGATATACCCGAGTAACTCCCAGGCTGGATTATCAGTTGAACGAGAACAATACTCTGTCATTTCGGTACGGGATTACGCGCGGGGACATCAACGGTGCGGGAATCGGCAGCTTTGACCTTCTCTCGCGCGGCCACCACACCACGTTCCTCAACCAATTGGTACAGATGACCGAAACTGCTGTTCTGGGCACAGCTATCAATGAAACAAGATTTCAGTATTACCGGAATGCCAACCGCATGGAGGCGCTTTCGAACAGTCCGGTGATTCAGGTGCTGGGCTCATTTACGGACGGCGGGTCGCAACTCGGCAAGTCCGCCGATACACAAACCAGTTACGAGTTTCAGAACTACACCTCGATCCTCCGCGGCACGCATGCCTTGCGTTTCGGAGTTCGCCTCCGGGAGCAGAAAGAGGACAGCGTGGCACCGGTGAACTACAACGGCACGTACACGTTCGGAGGCGGCACCGGGCCGGTCTTGGACAGTGTGAACCAGCCCGTGGGCCAGACGGCGCAAATCGACTCAATTGAGCGCTATCGGCGAACGTTGTTGTTTCAGCGGCTGGGTTATTCCCCGACGGCCATCCGCGCTCTGGGCGGCGGCGCGACGCAGTTCACAATTAGTTCCGGCCAACCGGAGAGCGTCGTCCGGCAGTTCGATGGGGGAATCTTCTGGGGGGACACATGGCGCATTCGACCGAACGTCACGCTGGCCTACGGCGTCCGCTACGAGATGCAGACAAATGTGCACGACGGGCGTGACATCGCGCCCCGGATGTCCGTGGCGTGGGCACCGCGCGGTGGCACCAGCAGTAAAACGGTGCTGAGGGCCGGCTTCGGCATGTTCTATGACCGCTATGCACTGGGCAACACTTTGACGACCAACCGATTCAACGGATCGGTTCAACAGGCATATGTGATCTCGAATCCAGACACCTATCCGGCCATCCCTTCCCTGAAGACGCTGAATCTATCCGGCCAAGTTGTCCAACAGCGCGATTCCAATCTACGCGCTCCCTATATTCTCCAGTCGGCGGTGACATTCGAACGCCAGTTGTCCAGCAACACCACGTCTGCAATCACGTATACCGGTTCCCGTGGCGTGCATCTATTGCGTTCCCGGGACATCAACGCACCTTCCCCAAGCCCGTTGTTCCTGATCGAATCCACCGGCATCTACAACCAGAACCAGGTGATCGCAAATGTCAATTCAAAACTCTCCAAGAGCGCTTCCCTATTCGGCTTCTACGTTTTCAACAGGTCGATGAGCGATACCGACGGTGTGGGAACATCGCCGGCCAATCCCAACAGCTACAGGGGTGAGTACGGCCCGGCCGCAACCGACATCCGGCACCGCGCCACGGCTGGCGGTTCGATTTTGACCCGTTGGAGTATTCGGCTGAGCCCGTTTGTGATCGCGCAGAGCGGAGCTCCATTCAATATAACTACGGGAAACGACATATACGGAACCTCTGTGTTCAATTCGCGTCCGGGCATGGCCATCGACCCGTCGCGACCCGGGTTGGTGCAAACTCCGTACGGTTTACTGGACCCAAGTCCCATGGCTTCCGAGAAGATACTCGCCCGCAACCACGGTCGGGGACCAGCTCAGATCACTGTCAATCTCCGCCTCGCCAAGACCATTGGTTTCGGGCCGCCGAAAGAAGGATCCAAGACGCAGGCGGCAGCTGTGCCCACGGCTGGCCAAAGTCAAAGTGCGGCGATGACCGGCCAGGGCATGCGCAATCTGCTTGGAACCACTTCAGTGGCCAGGCGGTACAACCTCATCATCGGCCTTTCCGCGCGCAACCTGCTCAACCACAATAATCCGGGACCCATCATTGGCAACATCACATCGCCACTCTTTGGGCGCGCGAATCAGATCGCGGGTGCCCCCAACGGGGAGGGCTTCTCGGAAAACGCCAGCAACCGTAGGCTGGAAATGCAGATCCGGCTGAACTTCTAGCTTCGCGGGACGGAAGCACCTCCGAAATCCCCTGCCATCGGCATAGAATGGAGGTCGAAGTATCCCTATGGACTGGGTCAGGCGGCTGCTTGCCCGGGTCGAAGGTGCCGAATGGAAGGTAAGAGATGATCCAACGCATTTGCATTTTTGCTCTGGTCTGTGCCCCTCTATTGGCGCAGGACAAGCCGGTGGTTCCCGCCGTCGGGGCGAAGGGCAAGCTGGAGGCGTTTGCGCCTCTCATCGGACACGACTGGACCGCGCCGCTGCCCAATGGCGGCTTGACCGACACGCAGCGCTTCGAATGGGTGTACGGCAAGCAGTTCATCCGCAACACGCATTGGGTAAAAACGGCAAAAGGCGAAGTCGTTTATGAGGGTGAAACGGTGTACGGCTGGGACGCACGGTCGGGGCGCATCGTTTGGTGGTATTGGAACGCCTCCGGTGGCTATCTGGAGGGGACCGCCACCATTGGCGCTGACGGCGTGATCACCATCGAGGGCCAAAACCACGGTGAAGCGAACCAACTCGACCGCGTCCGGTCCACCATAGGGATCACTCGTAACACTTCTGGCGACACTTGGATTTTTGCTCCGTCGTCTGAAAAAGACCACGTCTGGACGACCGATCCGGCGCGCACCTACCGGTAGTTCTCGCGCCGCGCGGTCCGCATATTTGAGGGGGACTCGGCTTCCAAGCGACCACTTTGACCGTGGAATTCCCTGCCTTGGCGAAGAATGCCTCACCGGCCACCATGCAAATCTGGAACCGAATTCCAGATTTGCATGCATGTTTGGGTGACGAGCACAAACCGGCCCCCGCGCATCAAGCTCGCCGCATACGGCGAACCTTGGCTCCCATCAGTGCGGCGCCAGCCAGCAGCAGGCCGACCGAGCCGGGCTCGGGCGCATCCGACGGCTGCACAAATCCGACGAAAACGGTATAGCCATCTCCGACCCAACTGCCTTGGTAATAGTTCGAGCTCAATCCAGCGGCAAGAGTCAGGGTCGAAATGGTGTTCGACGAGGTGCTGCCCAGCATAATTGATTCGTTGGAAAGTGATATGTTGAAACTTGACTGGGTGGAATCGCCCGCAGTGATCTTGCCGGTTGACGAATTGAAATTTGCCTTGGGGAGTCCCGGCCCGTTGTAAACCTGCAAGTTGTCCGACAGGTCGATGTCGGAAAGAGTTCCGGTGCCGCCACCCAAAGTCACGGTGTCGGTGGCATTTGATATGCTGCTCACGCCGAAGACGAAAGAGCTGAGTGGGACAGGCGCGCTGAACGTCAATGTCAGTGTCTGAGGGCCGCCAAACGACGACAAGAACTCAGGGAAATTCGGCGAAGTGCCGGGCCAGGTCCAGACCGCGTTGTCCGAGGTTGCGGACGGAAAGATGTTGCGGGCGGTGCCGCCGGTCACACCCACGGTGTAGGTGATCGCAGTGCCTGGCACTGTGCCGTTGTTTGTAGTCATTGCCACGGTAAGTGGACCGGCTTGCGCCACGCCGAGGCACAACAAGAGTCCAGCCCCTGCAAAGAAGGGTTTTGATCGATAAGTCATTGATTTCTCCTAGCCGGCCAGCCCGGATTTGCGTTTTTGCGAGCAGCCGCCACCGATGTTATCACAGTTCGGGAGTCTGGACGGCCGATCCGGCTCGCACCTACCGGTAATTCTCCCGGGGCAGTAGTAACCTGAGGAGAATGTACCGTCCGACCCGAAGATCCCTGCTGTTTGGCACGCTGAGCGCGGCCACGCTTGCCGATGTTGCGATGGCGCAGGAGCATGCCCAGCGCGCCGCGTCCACAAACGCCGCGTTCCGGTATTTGAAGGCTGCGGATGCGGCGGAGATCGAGGCGATTGCCTCGCAGATTCTGCCGTCCGACGGGACACCGGGGGCGCGCGAGGCTGGTTGCATCCACTTTATCGACCGGGCGCTGGAGTCCTTCGACAAGGACAAGCGCGGGGTGTATACAAAGGGTTTGGCGGAGATGCAGAGGAAGCGGTCGGAACTGTTTCCGGAGTCGCGCACGATTGCGGGGCTGGAACAGGCCCAGGCGATTGCGTTGTTCACGGCGCTGCAAGAGACGGAATTCTTCAAGCTGGTGCGCACCCACACGGTGATGGGCTTTCTGGCCACGCCTGATTGGGGCGGCAACCAAGGGAATGTCGGCTGGGCGCACATCGGGCTGGAGCATAAGATGATCCACCAGCCTCCGTTCGGCTACTACGCGGGAGAAGCGAAATGATCCGCTACAAACCGTCGGAGGTTGTCGACTTTGTCGTGATCGGGTCGGGCGCGGCGGGCGGCGTGGTCGCTAAGGAGCTTTCGACTGCCGGCTTTTCCGTGGTCGTGCTGGAACAAGGGGCGTACGTCAAGGAGAAGGACTTCAAGCACGACGAGTTCGGCGTGGCCTACCAACATGCCATCGCCAACGATCCGAAGGTCCAGCCCAGCACCTACCGGACAAACGCGTCCGAGACGGCCAAGGTGGAGCAGCGCTACGACTACGGGCGGCTGGTGGGCGGCGGGAGCGTGCACTTCACGGCGAACTACTGGCGGTTCCATCCCGACGATTTCCGCGAGCGCAGCGTGTTTGGCGATGTGCCGGGCAGTAGCTTTGCCGATTGGCCCGTGACGTACGACGAACTGGAGCCCTATTACACGAAGGCTGAATGGGAGCTGGGGATCTCGGGCCTCGCGGGCGCGAATCCTTTCGAAGGTCCCAGGTCGAAGCCGTACCCGCTGCCGCCGCTGCCGGTGAAGTCGTCGGGCGTGCTGTTCGAGCGCGGAACGAAGAAGCTTGGATTGCACCCGTTTCCGTCGCCGATGGCGATCCTGTCGCAACCTTACCAAGGGCGCGGGGCGTGCACGCATTGCGGGTTCTGCGAGATGTTTGGATGCGAGATGCGGGCGAAGTCGAGCACGCTGGCGTCTGTGATTCCGATGGCGGAGAAGACGGGCAAGTGCGAAATCCGCTCGGGCTGCTATGTGCGCCGCATTCAGAGCAGCGATGCGGGGCGGGTCACCGGGGCTGTGTATTTCGATTCGCAGCGGCGCGAGGTGTTCCAGCGTGCGCGGGCGGTGGTGCTTTCGGCAAATGGGGTGGAGTCGGCGAAGTTGCTGCTAATGTCGGGGTCGAAGCGGTTCCCCCATGGGCTGGCGAATGGCAGCGGCATGGTGGGCAGGAATTTCATGTGGGACTTGGGCTCGTTTGCGAGCGACCTGTTCGACCATCCTTTGGATGAATACAAGGGTGTGCAGGTGTCGCGACTGATTCACGATTACTATGCCGCCGACCCGAAGCGTGGCTTCTACGGCGGCGCGGGCATCGATGCACGCTTCGACTGGCAACCGATCAGCTTCGGGCTGGATGGACTGCCTCCCGATGCTCCGAAGTGGGGCTCGGAATATAAGAGGATGCTGGGCAAGTATTTCACGCACACGTTTTCCGCGTTGGCGCATGCGACGTCGCTGCCGGTGGAATCGAACGTGCTGGACCTGGACCCGACGGTGAAGGATGATTGGGGGTTGCCTGTGCCCCGGATCACGTACCAACCGCATCCGGACGACATGAAGAATCTGGTGTGGATCCAACGGCGGCAGGTGGAGATTCTGGAGGCGGCGGGGGCGACGCGGGTGTGGAAGTATCCGGTGGAGGATATCGGGGTGAGTCGGCATTTGATGGGCACGATGCGGATGGGGAATGACCCGGCGCGGTCGGTGGTGGACCGGTTCAACCGGGCGCACGATGTGCCGAATCTGTTTGTTGTGGATGGGAGCAGTTTTGTGACGAGTGCGCGGCAGCAGCCAACGGCGACGATTCAGGCGCTGGCGTATCGGGCGGCGGAGGCGGCTGGGGTGGCGGCTAGGCGGGGGGAGTTGTGAGGGTTGGGGGGCGGGGCGGTTGCGGGGCTCATTCAGATACCGGACGAATTCCTCCAAAGCCTGATTCTCCCGACGGCTGAGGCTTTCAAGCGATTCTTCCATGCTGAATTGCAGCGCCGTTGCAATCAGAACCCGCTAGTCCGGTGGCATCCGCCGAGCGACCTCGGCAACCACCAACTTGGCGATCGCCAGCCAAGGCTGAGCCTCGGAAATGTGGGGCTGGTCTTCTACGGGATAGCGGAATCGGGTTGCGAATTGGGTCAGACCCGTTGCTGGAAGCAAAATAGCCATCAATTCGGGGGCCGCCTCACCACAAAGGTTGACGAGCCTCCGCACGTCATGCGTTAGCGGATAGGGAACACCGGCGTTGACCAAATACCCCTTGAGGGCCTTCTCCGCTGCTTGCTGGGCGTGGTAAAGGGCCTCCCCGACCAGCGGAGGGGGAATCGCCAAGCGCCAGTTCGGCCAAACGAATGTCCCGAGCAGCCAGGCGCAGCCACTCATGCGCTTCTTGAGACGGAAACAGAGTTGTCGGACGCATACTCAAGCTTGCCTTTCCCGCCCTGCACTTTAATTCCTGTCACACAGGCTGACTCATCAAGCTTGACACAGAGGGCAGCTTCTGGCCGAGGTGGTCCCCGCCCGGATCGAGAACGACCAAGATTACGACCAGATCGGGGCGCATCTTGGCGAACTCATCGGCAAGGGTCGGAACCGGACATCGGAAGAAACCAGGTCGATGCGGTTGCTGGCCGTTTTGGTGGAGGACTATGACCGTCGGAACGCCATGCCGCCGGACAACAGCTCCCAGAGCGAACGTCTCCAGTTTCTGATGGAACATTCTGAAAAGGAGCTGTTCGACTTGGCCCCGGTCTTTGGCGGAATGCGCGAGGCCCATACGGTTCTCGCCGGCGGTCGTCAGATCAGCGCAGAAGAGGCCCGCAGATTGGGGGCGCTGTTCCATGTCGCGCCCGGTTTGTTTGTCTGAACTGATAGAGCCGCGCTTTCCTCCACATCCCTTGGAAGGCATTCAATAAGGGAGGCTCGCCTTCCACCGGGACATGTCGGTCAGGCCTGCCGGTCAAACCGGAGTGGAACTGGAGCAGTTGAAGTCCCCGATGTTTTTTTCGCCGGAACCGGCCACAAGAGTACGACGAAGCCTTCTGCGGTTCCATCCAACTTGGAACCAGCTGCCGCGCTCAAAACCGGTCGGACCGGACCGCAGCACTGGCAAGGGTTGCATCGAGGATTCACGGGGTCAGCCCCTCGGCCTTTGCCTGCGCGACCCGCACGTGGTCGTCGTACGCATACTCAAGCTTTCCTTCCCGCAGCGCAATCGCCGGTAGCGACATCAGCCAGCCACTGCGTTCGTCGAACGTGTGGCGGCGGAACGGCACAATGTCCACGGCTAACGGGATGCTGCCCAGGCGCTGGTAGATGCCGCCATCGAAGAGCACTTCGCGGGATGTCCCAGTCATGTTGGCACAGAGGGAGATCCCAGAGTCCGTCCACCAGCAGTTGGCGGGACTATCCCTGTCCGAGCTTGAGGCCAGCGTCGGGTCTTTACTGCATCCAAGCCCGAAGATCTGTTGAACTAGAGGGCCTCCCGCCGATGCGGCTGCCCTCCACATGCAAAAACAATATCCGCGTGTCCGCGCACACTCCAACCTTGCGATTCGATAGACGTTTCAGGAACTACCGCTCAGCTGGCGCGCCGGACATCCGGTGATGGCCGACTGAAAGTCGGCTGCAGCGAAGAATCGCTGCCCTGTACCTTGAAATCAGGATCGGAAGACATCCGGTCCTGATTGGCTTGCCGGAGCGGGAGCGCCATCGCTGCCCAAGCGCGGAAAGCGCCATTGTGGGATTCGC
>CAIYDY010000383.1 GCA_903925015.1 uncultured Acidobacteriia bacterium
GGGATGGGTGACGGAACTATTTTCGAGCGACGGGAAGGCCGTGATTCACTTGCACTTTACTTGCACTTCCTCGTAACTCATTGATTATCAATGGAGCGGGTGAAGGGAATCGAACCCTCGTGTCGTTTCTCCTTTTTCGGAGTGTTGGTAATGAACATGTTGCGTCATCGCAATAGAGCCAGTCTTGATCTTTTTATTCCCGTTTTTATTCTCGGGTCATGGCAACCGTCATCCGCAGAGCTGACTCCCGCTTCTGGATTGCGTGCTTCACCGACCGTAATGGGCGGCAGTTGAAGCGCTCCGCCAAGACCTCCGACCGGAGTCAGGCGATGCGGGTCGCGGTGGACTTGGAACGGGTCGAACAGCAGGCCCGCGCCGGTTCATTGACGACCGACCAACTCCGCAAGGTGCTCAACGACGTGGCGGAGAAAGTGAATGGCGACAGCTTGGCGGTTCCCTCGGCCGCCGACTACCTGAAGGGCTGGCTGGATGGCGTGAAAGCCAAGCGTCGTCCTGGAACGCACGAACGTTATGCGAACACCGTCCGGCTCTTCCTCGCTCACTTGGGGCCGCGGGCGGGGAAACCGATCACTTCCGTGACGCCGGCTGAAGTGGAAGGATTCCTGAATTGGCGACTGAACTCCGGTGCCGCGCCGAAGACGGCCATCGTGGACGTGAAATCGCTGAAGGTTGCCTTTCGCCGTGCCGAGCTCTACGGCATCATCCTCAAGAATCCGGTAGCTGCCGTTCAGTTGCCCAAGGATGAAAGTTCGGAGCGCGGTATCTTCACGCAGGAAGAGATTCAGACACTGGTCGGTGCTGCCCCCTCGTTGGAGTGGCAGACGCTAATCCTACTGGGCTATTTCCTCGGTGCGCGGCTGAGCGACTGCGTCCACATGAAATGGGAAAACATCCATCCGACGGATGGTGTCATCGTTTATGAGCAGAAGAAGACAGGGAAGAGGGTCGTTGTCCCGATGCACTACCACATTATTGAGCACTTGGACTATCTGAGAACCTTCGGCACCACCGGATTCCTTTGTCCGAAATTGGCCATGAAAGGGCCGGGTGGAAAGCACGGCCTGTCGGAAGGTTTCAAGCGCATCGCCACGAAGGCGGGTATCGACCTGGGCGTCATCGAGGGAAAGGGCACCCGCAAGTTCACCCAACGGACGTTCCATTCGCTCCGCCACAGCTTCAATTCCATCCTCGCCAACGCCGGTGTTTCGGACGAGCTGCGGATGAAGCTGACCGGGCATTCCTCCAAGGAGATGAACAAGCGCTACACCCATCTGGAAGTCGCGACGCTAAAGAATGCCATGACCGCCATGCCCCTGTTTTCAGTAAAATAGCTGAGGGTGTAATCTGACGTGCCCGAAGGAGCCTATGAGGTCCCGATTTCGCCGCCGCCTGATTTTTCCCAGCCGCGCTCCAACTGTTGCACACGAAACCGTACGATTTTCTGGTTCGCGCATCCGTAAATCGCGGGCAGCGGAAGGATATCCTGCCAGTGGATTCGATGTTGCTCGGCAAGCTTCTGGGCACGACGGCCTTGAGTCAGCTTCAATACCCGGTTGACCGCGCCCAGCCAATCCTTGGCCGGTATCGTGCCGAGTTCCACCAGCTGTAGAAATTCATTGAGGAATGCCCGGACGCACGGGACTAGAATCTTTAGGTGAGCGATGTCCTGGCGCTTCTCCTGAGCGACCGTTGCGGCAAGCTCCATTTTGCAGGCCAGCAGCGAGATCGGATCCATCACGCGAATGCTCTGACCGTTTGACTCGGCCGACACGGCGGTATCGTCGATGGATCCTTTGACTCCGGGAATTCGCCGTACAATTTCGATGTTCGATTTCAAGGTGCCGATCTGGAATGGGATGGCACCGGCGAGCGCCGTCATCGCCACCTTGGGCGGAAACACGGGAACCAAATCCAACTGTTGGGCAATGCGACGGACATCCTCAATGCCCCCTTTGAAATCGATGTCTTCGCTGGTAAATGGCCGCAACGGCTGAAGCTCAGCCTCGGTGGGCAAATATCGCTCCGCCCAGTAGTTTACCGCCTGTCCCCCAATCAGGATGTAAGGGGTGCCCGTCGCGTCGCGTATTCTTAAAACGTCGGAAAACTGCTGGAGTGAGAATTTCACGCCTATGCCCATTTGGACATGGCATGGGCAACCTGTTTGAAGTTGGTGATACGCCACACGGCATCACCGACCAGCGAGACACGCCCCTGCTGCAGAACCGCCGCCCTTGGACTTCGGCGAGCCTTGCGCAGGTCGGAAGAGCGCCGCAGTGCCTCCCGTTTCTTCACCTGCTCGAAGCTCGAAGTGTTCATTCGTAATGCCATATCGTTCCTTGGGGAGAGAAGCAAGCCCACCGAGTTCGTTAGTGGCGTTCGCCTCTAGGAGAGGTAGGTTCGTTACGTGGCAAGGGCTACCCTCCCACTCCCTGGGGTTCATTGGTCCTTGCTTCAACCGCTTCTCAATTCTATCGAGCCACTGCCGGTCCACCTTTGCTCACTCGGCTTCTGTCATCTTCGGCGCGCCGAGGTTGATGACCTGCTTCCCCGACAACTCGTTCGCGAAGGCTCCACAGGAGCGAGCTGGGATTCGCGGCCAAACGCGACCGATCCAAACAACGTGGGGAGCGATGGATGCCGCCTCAACACCTTCCTGCCCGCCAGACCCTCGAAACCGTCGGCAGGCCGCAGCGGCAACGGCGCATTTGACGAAGCTGGCCGTGAATGAACTGCAAACAATCGCCCCCTTACAAAACTACTCTGCGCGCCAACGCAAAATAGCCTGGCTCAGGCTTTCCGTCGCGCTCCAAGCACGTGGCTTGCCATAGGTGGCGGGGTGGTATACAAAGGCGCGATCAAAGATCCATACTATGAAGATCCGATTCAGACTCCTTGGGTTCGCATTGCTGATTTTATGCGCAGCGCTGCGCACACATTTATCCGCCCAAGGATCTGGAGACTGTAACGATCCAAACGAGCCGAACAATACTTCACTGACCGGAACATGGCTGCCTTTGGGGACAAATCTCAATGGCTACATCTGCACCCCGACCGATGTGGATTGGTTTCGCATTCCCGTTACTACGGCAGGTGTGATCACCGTCACCTTGACGGTTCCGGTTGGACTTAATTTTGACTTGGAACTTTATGGGCCAGACTTGGCTTGGAAGGCTGGCTCCTATCAAGGAGTAGGCAAATCCGAAACTGTGACTCTTGGCGCAACGACTGGAACCTACTATGCCCGTGTCTATGGTTATCCGATTGGCAACGGTTCCCATAGCACGACCAATGCCTATACGATCATTGCAGCTTTGGTCAACGCCACGCGGAATATTCTCAAGGGTCCAATTACCAATCCAGCCAACGGACACAAATATTACTTACTCGCAGAAAACACCTGGCAGAATTCGGAAGCGGAAGCTGTCGCACTCGGCGGACATCTTGCGACTGTAAGAAATCAAGCAGAACAGAACTGGATATTTTCGACATTTAATTCGTTTGGTGGCACAAATCGGAGCCTGTGGATCGGTTTTAATGACGCAGGCAGCGAAGGACACTATACATGGATTAGCGGTGAACCCGTCACATATACGCATTGGTTGACCGGACAACCTGACAATGCTTTTGGCGGGGAAAATTACGCCCAGATGCTAAAATCGTTGGGCGGCTGGAACGACTTGGCAAGTCCCGACACCGCTACGAGCAATAGGACAGACATTCACCCGATTTCCGGAGTGGCAGAGAGCGGAGGCGATTCTCCTCCGAATAGTGCGCCCACGATTACGGGCCAACCTTCAAGCCAAGCAGCTAACTCTGGGGGTTTTGTCATTTTTGCGGTCTATGCCGTAAGCTCATCACCATTAATGTATCAATGGCAGTTCACCGGCCAAAACATTCCCAATGAAACAAATGCCACTTTGGCTTTGAATACTCTCACGGGGGCAAATGACGGCAGCTATTCCGTTGTCGTTTCCAATCCATATGGCTCCGTCACCAGCGCCACCGCCTCCCTCGCCGTCCTCACCGACGGCGCTAACGGAAATACACCAACCCGAATTACGGTAACGCCTAACTGGTCCAAATCTAGCACCGCTAAGAATCTTGTATTTATCACACACGGCTGGCAATCCGTAGAAGCGAATCCTCTCGGCCCGCCCGCTCAACCGTGGATGGCAGCCATGACCAATGCCATCGCTCAACGGTTGGGAGGCAATAGCGCCTGGCAACTTGAGACCTATGACTGGACTTGGGCGGCTTGGACACTGGAACCGCAGCAGGCGCTCAGTCAGGCTGAATACATTGGCACGCAACTCGGCAAGGAAATTGCCGGCATGGGATACCAGCAAGTGCATCTCATAGCCCATAGCGCCGGTTCGGGAATGATTCAAGCCATCGCCAATCAATTGCAATCTTCGTCAAATCCGCCGAAGGTTCAATTGACGTTCCTCGACCCATATCTGGGCATATTTTTGCAGGAGAAGAACAACTATGGAAAGAATGCTGATTGGTCGGATTCTTATTTTGTGGAGGACGGAAGTGGCGGCTTCACCGGCGGCAATCTCGATTACGCATTTAATGTGGACGTGAGTTGGGTTGATCCTAGAAATACACCAGCTCCATATATCGGTTTAGATGGAGGAGAAGTAGCGCTTTCATCGCACGGCTACCCGATTGATTTTTATCTCGGATCAATGACTGGCGGGAATTATTCATGCTCTTCCGCTTATGGCTTCGCCTTGAGCAAGGAAGTGGAAGGCTTGTTTTGGATCAATAACCAAGTCAATTACCCTGTCGGCAGCGGTCCATTTCTGCCATGCAGTCCATTGGACGCGGTCAAGAATCCGAATCCGGGAATTGCAGGTCTGGAATCAGGAATCGCAGGCATTGCCGCTGTTATTTCCGATGCGCCTCACGCTTTAAGCAGTTTCGGCGCAAATCTTGTAGGCGATGCCGGTTTTGTATTGAACAGCATCTGGTCTGCGTTGCCACATGTGGGACCGGGTCGAAATAACCACCCCCTCCCGCAAGGCGGCAGCGTCACCAACGGGCCGGCCTGGCTGGCGCTGGGCGTGCCGGTCACGAACGCGGTAAACTTCGTGCAGTTCGACGCGGGCTTTACCGACACAAACGCGGCGGAGGGTCTGCTGACGGTTTATTGGAATACGAACCAAGTGGGCACGGTGGACGAGCGCGTGGCCTCGCCGGGATTGCAAAACTACCGCTTCCCGCTGACCGCCACGGAAACAAACGGCTTATTCACCCTGAGTTTCCGACTCGATTCGTTTGCGAACGCTTCTAGCGTCACGGTCACGAACGTGGCGACGGGTTTCGTGGGTCTCACGCAACCCATCAGGCTCGCCGCACTTGGCATCGCCACGAACGGCACGCCGGTGCTGCGGCTCACAGCCCCACCGGGCTACACCTATCTCATCCAAGCCTCGACGAACTTGCTAGACTGGACGACCACCGCGTTGCTGGTGAACACCAACGGCACTGCGCTCTTCGCTGAGCCGGGGCCGGCCAATAAGACCGCCCGCTTTTACCGTGCGACGGTGCCCTGATATTGCCGGTCTCCCGCCTGACCCTAATCCGTCGGCGGCTCCTTCATTGCCTTTCGAATGCGCTCCAGCATTTCCTGCTCCCGCTTGAGTCGCTCGGCTTCAGTCAGAGTGGAAGAGCCCAGATTGATGGGCTGCTTTTGCGGCGTGGTGCTTTCAGCTCTGAGGTCACGTGGGTCGCTCTCAGCCCAGACTCGAAGCTGTTTCACGAAGTCAACTGGCAGGCTAAAAGCAACCCGTTTCAGGCTGTCGGGTGCGGCAGTCTTCTTAAACCTCCGTTCTATGTTCGCCAGCTTGCGGGCGCTGGTGGCGATCAGGACGATCTGCGGATATCCACCCGCCAGGCATTTGGTCAGATTGCCAATTTCGTCATCGGCATCGGTCGTCACCGAAACCTCGCAGGCGATCACCCGCTTTCCTCTGCGAAGCACGAGGTCGGCGCGCCCCTGAGTTCCAGGCACAAATTCCTCGGCCGTGACGGCGTAGCCCAACGCTTCTGCCTGCGTTGTGATCTCCCGCTTGATGGCGGAATGCTCTGTTTCAGAAGAGTCTTGTGAAGCGGCGGCGGCGGCTTCGGAGGCAGCGGCGCCGAGATTGGCAGAAGTCGTGGGCGTTGGGGCGGCCGGTGGATCAACTGATGGTGACTCCTTTTCCGAACCCGTGGGCTTCGGAACTTCCGCCATCTTCGGAACCGGCGGTGGTTCCGCAGCCTTCGGCACGCTGGCCGGCCTCGGCGACTCCGGCTCCTCAGCGTCGAGTTTTGCCCGCAATGCTGCCTCAATCTCCGAACGCGGAGTCGCATAGGTCCGGCGCGAGGTCTCGATGACCAAGTGGCGGGTGGCCTCCGCATCCTCGGGGTCTTCCGGCGCAGGGATCGAAAGATTGAAATCGCCATCCGCCTTTTCCACGCGGCACACGGCCCTGCCCGTCTCCAGGTTTTGAAAATCGCGCGCTTCGAAGTAGGAGAACCCGTTCTCCAACTTGCGGGCGTCATCATCGCCCACGCGGAACACCACGCGGGTGTAAGGATTGGAGAGGACGGCGCTGGCGACCTCGCGGTCTCGTTCCAACTGCCGAAGCTCCTGATGCGCGAGCACGAGTCCCAGCCGATACTTCCGCGCTCCGCTCAAAATCTCCGCCATACTCGGCGTGATGAAGTTGTGGAACTCGTCCACGTAGAGCCAGAAGTCCCGACGCGACGCGGCTGCCTGCCGCTGCCGGGACATCGCGGCCTGCTGGAACTTCGCCATGAGCAGGGAGCCGAGCAGGAACGAATTCTCCTTGCCCATCTGTCCCTGCGATAACTTCGCGAGCAAGATTTTCCCGGAATCGAGGATGTCCGCGAAGTCGAGCCGGTTCACCGGCTGCGAAACCATGTAGCGGATGGGCTTGGGCGAGAGGAAGGTTTCCAGCCGGGTCAGCACCGGGCCGATGGACTTGTTGCCCGACAATTGTGTGAAGCCCTTGCGCCAGTAATAAACAATGTCCGGGTCGCGGACGGTTCTGAGGAAGCGTTCGCGGAACGCCGGCTCAATCAGGAAGCGCCGGAGGTCGGCCAGCGTGCCGCCTTCGCTGCTCTCCAGGAAGGCGAGAATGGCATTGTTCAACACGCTACCCATCTGGTCGCCCCAACTGGTCGAGAGCCGCTGGAAGACAGACACGAGGTCAGAAGCCAGCAGCGTCTTTTCCAAGTCGCTGTGCGCGGACAGGATATTGAACCCGACGGAGAACTGCTCGTCCGCCGGATCAATCAGGATGACATCGTTGATTCGCTCCGGCGGGATCACGCCGAGGATGCGCTCGATCAAATCGCCGTGGGGTTCAATCACGGCCACACCTTCGCCGTTCTCGATGTCCTGCCGGATCAGGTTGAACAGCAGCGTGCTCTTGCCGGTGCTGGTCGCCCCGATGACGTGCATGTGCCGGGTGCGCTGGTCAGAGGAGAGGCTGATCGGCACGGTCCGGCCCAGGTGCCTGTTCTCGCCCAAAACCAGAGAATGTCCGCCGGTCGCCGCTGCGGGCGCGGCCTTGGTGCGTTCCACCTGACGGCGAAGCTTCGCAGAACGGACTGCCGGTGAAGGAAAGTGGACGAACCCGATCAGCTCGTCGGCATTGAGAAGCATCCCGCTGCGGTGCGACTGCCGGCGGAGAACGTCTTCGCAATGGGCGTAGTACGCATAGTCGTCGTTACGCAGCGGAACCAGATTGTTGCCCTGGGCGTTGGCAAAGACACGGAGGGCAAAGGAAAGTTCACGGGCGATCCCCCAAGCCCGTTCAAAATCTTCGGAGCGCGTGGCAATCCGAACCACCACACCATAAAGGGTTGAGGCGACCTTGGCCTTGGCCTGAATGGCGAGGTCGGGACGGTTCACAAACACGGCCTTGCCATCGGAACCCGTCACCGCGCGCCATACGCTCGGCGTCCAGTCATTCGCCGTCTGCCGAAACAGCACTTGAAACAGG
The DNA here is from genome assembly GCA_903925015.1 of uncultured Acidobacteriia bacterium. Classification (GTDB taxonomy): domain Bacteria; phylum Acidobacteriota; class Terriglobia; order Bryobacterales; family Bryobacteraceae; genus BOG-234. The sequence goes on from CAIYDY010000383.1 coordinate 8,043, forward strand.
GCGAACTCACCCTCGGCCAGGTCGCTCATGGCTCCGATGAGGCCGATGAACGGGTCGAGCTTGCCGGCGGCGAGAAGCGGCAGCATGAACTCCTGCTCCAGTCCAAACTCCACGATGGCCGTTTCGTCTCCGGCCGACTCCCAGGCAGCGGTGAGTGTTCCTTCCTCCGGTAGAAAGACGACCTCAGGGAAAATAAGCACTCACCTGCCGGCGCAGAACTGGTGTGTCCCGTCGGTGTGCGGCGAACTGTGCGACGATGCGCTCCGGTGTGCCGACAAGTTCAAAGGCTACGGGTTCGGAACAAACGGCCAACTGCTCCAAAAAGGTCGCAAAGGCGTCGTGCTTGATATCGAGGTTGGCGGGCAGCGCCGTCTGCAACTCCACCAAGGGCTCGCGCCGCAAGAGCTCCGGCTCCGGGTCCTCGTCCTCGGGTTCCGGCACGGGAGCCGGCCGCTTCGGGTTCAGTGCCTTCTCGAATCTGTCAAAGATGCTGGCGAACAACCCCGGCACGCGCCCGTCGTCCACCTCCAAGTTGGGCGGGGAACCGGAGTAACCCGGAAAGGGACGGAATGGCGGTTCGGGTGCGACCGGATCAGGCCAGACCTGCCAGCCGCGTCCGCGCCTTTCCCAGCGGGCGAACTGCTCGCTGGTGATTTCGTCGAGCCGGCTCATGAGGCGGGGGCATCCGGTTCCAGGGACCGCACGGACTGCTTGTAGAGTCCGTCCATGACGGGGGCACGTTCAAAGCAGCGCAGCAGCTTCAGACCCTTCGCGGCGGTGGTTTCCTCCACTTTCTTCTTCACAAGTTCGGTGATGGACTGGAGGAAGATGGTGCGTGTGTCCTGCTGGAAATAGGTGTCCTTGCGGAACCATGCCTCGTAGGCCACCCCCAGAACCGGGAGCTTGACCAGCAGCGAATCCACCCGAGTCAGACCGAGCTTCAGCACATTGAGCAGGAACCAGATGCCGAACACACAAAGGAAGACGACGGCGGAGACACCGAACAGCACACCGAACAACTGGAGCAGGAAGATCGTGCCGATGAGCAGCCCCAGCAGGACGGCCAGGAGGACCCGGATGGTCACGACGGCGGGAATCTCCGCCTCCCGCAACGTAAAGAAGTAGTCTTTGCCGAAGCTGGCCGCGCAAACATCGAACAACTGCCGTTCCTTGATAACCCGGAAGTATTGGCGGCCGTGGGACAGGGGTCCGCCCTCGCGGTATTCGACCCGCAGAGTCTCCACGCCGGGCCACTCCTTCGCGGTGATGGCCGTTTCGAGATCCCGGTAAAACTCCTGCGACGAAAAATGAATGTCCGGCGTCAAAGTCCCCCAATGGGAGAATACCTCCGCTTTGCGTGAGTTTAACCGACGCGCCACCAAATCGGCGGGCAGGGTAAAACGGCGTTGCCCCGAAAAGATAAAGACCCCCAGGGCGCACACCACGGTCAGCGAACCGCCCCAGCGCAAACCAAGCCCGCCGAACATCTGGGTCTGGGAGGAGAGATGCACGACACCATACCAGGCCGCCAAAGCCGTGACCGCCCCGAGCCATTGTCGAGCCGCCGCCCAGCGTAGGGTTGCTCCCGTGACAACGGCCAGCAGCGGGATGATCCAGTAATACTTTCCGGCCGGATCAAAACTGCCGATGGAAGCGCCGGTAATGGGCGGGTCGCTGCTCGCCCAAGGCGCGAAGAAGGCGCCGGCCAGTCCGGCTAGGCTGATCAGGAGGAGGAGTTCCTGAGGTTCCAGGGATATCGCAGAACGTCCCGATGGCTCCTGACCGGCGGAACCGGGAGATTGCGACGGAACGGGGTTGGCAGCGGTAGACATAGTTTGCGGGGGAGGTGAATGAGAGGAAGCCCGGGGAACACCCCGGCAGGTTAGAAAGCCCTCTGTCGAAGAGGCAATGCCGAAAAGGTCGTGAGTACGTAGCCCGCGGGTCTTTTTATCCATAAGGCATGCGCAAGAAAATCCAGACCTGGCGAAGGGTTCTTGATACCCATTTACTGCTTGTCGGTGCGGCGGAAGACGGCGCATTATTCATTTGTGAAAGCCCTAATGCCGTTTCGGATCTTCGCCCTATCCGTCCTGTTTTGGAGCCGCCTGCTGGTGGCCGACGTCACCGAGGAGGACTGGCGCAAGGTGCTAACGGCGAAAGTGGTCGCGGAAGGCAATCGCCGCCTGCGGGTGACCAAGTTTGAGGCCCTCACCCTGATCGAGAAGTTGGTTTCCAAGCGAGATGGAACCCGTCGTGGATGCGAATTTGATGCCGAACTGGAAGTGCTGGAGGATGCCCGGATGGAGCCGGATCCAATTGGCGTGCTCACCAACCTGACGACAATGAGATTGGAAGTTGCCGAGCCGGCCGGATCGGACCCCTCCAATTTCCCCCGAATGAACAACCCCAACCTCCGCACGTTCACTCATGGAAGCCGGATTCATTTGGTGGGCTGGCTTTTTTCCACGTTGCGTAGCAACGAATGGCAGGCTCCGACCCTCGAAGCCAGGATCATAGATCCGACCCCTGAAGAAATCGCGGCGGCGAAACCGCCATTGGATCGGGCGGGGCAAGTGCAACAATGCCTGAGGAATCTGAAGGAAGTGGGATTGGCGGTCCGAATCTACTCCTTGGACAATTCCGGAAAGATGCCGGACGGGTTCCTGTCGATTACCAATGAGATTACCAATCCGTCCAAGGTGATCTGTCCTTCGGATGCCAGCCGGGCCGATATTCTCCCCATGACAATCCCGCAACGCTGGACTGAAATTGCGAAGCGAGGCAGCAGCTACACACTGGATTGGGCGGGGAAGGACTCCGCCGAAAAGGCAGGGGGTGACGTGATGATCAAGTGCAGCGTCCACGGCAACATCTGTACATTCGACGGAAACGTTCAGGAAAGACTCCCCAACGGCTCAATGGGGCCACCTCAATGATGCAAGACTGCCAATGAGGCATCCCAACCGACGAACGCGCGGGGTGCCTTCGGTCATTTCCTGATTTAACCGTCCACCCTGACGGCCACAAGCTGAGGCAGTTCATGGATTGTGCACCGCCTACGCCGATTTGGTGAGCATGTGATTCAGGACCAGACTCCAGCGCACTGTGGAATGTCGTGAACTGAAGCCTGTGCAACTCCATAACTAAAAATGCCCGACACGTTGCGTGCCGGGCTGTAGTTAGGTGCTGAAATACCCCAATGTTCGCAAGGAGCAGTGCTTGTTCGGAGTAACGATGATGTGATCGAGCACCTCGATCTTGAGCAGTTGGCCCGCCCGGTTAAGATCGCGCGTGATGCGCAAGTCCGCCTCGCTCGGCGAGGGATCACCGCCTGGATGGTTGTGTTATGTGAAGCGCCGGATTATGTGACGCTGGTCGATGTTTCCAGCGGAACAGTGTGCCGAACAGGGACGCTGCGTTCGCCTTCGCTGCACATAACTACAGCCCCGACA
>CAIYDY010000384.1 GCA_903925015.1 uncultured Acidobacteriia bacterium
GCACTTGGCCGGGTCGGCGAGCAACTTCGGGAAGGCATTCCATTACGCCAATCCGGCACCGATTCGCTGGTCAACACTGATGGAAGTTCTCCGCGGAATCGGGTACCAGCTCGAGGAAATGCCGTACGACCGCTGGTGGCAGGAACTGAAGAAGGCCACACGCGCCACCGAGCCCGAGGAGAAGGCATTCTTTTCGTCACTCCTGCTCTCCCTCACGGCACCGCACTTCCTGTTTTACAAACGACCGAAGTTCGACGACGGCAACTCCCGCGCCGGACTGGCAGGAACCGATATCGCCTGTCCGCCGTTCGATGCGGCATTGACCCGCACTTATTTCGAGTTCTGGCAGAACAACGGCTACATGCCCAAGCCCTAGACATATGCTGATTTCCCACAGCCATCGCTTCATCTACATCCACACAGGAAAGACCGGCGGTATGAGCATGCGGGAGGTTCTCATCCCGCTTTGCGAGGAGCCGGAGAAATTCAAGATCCGACGCCCTGCCAAGACCAAGGACGGGAAGCCCAATCCCCTGTACACGGTCTGGGAAACGCTATTGCTCCACCCCACCGTGCGCGACGTCCGCAGGGAGTTGCCAGCGGAGCAGTTCAACACATATTTCAAGTTCGCCTTCGTCCGCAATCCTTGGGACTTGCAGGTGTCCATGTACCACTTCATCCTCCGGGAGCCCGGGGCCACCAACCACGACATCGTCAAGGGCCTGGGGAGTTTCGAGGCGTTCCTCGATTGGGTTGCCGAGACCGCCGTTCCATTCCCGAAGGGCATCACCAAGCTGCAGAAGGACATGCTGGTGGATGAAGACGGCAAGCTGCTGGTGGATTTCATCGGCCACTACGAGCGGCTATCGGCGGACTTCGCCGAAGTCGGCCGTCGCCTCGGATTCGCTGCGGAACTTCCGCATTTGAACAAGAGCAAGCACAAGGACTACCGCGATTACTATAGCGAACGGACCCAAGCCTTGGTGGGCGAAGTTTTCCGCGCCGATATCGACATGTTCGGCTACCAGTTCGACCCTTCCAATTGAGGACAAGCGCGTCCTGCCAGCCAGCACGGGAATTAGATATAATCACAATCGACGGGAGCTTCCAGAGCGTTTGGAATTGCCTTCCAGAGACCGGTCCACCTAGCTGAAATGACGCGCAAATTCAACAACTTGGCGAAAGCCACACTTACGGCGGGGGTCGCTGCCTATCTTTCGTTTGGTTTGGCAAGTGCCCAGACCGCAGCCCCCAAGCCCGACGCCGCAGCCTTCGCAAAAATTGTTGCCCCGGTGCTAAAAAATAATTGTTCCGGGTGCCACAACGCCTCCATGAATTCGGGTGGCGTCAACCTGTTGGCATACAACGACGCTGCGACACTGAGCACCGACCGCGAGGCTTGGGACCGGATCGTACAGAAGATCGAATCGGGTGAAATGCCGCCGGCCGGAGCGCCGCGTCCACCGCAGACGCAAATGTCCGCCCTCGTTGCCCATCTCAAAAGTGAGTTCGCGCGTGCCGATGCCGCGGTCCGCCCGGACCCGGGCCGAGTGACGGCCCGCCGCCTGAACCGCAACGAATACCGCAATACGGTCCGGGATCTCCTGGCCGTTGATTTCCGCGCAGACAAGGACTTCCCCACCGACGATTCCGGGTATGGTTTCGACAATATCGCCGACATCCTAACCATCTCGCCCGTCCTGATGGAGAAGTACCTGAACGCGGCCGAGTCCATCGCCTCGCGCGCCATGGGAGCCGACCCGCTTCCGAAGAAGCCCGTCGAAACCACCTACGAACTGAAGACCAAGAACATCCGCCGCTTGGACTTCAGCACCGTCGAGGCATCCCACCGCGTCGATTTCGACGGGGAGTACATTGTCCGTTTCGGCTTTCCCGGCGAGCGCGCCGCCAACGCCAAGGCGGTGAAGATGGGATTTTTCATGGATGGAGTCCTGGTCCAGACCATTGATGTCGAAACCAAGCCGTCCGGACTGGTCTATTTCAACCCGTTTTCCGATGGCGAGATCCGCACCTACCTGCCCGAAGGTGACCACGTATTCCGGGCACAGTTCCTGAACGACGAATTCATCAAGACGATTACGGACTCCAAGGACGCCTACTCGGACAAGAAGAACAAGTTCATCGGGTCGATGACTTTCGTGGGCCCGTTCCCCTCCAAAGTTGAGAAGGCAAGCCGGAAGAAGATCCTGATCTGCGACGTGAAGACGGGAGGACAAGCCTGCGTCGAGAAAATCGTCTCGAATCTTGCACACCACGCCTACCGCCGTCCGGTATCGAAGACGGAAGTTGCAGGCTTGATGAAGTTCGTGGCGATGGCGAAGGCGCAGGGGCAGTCGACCGAGCAGGGAATCCAGTTGGCGATTGAGGCAATGCTGGTGTCGCCGCAGTTCCTGTTCCGCATGGAGAAGGATGCCAATCCGCTGGATCCGTCGAAAGTCCACTCGGTGACGGACACCGAACTTGCTTCAAGGCTGAGCTATTTTCTGTGGAGTTCGATGCCGGACGACGAGTTGATGACGCTGGCTGAATCCGGCAAGCTGCATGAACAAGCCGTACTCGACGCGCAGGTCAAGCGGATGATGACGGACAACAAGGCTGGTGCATTCGCGACCAACTTCGCGGGTCAGTGGTTGGAGATCCGAAACTTGGACTCGATCAAGCCCGACGCCGAGAAATTCCCGCTCTGGACTCCCGAATTGAAGGATGCCATGCGGACCGAAACCAGCCTGTTCTTCCAGCATGCACTGAGCGAGAACCGGCCTGTATCCGACTTCCTGAACGCCAAGTACACCTACGCCAACGAACTTTTGGCAAAGTTCTACGGCATCGAAGGGGTGAAGGGGCCGGACTTCCGCAAGATCGAATTGACCAGCGACCAGCGGGGCGGTGTGCTGACCCAAGCCAGCGTCCTGGCGGTTTCAAGCTACCCCAGCCGTACTTCCCCCACGATCCGGGGCAAGTACATTCTGAACAATATCCTCGGAACGCCGCCGCCCCCGCCGCCGCCGGACGTTCCCGCTCTCGACGATTCGAAGGTCGGCAGCGACGTTTCCCTGCGCAAGCAACTGGAGGCGCACCGGAACAATCCGGTCTGCGCGTCGTGCCATTCGAAGATGGACGTGCTCGGATTCGGCCTCGAAAATTACGACGCCATCGGCAAGTGGCGCACCATGGACGGCAAGTTCCCGATTGACGTCGGGGGCACAATGCCGACCGGGAAGAGCTTCAAATCCGCAGCCGAGATGCGGACGGTCTTGATGGACAACCTGCCGCAGGTGTCCCGGTGCCTAGTCGAAAAGATCATGACCTACGCGCTCGGCCGCGGCATGCAGACGTTCGATAACAAGACCATCGACGAGATCAACAGGAAGGTGGCTTCCGACGGCTACCACTTCCAGACCATGATTTATGAAGTAGTCCGCAGCCTGCCGTTCCAGAGCCGCCGCGGCGAGCAGGCAGTAAGCCAGAAAAAAGCCCCCACGAAGGAGACAGCAAGCAAATGATCACCGGAAAATCCATCTCCAGACGCGCCATGTTGCGCGGTGCAGGAGCTGCAATCGCCCTGCCCTACCTCGATTCGATGGTTCCCGCCTTAGCGGCTACTCCGGCGCGCCCGGTCCGCATGGCGTTTTTCTACGTGCCCAACGGCATGATCATGGACAGCTGGAACCCTTCCTATGAAGGCAAGCTCCAGGAATTGCCGCGTACGTTGAAGGCGCTGGAACCGTATAAGGACGATATCCTCCAACTCGGCAACCTGACCCACAATACGGGCCGTGCGTTGCTCGATGGTGCCGGGGACCACGGTCGCTGCAGCGGGTCGTACCTGACGGGCATCCAGGTGAAGAAGTCGTTGGTGGAGATCAAGAACGGTATCTCGTTCGACCAGATTGTCGCCAACGAAATCGGCAAGCAGACGCGCTTCCCGTCGATGGAATTGGGCATGGAGGACGCGCGCCAAGCAGGCGACTGCGATTCAGGCTACGCGTGCGCCTACACCAACAACCTTGCGTGGCGGAGTGAAACCCAGCCCCTGCCGCCCATGCTGGATCCGCGCGCAGTCTTCGAGCGGATGTTCGGTGCGGGTCTGCCGATGACGCCGGAGGAAAGGGCACGGCAGTCCAAATACCGCCGCAGCATCCTGGATTTCGTCACCGAGGACACCAAGAAACTGGAAGTTTCCCTGGGGCCCACGGACCGCCGCAAGCTGGACGAGTACCTGTCGTCGATCCGCGAGGTGGAGCGCCAGATCCAGCGCGCCGAGAAGGACAACGCGCAGATCGACCCGCACATGGAGAAGCCGTACGGCGTGCCTGCCGACTTCGCCGAGCATTTCCGCATGATGTCGAACATGATGGCGATTGCGTTCCAAGCCGACCAGACGCGCATCATCACCATGCTGATGACGCGCGAAGGTTCGTCGCGCCCCTACCGTGAGTTGGGAATTCCCGACGGTCACCACCCGCTCACCCACCACCGCAACCAAGCCGACCTGATCGAAAAGGTACGCCAGATCAACGAGTACCACGTGCGCCAGTTCGCCAGCTTCGTCGAAAAGATGAAGTCCACCCAGGATGGCGACGGCACGTTGCTCGACAACTGCATGCTGGTCTACGGCGCGGGCCTCTCCGACCCCAACGCCCACTTGCACGAGGACCTGCCGACGATTGTTGTCGGCAAGGGCGGCAACTACTTCAAAACCGGACGTCGGGTCGTGGTGCGCCGCGAAACCCCCATGTGCAACCTGTTCATCACCATGATGGACCGCATGGGTGTCCATGTGGAAGACTTCGGCGACTCGACGGGCAAGCTCGACGGATTGGACTTGGCGTAAGGCATATGCAGTTCGGACGAGGTGGAAAACCGGCGGCGGGGGCATTTTTCGACTCCGATTTCGCCACGATGGATGAAGTTCTGGCCGTTTCGCTGTTGCACGGGATGCAGGGGAAAAACGATTGCCGGGTTGCGATTGTGACGATGAGCCGCCCGAATCTTGCTGTGGCCGGATATTTGGATGCGCTGGAGCGGTTCTACAGGGGTCCGGCTGCGGTCTTCGCCCAGGTCCCGCCGATCGGCATGCCGACCAAGGGTCAGGCGGGCGAGACATCGACGGCGTTCACTGCACCGTTCGATGTGAAAGGGCCGGATGGAAAGCCGACTTACCACAATCAGGTGAAGCGTCAGTTGGAGACGGGCGATCCCCTGACCCTGTTCCGCAACTACCTTCAGGCCCAGAATGACCTCAATGCGTTCTTCGTGCTGGCGGGCCCGGCGACGAACCTAGCTGCAGCGATGGAATTCCGGGGTATGAAGGACCTGTTGACGGCCAAGCTGAAGTACTTGGTGATCAGCGGCGGGAATTCGTTCGCATCTGACCCGGCGGCGGCGAAAGCGGTTCTGAAGGATTGGCCCACGCCGATCGTATTTGCGGGGCCTGAGCTGGGAACGGCACTCCCATTCCCGGGGGCATCGGTCGGCAAGGAGTTCCAAGAGCAGGTGCCCAACCATTTGGCTGCGGAGGCCTACAAGGCGTTCAAGCCGATGCCGTACGATACGCCAAGCTGGGCGATGGTGGCGGCGCTGCATGCGGGTCGCCCGAATGCCGGATACTTCAAGGTTTCCGATGCCGGTACGGTAACGCTGCAGTCCGACGGCAAGACTACGTTCCAGGCCGGTGCGGACGGACGGCATCGGCACCTGATTCTCGATCCGGGGAAGAAGGACACGATCCTCCACGACTACGTGGAACTGGCCAGCGCAAAACCTGCGATCCAGCAGCGCTTCCGGCCTCCGGTGGCGGATAAGGCTGCGGCTGAGAAACCTACGGCGGACAAAGCTCAGGAGAAGCCTTAAACTAGAAGGCCGATTCCGAATCAGGATTGTTCCGGGAGAGAAGCGTTTACGGATCGGGTGTAGCGCGCCCGTAATGGGCTCTCC